>JBBQFJ010000102.1:0-13063 GCA_038321755.1 Acidimicrobiia bacterium | reverse complement strand
CTCCTCGAACATCCCGCGGTCGATTCGGCCGCGGCCGTCGGTCTGCCGGACGCGGAGTGGGGCGAGCGCATCGGCGCCATGATCTCGCTCCGGTCCGGTGCCGCCACCGACGTCGACGAGCTCCGTGCGTGGGTGCGTGAGCGTCTCGGTTCGCTCAAGACGCCCGACGTGATCCGCATGCGCGACGAGCTGCCGCAGACCGCGACCGGCAAGATCCTCCGCCGTCAGGTTCGGGTGGACCTGCTCGACTCGCCCTGAGGGGACGCCTGGATGGATCTTCATGGCACGCTGATGGTCGCCATGCGCCGATGAACGTGCCAAGAAACCTCATCTCGCGCCGCCGGTTCCTCCAGCAGGGCTTCGCGGCTGGGGGCGGGTTCGCCGTCGCGGCCGGCGCAGGCACCTCGCTCGCCAGCGCAGGGTCGGGGTTCGCCCGAGCCGCGGTCGCGGACCGCCGTGGCGTCCCCGACCCCGAGGCGTTCGTCGTCACCCGGTGGGCGAGCGACCCGTTCGCGCTCGGCTCGTACTCGTTCCTCGGCGTCGGCTCCAGCAACGACGATCGCCGTGCCCTCGCCGAGCCACTCGGCGACGAGAACGTCGATCGCGTGTTCTTCGCCGGCGAGGCGACAGCTCGCGGTCAGGCCGCCACCGTTCACGGCGCGTACCTCTCGGGGCTCCGCGTCGCGAGGGAGGTCGACGACGAAGCCGACGACGGCGCGACGATCGTGGTCATCGGTGCCGGGGTCTCAGGGCTGGCAGCCGCGCAACGTCTCCGTGACCTCGGCTACGACGTCGTCGTCGTCGAGGCACGCGGCCGCATCGGGGGTCGCGTCTGGACGGATCACAGCACCGGACACCCCCTCGACCTCGGCGCCGGCTGGATCGAAGGAACGCATGGGAACCCCCTCACGCCGCTCGCAGAGCACGCCGGCGTTCGGACCGCGATCACGAACTACGACAACGAGTACACCTACGGGCCGGACGGGAAGCTGCTCACTCCCGCGCACGAACGACGCATCGAGAAGGACTTTCGCTACTTCATGCGCGAGATCGAAGGTCCTCGCGAGGACCTCGACCAGGACATCTCACTCGGCGCGGCCATCGACGGCATCGTCGCGCGCGAAGGGGATTGGACCGCCGCCGAGCTGCGTGACCTCGACTACTCCGTGAACACGCGGCTCGAGCAGGACTACGCCGGCGACGTGCACGAGCTCTCGCTGTTCTGGTGGGACTCGGGGCGGGACTTCGGCGGGCCCGACGTGCTGTTCCCCGACACCGGGTACGAGTGGTTGCCCAAGATGCTCGCAGAGGGACTCGACGTGCGGCTCCAACACGTCGTGCAGCGCATCGAGTGGGGCGCCACGGGTGTCACCGTCGCAACCGACCGCGGTGCGCTGGCCGCGGCACATGCCGTGGCGACGCTGCCGCTCGGGGTGCTCAAGGCCGGCTCCGTCGCGTTCGTGCCGGAGCTGCCACCCGAGCAGCGGCGCGCCGTGGAGCGCCTCGGCATGGGGCTGCTCGATCGTCTGTGGCTGCGGTTCCCCCGGGTGTTCTGGGACGCCGATGCCGACCTGCTCGGCTACGTCTCGCCGACCAAGGGCCATTGGTGCGAGTGGTACAGCCTGGCCAAGCACACCGGAGAGCCGATCCTGCTCGGGTTCAACGCAGCCACCTACGCGCGGGAGCTGGAAGCCGTCTCCGACGCCGAGGTCGTGAGCGCAGCGATGTCCGTGCTGCGAACGATCTACGGCTGAGGCGGCCAGTCCGGCGTCGGAACGACGGTGGTCGCCATCTCCGGCGGCGGGCCGAGTGCAACCGCGATCTTCGAGAACCCCATGAACAGTGCGACACCCGCCGCGAGCTCGACGAGCTCTCCGGCGTCGAAGTGCTCGCTGAGCTCGGCTCGATCAGGTTCGGTCATCGTGCTCGGCGCGCGCAGGAAGCAGTCGGTGAAGCGGATCGCCACTTTCTCACGCTCGGTCAGCTCGTCAGCCGACGGGTAGTCGTCGTCGATGCGGGCGACACGATCCTCCGTGAGCCCGTCGGCGACCGCGCCCTCGAAGCGGACGTTGCGGCAGTACGCGCAGTCGGTGACCCGCGCGTTGCGAAGGCGGGCGACCTCCTTCACCGACTGCGGCAGTCGCCCGTGGCTCCAGAGCGTGCCGTACAGACGGAGGAAGCCCATGAGCGCCTCGGGCTGTTCCGCGAGGACGCTCCCGCTGATCGCATCGTCGTCGGCCATGGGCGAAGGCTAGGCCGTCAGGAAAGCGGTGCGTCGAGGTTCGCCGGATCGACGATGGTCAGACCAGCCGTCGTGTCGGTGTCGAGCTTCAGGATCAGGCGGAACCTGGTGAAGCCATCGAACAGCGCGAGCGCTTCGGTCAGCGCGACCACCTCTGGCAGCTCGTAGTGCTCGCGCAGCGTGTCGCGGACCGGTCCCTTGATGCCTTGCGGATCGATCACGAACTGCTCGGCGAACGCGATCGCCGCACGCTGCGCGTCATCGAACGCATCCGACGTGGGCCAGCTCGACAGCTCCGCGACCATCACGTCGGTCAGCCCACCGTCGACCGCGGGTTGATAACGCACCGCGAGCTCCGACATGCAACCGAGGAGCTGCGCGACGCGGAGACGGCACAGGTCGAGCACCACGGGATCGACGAGGCGGTCGCGCCAGAACACCGCGTAGAACTCGCGGAACGGGCCGTAGAGGTCGGGCCGCTGCCCGAACTCCTCCTCGAACGCGGTCGACTCCCCCACTACAGACCCATCACCATCAGAGGCCCATGAAGCTGCCGCCGTCGCAGACGATGGTCTGCCCGGTGACGTAGCCCGCATCGTCGCTCGCGAGGAAGCGCGCGACCGAACCGATGTCGTGCTCGGGATCACCGATGCGCCGCAACGACGTGCGCGCCTCGATCCGTTCCTTCAAGACCGGGTTGTGCTCGAACGCGGAGACGAGCGCCGGCGTCTCGGCCACGGGTGCGATGCAGTTCACCGTGATCCCGTGCTCACCCCACTCGCGGGACAAGCTCTTCGCGATCGCACGCTGCGCGGCCTTGACCGGCGAGTAGATCGGGATGTTCACACTGCCCTCGACGCCGGAAGGCGACGTGATCAGGATCAACCGACCGTTGGCACCCGCGACCTGTAGGTGTGGGAACGCCAGCACCGCGCTGTAGTACGAGCCCCACACCGCGGTGCGCGAGTTCTGCTCCCAGAGCTCCTGGGACAGCGCTTCGAGGCGGTGCGGCGTCCCGCCACGGAACGCGTTGTGCACCATGATCTCGAGGCCGCCAAACCGCTCCACCGTCTGGTCGATGCAGCGCTGCATCGAGTCGCGGCTCGTGACGTCGGTGACGATGCACTCGGCCTGCTCACCCCGCTCGCGAATCGCGGCAGCCACCGGCTCACCCGTCTCGGCCCGCCGGGCTGCGACGACCACGTTCGCGCCACCCGCCGCCAGCGCCCGAGCGATGCCCTCGCCCACGCCTTGGCCGGCGCCGGTCACGATCGCAGTACGGCCGGCGAGCGGCTCGGTCGGCACGCTCACGGCGCCATCCAGACGCCGCCGTCGGCGCAGAGTGTCGCGCCGGTGAGCGCGTGCGATGCATCGCTCGCCAGGAACACCGCGACCGGCCCGAGATCGAGCGTGGCGTCGCCGGGCCCACCGAGTGCGGCCGGTGCGAGCGAAACATCGGTGCTCGCCACGCCGATCGGGACGTGCTCCGGCGCGGGCGCGATGCAGTTCACCGTGATGCCATCGGGTCCCCACTGGCGCGCCGCGGACTTCGCGAGCAACCGGATCCCCTCGACTGCCGTGGTGTAAGGCACGAGCCGAGCGGCTCCCGACATCGACACCGTCGGCGTCACGAACACGAAGCGCCCACCCCGGCCGCGCATCTGCTCGAAGCCGAGCTGCAGCGCGTGGATCGCGGCGCCCATCGCGCCCTCCCAGACGGCGTCCCATCGGGCATCGTCGACCTGGTCGAAGTCGATCGCCTCGAACGCGATCTCGGGGATCGCCGCGTGCACCACGATGTCGATCGGGCCACCGAGCGTCACGGCCGCCTCGACGAACGCCGCCTCGCTCAGATCACGAGCATGCAGGTCGTGGCTCGACATCTCCACGACCTGGGCGCCGGCCGACCGAAGTGCGACCGCGAGCCCGGCGGCCAGCGGGCGCTCGGCGCCGGTGACGACCGCAGCCCTTCCCGCCAGGACTCCGTTCGTTCCAGGACCGACCACGGCGGCGAACCTACTATTCGGGCCCTGATGGTGAGCCCCGAGGACGACGTCGCGATCCGCGGGCTGCTCGCCGACATGCTCGACGCGGTGGCGCGCGGCGACGCCGACGCCTGGGGTGGGTGCTGGACGGACGACGGCGTCTGGGTGATCCCCGGACACGGCGAGCTCGTCGGCCAGGACGCCGTGACCCGGTTCGCGGAGCTGCGCGACGAGTACGAGCTGTGCGTCCAAGCACTGCTGTCCGGACGAGCCGACGCCGAGGGCGACGTCGGCACCGGGCGCTGGTACTTCCGCGAGATGCAACGGAGGTCCACCGGAGAAGCGAGTGAGCTGATCGGTTGCTACGACGACGAGTACCGCCGCACCCCCGCAGGCTGGCGGTTCGCGCGTCGACGCTTCTGGATCCTGTACCGCGGCGCAGTGACCCTCGACGGCACCGTGCACCGCGCGCCGCCCGCCCGCTGAGGCGAGCCGACCCCGGGTCAGGCGGTGCGGACGGGAAGTCCCTTGATGCCGTTGATGAAGTTCGAGCCGAGCCGGCGCACCGCACCGGCCGGTTCCAGGGTCGGCATCCGGGTCAGCAGCTCCTCGAACATCACGCGCGCCTCGAGGCGGGCGAGGCTCGCACCGAGGCAGAAGTGCGGACCGCCCGCGCCGAACGCCACGTGCTCGTTGGGGGTCCGAGTGACGTCGAACCGAGCGGCGTCGGGGAACGCCCGCTCGTCGCGGTTCGCCGACGTGTACCAGAGGACCACCTTGTCGCCGGCCCGGAGCTGCTGATCGGCGAGCTCGACGTCGTGGGCCGCGGTGCGTCGGAAGTGCATCACCGGCGTGACCCAGCGGAGCATCTCCTCGATCCCCGTCGTGAGCAGCGTCGGGTCGGCCTCCAACTGCCTCCGCTCCTCCGCGTGTTCGAAGAGCGTGAGCATCCCCCCGGTGATGAGGTTGCGGGTGGTCTCGCTGCCCGCGTTCATCAGGAGCATGAAGAAGAAGTCGGTCTCGATCGGGGTGAGCGCCTCACCACCGACGTCGGCCTGCAGGATCAGGCTCAACAGATCATCGCCTGGGTGCGCGAGGCGTTCCTGCGCGAGCGCGTCGACGTAGGTGAACATCTCACCGATCGCAGTCCGAGCATCCTCGACCGTGTGCCCGAGCTCGGGGTCGCCGACGCTCATCATCACCTCGGTGAGGGCGAAGACGCGATGACGATCCTCATGGGGCACACCGACCAGCTCCGCGATCACCTGGAGCGGGAGCTCGACGGAGACGTCGCTCACGAGGTCGAACTCGCCGCGCTCCTGCGCCGTGTCGAGGAGTCCGACGACGATCTCCCGGACGCGCGGCTCGAGCACCGCGACCTGTCGCGGCGTGAAGCCCCGGTTCACGATCTTGCGGAGCTTGGTGTGCCGCGGTGGATCGATGTTGATGAGCAGGTGCTCGTCACCGACCGCGTCGTCGGGATCCGCGATGAACACGCGCGGCGCAGAGGTGAACGTCGCGGCGTCGCGCGAGACCGCGACGACATCCTCGTAGCGGGTGACGGCCCAGAAGCCGGGGCCATCGGGCTCGGGCAGGAAGCAGACCGGCGACTCCTCGCGGAGTCGGCGGAACAGCTCGTGGGGCGGACCGTCGGCGTAGAGGTCGAGATCGAAGAGATCGATCTCACTCGTCTGCATCGTCGGAGACGATCAGGTGGTCGCGCGGAGCCGAACCTCGCAGGCCTCGTCGAGGTCGAGGAGCATCGTCAGTCTCCCGAAGGCGACCCAGTTGCCGATGCAGATCGTGAGGTCGAGGATCTCGGGATCGGTGAACTGGGCCTTGAGCCGGTCGTAGAACGCGTCGTCGATCGACCGGTGGTCGAGCGCGAACTTCTCGGCGTACTCCACCGCGATCCGCTCCTGCGCCGAGTACTGCGGATCGGTCGCCGCCTGCTCGACGCCCGCGTAGAGCTCTTCGGTGACACCCTGCTCGGCGAGCTCAGGGATGCGCCAGCCCATGCACACCACGCAGCCGTTGATCTGCGCGATCCGCATACGAGCGGCTTCCTTCACACGCGCGGGGAGGATGCTCTCGGAGTACACCGCGTGCGAGAGTCCGGCCACGGCCGCGCCCATCTCGGGGCGGAGGCTCCAGATCTTCACGATCTCGGGCTGGTTGTCGACATCCGGACCGGTCGGCAGCTCGAGACGGGCCATGCAACATCCTCCAGGAAGATCGGCAGGGTGATCGGCGGGCGATCAGCAGGGTGATCGGCGGTGCTCAGTCCAGCGTAGTGGTGGCCCGCGCGAGCGCGTCGCCCATGACTTGGCACATCGAGATGTCGACGAACCCCCCGGCTCCGGCGTCGAGGAGGGCGCTCACGGCAGCAGCAGCGCGCAAGCCCGCCAGGGGATCCGCCGGAGCGTCGCCCACGAACACCGGGGCGGCCGGGCCACCCGCGGCGACTGCGAGTCCACCAGCCACCGCCGCGTCGTCCCCGAACGCCACGCGGTCCTGCCACTCGCCCCGGGCGCCGTACCCCGTGATCGACGCCCACACGAGACCGCGATCTGCGACGCGGCGGTCCAGCCCGAGCCCGAGCTGCTCGATCGCTCGGGGGCGCGACGCCGTGACGACCACGGCCGCGGCGTCGAGCAGCGCGCCCAGGTCGGCCCGCCCGGCCGCGGCGCCGAGATCGAGCACGACCTCTTCCTTGTCGCCGTTCAGCAGGCGCCAGAACGTGGGATCTCCGGCCCGCGCCCCGTCGGGACGCCTGGCGAGCTCGACCTTCACTATCCGAGCTCCCCGCTGCCCGAGGATCCGCGTACACAGCGGCCCAGCCCACAGCGCCGCGAGGTCCACGACCAGTGGCGCAGCACCGCCCATTTGTGGACTGAGCGGGGCCAGGGCCCCCTCGAGTGCACAAAGAGGAGTTCCGGGCGGCGGCACCGCGAGTGCTGCGGGGATCCCGAGGAGCTGCGCTCGCTCGACGGCCACGACACCCCTCGTCGCCGCGAGGTGCGTCGCGACCTCGTCCCACGGGGCGCCATGCCACTCGCGCTCCATCCACGCCGCGAGAAGCTCGACATCGTCATGCCGCGCCAGGTTCAGCGCGACCCACGCGTCGTCGCCGGCAGGCAGCAATCTGCAGGTCCCGCCCGCGGACGTCGTGCCGCGCGCCTCGATGCCGAGGATCTCGGCGCGCTCGCGCAGCAGCGCCGGCCCATCGACGCCCAGTGCCGCACCGAGGCGCGTCGCCTCGGCATCGAGCGCGCGCTTGGCTCCGACGATCCCGAGCATCCGGAGACCTCCTCCACTTCTTCGACAGCCAGCCCGACGTCCTCGACGGGGCGCTAGTGGAAGACCTCGCCGCCGTTCACGTCGAGCGCCTGACCCGTGATCACCCGCGACATGTCGGACGCGAAGAACAGCGCTGCGTTCGCACAGTCGTCGTCCGGCGGGATCAACCCCAACGTGATCTGCGACGCGATCTCGTCGTAGGACTCCTGTGGCGACTTGCCGGTCTGGCTCTCCATCATCTGGAAGTACATCTCCACCGACGGACCCATCATCCAGCCAGGGACGACGGAGTTCACCCGGATCTTGTGCGGCCCGAGCTCCTTGGCGAGCACCTGGGCCGCAGTCATCAGCGCACCCTTCGATGTCGCGTACCCACCCTGGAGCGGCAACACCTTCCGGATGATCATCGAGTTCACGAAGATGATCGAGCCGCCCTGACCCCCACCCTCATCGGCGGAGCCACCGGCCCCCTGCTCCTTCATGGTCGGGAGCACCGACTTCGTCAGCTGCAGGCTCCCGAACAGGTTCACGTCCATGATCTGGCGCCACGCCGCGAGATCCACGTCCTCGAAGAGCTGGAAGACGTCGCCCGCGAACGCGTTGTGCACCAGCACGTCGATGCCCCCGAACGCGTCGACACAGGTCTTCGCCAGCGCGTCGCACTGGGCCTGATCGGTGATGTCGGTGCGGATGAGCTCGGCGCGTCGTCCGAGCCCCTCGATCTCCGTCTTGACCTCTTCGAGGTAGGACTCGGTGCGGGCGCCGAGCACGACGTCGGCGCCCTCACGCGCGAACAGGAGTGCGATCTCCTTCCCGAGCCCGGGACCGACTCCCGACACGATGCAACGCTTGCCTTCCAGCAGCATGAGCAGTCCTACTCCCTTGTGTCTGGCTTTCGTTTCGTCTGGCGGTGGTCAGTTGAACGTCCGGCCGCAGTTCACGTCGAGGGTCTGGCCGGTGATGACCCTCGACAGATCGGACGCGAAGAACAGCACCGCCGGCGCGATCTCCTCGGGACTCGCGAGGTGGTGCAACGGGTTCTGTGTGGCGATCTCGTCGGCAACCGCCTCGGGCGTCGTTCCGCGCTGCTCGGCGATCCACTCGAAGTACTCGTCGAGTGATCCTCCACGGATGTGGCCCGGCGCGACGCAGTTCACCCGGATCTTGTGCTGCCCGAGCTCCTTCGCGAGCACGCGTGCCGCGGTCGTGAGGGCGCTCTTGGACGCCGCGTACCCGGCGAGGAGGGGGATCGGGTTTCGCACCGACAGCGTCGTGATCATCACGATGGAGCCACCACCCACGGCCCGCAGCTGCGGCACGACGGCCTGACTCAAGGAGAGCGTGCCGAACACGTTCACGTCGATCGGCCGGCGCCACCGCTCCGGATCGAACCCGTCGAACGGATCATGCCAATCCTCCTCGGCGAACGCGTTGTTGACGAGGACGTCGACGCGACCGAGCTCGCTCGCGGCGGCGGCGATGAGTCGCTCGCACTGGTCCGGCTCCGTGATGTCGGTGGAGACGCCGACGGCCCGCCGGCCGAGGGCCTCGACGGCCTCCACGACCGGGCGCCACGACTCCTCGCGACGGGCACCGAGCGCGACGTCGGCGCCGGCCCCGGCGAGCTCGAGCGCGATCGCCCGCCCCATCCCGGGCCCGACGCCCGAGACGATCGCCACCCGTCCGTCCAACCGACCCACTGCCGTTCCTCCCCCACCCAGCCTGTCGACCCCTGCCTTGCCGGGCCTGACAAGAACGTGTTCTACTCGATCCCCGTGGAGTTCAACCTGGCCGACCTCTTCGAGATCGTCGCCGACACCGTTCCGCGCCGCCTGGCGCTGGTCGCGGGTGAATCCCGCCTCACCTACGGCGACCTCGAGGAGCGGGCGAACCGCCTCGCGCACCACCTGATGGACGTGGGCGTCGAACCCGGCGATCACGTGGCGATCCTCTCGTGGAACCGCGCCGAGTGGCTCGAGGCCGAGCTCGGCATCTACAAGGCTCGCGCGTCGGTGATCAACGTGAACTACCGGTACGTCGCGGAGGAGCTCCGCTACCTCCTCGAGAACTCCGACTCGGTGGCCGTGATCTTCGAGCGCGAGTTCGCCCCACTGGTCGCCGCGGTGCACGCCGACGTCCCGAAGCTCCGCCAGTTCATCGTCATCGACGACGGTCCTGATTCCGAGGCGGTGAGTGACGAGGAGCGCGACGCAGCCGACAAGGCGGTCGCGGCGCTCGGCGCGGTGGCGTACGAAGACGCGCTCGCGGTCGCGAGCCCGGCACGCGACTTCCCACCGCGCTCCCCCGACGACCTCTACGTGCTCTACACCGGTGGCACGACCGGCATGCCGAAGGGCGTGCTCTGGCGCCAGGAGGACATCTTCTTCGCGGCGCTCGGGGGCGGCGGCTTCGGGATGACCCCCATCACGAAGCCCGAGGACCTCGCGACCCGCGTGAAGCCCGACGCCGAGTCGACCGTCGGCATCGTGAACGCTCCGGTGATGCACGGCGGCGGCCAGTGGACCAGCTTCATCAGCTTCTTCGGCGGCAACACCGTGGTGCTCAACACCTCGCACCACTACGACGGCGAGGAGGTGCTGCGCCTCGCCGAGCGCGAGGGTGCGCACTCGATCATGGTCGTGGGGGACGCGATGGCGCGGCCCCTCACCGAGGCGCTGAGCACACCCGGAGCCCAGTACGACCTCCCGAACCTCGTGATCATCGGATCGGGCGGGGCCATCATGTCGAAGGCCGTGAAGGAGGAGCTGCGCAAGCACTTCCCCAACGCGTTCATCGCCGACTCGTTCGGTGCGACCGAGACGGGCGCGGCCGGGACCGTCATGGACTCCGACGGTCCGGCGGCAGGCCCGAAGTTCACGATCAGCGACGTCGTCGACGTCCTCGGCGACGACCGTCGCCCGGTGGCTCCGGGCTCGGGCGAGGTCGGCATGCTCGCCCGCCGCGGCCACATCCCCCTCGGGTACTTCAAGGACGAGGAGAAGACCGCCGCGACCTTCCTCGTCGACCCCGACGGCGTGCGGTGGGTGGTGCCCGGCGACTTCGCGACGATCAACGCCGACGGCACCCTCGAGCTGCTGGGGCGCGGCTCGGTGTGCATCAACACCGGCGGCGAGAAGGTCTACGTCGAGGAGGTGGAGGCGATCCTGAAGTCGCACCCCGAGATCTTCGACGCGGTCGTCGTCGGGGTGCCCGACGAGCGGTTCGGCCAACGCGTCGCGGCGATCGTCACGCCGCGTGGCGGCTCGACCCCGACCCTCGACGACGTGTCAGAGTTCTGCGGCACGCACCTGGCCCGGTACAAGGTCCCGCGCCAGCTGCACCTGACCGATGACATCCCGCGGACCCCCGTGGGCAAGCCCGACTACCGCTGGGCCAAGCGCCTGGCCACCGACTCCAGCGACGACACCGACTCCATTGACGACACCGAGAGCGAGTAGGACCTGATGGCAGACGCGCCCCCCACCCTGGGCTTCTGGAAGATCGCCGAAGCGAACCCGGACCACCTCGCCCTGGTCGATCCCGACGAGCGGGAGATCCCGGCAGGGGAGCTGCTCGCGTCGTGCAACCAGCTCGTGCACGGGCTGCGCGCCATGGGCCTCCAGCCCGGCGATGCGATCGCCATGCTGCTCCCGAACTGCGCCGAGGTCTTCGAGCTCTTCCTGGCGGTCACGCAGGCCGGCTTCTACCTGATCCCGATCAACTGGCATCTCGTCGGTCCCGAGATCGCGTACATCGTCGGCGACTGCGAGGCGAAGGTGTTCGTGTCGCACGCGCGCTTCGCGGACGACGCGACGGCTGCGGCCGACGAGATCGGCTTCCCCGCCGAAGGACGCTTCGTCGTCGGCGGCGAGATCCCGACGTTCCGCCCGTACTCGGACCTCACCGACGGCCAGCCCACCTCGGCGCCCGAGAACCGGGAAGCCGGGATGATCATGAACTACACCTCGGGCACCACCGGCAAGCCGAAGGGCGTGCGGCGCGCGCTCCCGGGCATCGATCCCGAGACCGCCGGGAACGGGTTCGGCGGGATGCTCTACATGTTCCGGCTCCAGCCCTTCGACGACAACGTCCACATCGTCGGGTCGCCCCTGTACCACACCGCGGTGCTCAACTTCTCCGGCTCGGCAATCAACATCGGGCACACCATCGTGCTGATGGACAAGTGGACCGCGCCACAGATGCTCCACCTCATCGACAAGTACAAGGTCACGAACACGCACATGGTGCCGACGCAGTTCGTCCGGCTCCTGGGCGTCCCCGAGGAGGAGCGCGCGAAGTACGACGTCTCGTCGCTGCGCCACATGGTGCACGCAGCCGCGCCGTGTCCGCCCGACGTGAAGCGCCAGATGATCGAGTGGTGGGGCCCGGTCATCGACGAGTACTACGCCGCGAGCGAGGGTGGCGGGACGATCGTGTTCGCCGAGGAGTGGCTCGAGCACCCCGGCACCGTCGGGCGCGCCTGGCCGATCTCGGAGGTCGTGGTCCTCGACGACGACGGCAACGAGGTGCCTGCCGGCGAGATCGGCACCGTCTTCATGCACATGATGACGGGCAACTTCGAGTACTACAAGGACAAGGAGAAGACCGACAAGTCCCGATCGGGCAAGTACTTCACGGTCGGTGACGTCGGCTTCCTCGACGAGGACGGCTGGCTGTTCCTCTCGGACCGCAAGATCGACATGATCATCTCGGGCGGGGCGAACATCTACCCCGCCGAGATCGAGAGCGAGCTGATCATGCACCCGAAGGTCGCGGACGTCGCAGTGTTCGGGATCCCCCACGCCGACTGGGGCGAAGAGGTCAAGGCCGTTGTCGAGCCCATGGAGGGCATCGACGGCAACGACGAGCTCGAGGCCGAGATCCTCGCGTGGTCGACCGAGCGCCTCGCGAAGTTCAAGCGCCCGAAGTCGATCGACTTCACGACCGAGATGCCGCGCGACCCCAACGGCAAGCTCTACAAGCGCAAGCTGCGCGACCCGTACTGGGAAGGCAAGGAGCGCGCGATCTGAGGACGGGGACGGCGAACGGGTGATCGACGACGAGCACTGGGCCGAGTACCGGGTTGCCGGCTTCACGTACTGGCCGGGAGACGCCGCGCCGGTGTCGGTCGCGCCGCTCCCCGATCCGCGCTTCGAGGGGACGTTCCCGTTCGCGGTGCCCGCAACCTTCGTGACCGTCCACAACCCCGGCGGCCCGATGATCGACGCGGCCGAGAACGCTCGGCGACACCTCGCGTTCCTCGCCGACATCGCCACCCACGGCTGGGCGTGGTTCCCCGCCGTCGGTGGCGACCCCGCGGGTTCACACGCGGAGAACGGCGTGCTCCTCCTCGACGCCAACCCTGCCGAGGCGCTCGCGCTCGCCGCACGCTTCGGGCAGGACGCCATCTACGTGTGGCACGCGGACGACTTCGAGCTCATTGCCTCCGATGGGTCACGTCACGACCACCTCGGCTGGACGGCCACGGTCGGCACGACCTCGCTCGCGCATCCCGGCTACCGCTGACGCCGCGTTC
>JBBQFJ010000101.1:0-13381 GCA_038321755.1 Acidimicrobiia bacterium | reverse complement strand
TCGGGTCCGCCCGCGGGGCGACCCGGCGGCATCTCGGACGGGGGGCGGCTCATGGAAGCTCCAGTGCTGACGGAGAGTTCGGGTCGTTCTCCGGAACGCCCATCGTACGGCCCCGATTCCTCAGCCGTGACCTCGGGAGGTGCTCGCGTCACCGCACCGAACCGGCCGCACCCCACAGGCCGAGGTGGGTGCACCCCACAGGTAGGTTGACCGCATGGAGGTGCAGCCCGCCGGCCCGATCCCCGCGTCACCCGCGTCGATCCGGTGGGGGCTCCCCGATGCCCTGCTCGCGTGGCTCGCCGGTTTCGTCTGCGCGCTCCTCGCCTTCATCCCGATCGCGATCGCCGCGGCAGGCCGAACGCACGTGCCCGACAGCGGGATCCCGAAGGACCTCGAGGTCCCGGCGCTGATCCTGGCCCTGGTGGCACAGAACCTCGGGATCATCGGCGCGCTGGCGCTCATCGCCCGCTTCAAGGGGCTCGGCAGCCTGCACGCCGACTTCGGGTTTCGCATCGCGCCGCGCGACCTGGCCTGGATCGCCGCAGGCCTCGGACTCTCGTTGGTCGCGGGCTGGATGCTGCTCCCGATCACCGAGCTCGCCGGACTGCAGGACTCGGCCCAGGAGGTCGTGCGCCAGTTCGAGCATGCGAACGGCGTCGAGGTCCCGCTCTTCGCCCTCGGGGTCGTGCTGCTCGCTCCGGTTGCCGAAGAGCTGCTCTTCCGGGGAGCGCTGCTGCGAGGGCTCCTGCGGCGCACCGATCCCGCCGTCGCGGTGTTCGTCTCGGCGGCGATCTTCGCATTGATCCACGTGCTCGGCGACCCGGACACCTACTACTACGTGCCGGCGTTCCTGTTGCTGGGGCTCGTGAGCGGCTGGCGAGCCACCAAGACCGGCAGCCTGTCCCAGTCGATCATGCTGCACGTGGGCTTCAACCTGCTGGCCTCGATCCTCATCATCTCCTGAAGAACGTTCCTTCAGTTCCGCGACCTCCGTGCCGATACCGCTGTGGGGAACACGACTGGGAGGTCGAAGATGCGTTGTCCTACCTGTGCCAAGAACGATGCTCTGATCGAGATCCGCATGCAGGTCGCGGGATCCGATCTCACGTTCCGCCGTTGCGGTGGCTGTGAGAACCAGAGCTGGGAGTCGAACGAGGGCCAGATCCCGCTCGACCGGGTGCTCGACCTCGTCCGCCACCCCTAGACCCTCGAAACCGCTAGACCCTCGAAACCGCTTGACCCTCGAAACCGGGCGTCCGCGGCATCGGGTCGCTCCCTGACCAGGGCGCGTGCCCGAGTGCTGGCAGGCTGTCCGGATGGCTGTGACGACTGATCTCGACCAGTCGTCATCGGCCCCGCCGACCGAGGTCGGCACCGGCGCCCCGACGCCCGATGCAACGTCCCCGCCCGATGCGTCGTGGTGGTCACGCATCGACCTCTGGGTGGGGCTGCTCGTCCTCGCCGCGTGTTGCGCGTTCATCTTCGTGCAGCTCGAGCCTGGCCTGCTCTTCCGCAACACGACGCCCACAGGTGGCGACACCGCGGCCCACGTGTGGTGGCCCGCGTACCTGCGCGACCACCTCCTGCCGTGGCGACTCTCGGGATGGTCACCCGACTTCTACGGTGGCTTCCCGGCCGGGCAGTTCTACTTCCCGATCCCCGCCCTGACGATCGTCGGTCTCGACCTCTTCCTCCCGTACAACGTCGCGTTCAAGCTCGGGACCGTCGCGGGGCCGGTGCTCCTGCCAATCGGTGCGTACGTGTTCGCGCGTGGCCTCCGGCTGCCGCGTCCGTCGCCGGCTGCGTTCGCAGTGGCGGCGACGGGGTTCCTCTTCTTCACCGGGGACCCTGGCACCAGCAGCCTCGCGCAGTCGATCTCGTTCAACCAGCACATCGCAGGTGGTTCGCTCGCGAGCACGCTCGCCGGCGAGTTCTCGTACACGATGGCGCTCGCGTTCGCGCTCGCGTTCCTCGGAACGTTGGCAGCATCGTTGCGCGACGGCCGTCGCCTGTGGCTGCCCGCGATCCTCTTCGCGCTCGTGGTCATGAGCCACCTCGTCGTCGCGATCTTCGCGGTCGTCGGCGCTGTCGTGGTGTGCGCAGTGCTCATCTGGTTCCCACCCGGGCCGGCACGCTCCCTGGGTCGTGCAGCCGCGATCGCGATCGTCGGCGGGCTCCTGACCGCGGTGTGGACCGTGCCGCTGCTCTCCGTGCTCGGGTACACGACCGACATGCGGTACACGCCGATCACGCAGTACAACGAGTACCTCTTCCCCAGCTACCTCTTCGGCATCAACGGCATCGGACCGTGGCAGTGGGGTGGCGCCCTGCTCATCGGCGCGGCGCTCATGGGGGGGATCCTCGGACGTCGGTGGGCGACACTCATCGTCGTCGTGATCACGGCGCTCTCGGGACTCATGTTCCGGTTCTGGGAGGACATCCAGGCGACGCCGGCGTGGAACCTGCGCTTCCTCCCGTTCTGGTACCTCGGGATCTTCCTGCTCATGGGCCTCGGGATCGCCGAGCTCATCCGCGGGTGCGCCTGGATCGCCCGGCGGCTGGCCGAGCGCGAGGAGTCGCGCACGCCGCCCCGGCTCGTCGCGTCGGTGGTCGCCGGCGTGCTCACCGTGCTGTTGACGGTCGGCGCGCTGTACTCGTTCAATCAGGACAAGGGCTTCATCCCCTACTGGGCGCGCTGGAACTACCGCGGCTACGAGGACACGACGGGTGACGGCGCGACGCCTGCGAAGCAGTACCCGGAGTACAAGGCGTTCATCGACGCGGCCGCGCAGCTTCCGCCCGGTCGCCTCCTGTGGGAGGGCAACTCACAGCTCAACGTCTACGGGTCGCCACTCGCGCTGATGCTGTTGCCCTACTGGACGCACGGTCGGATCGCGTCGAACGAGGGCGTCTACTACGAGGCATCCGCCTCGACCCCGTACCACTTCATGACGACCGCGGCACTCGACGCGGCGGGCAACTCCTCGGGCGCCGTGCGGGGTGTGCCGTACCGGACGCAAGCCGACTTCGCGCTCGGGGTGCGGTGGATGCAGACGCTCGGCATCCGCTACTTCGCGGCACACGCCGACGCGACCAAGCAGCTCGCCGATGCCGACCCTCGGCTCCGGCTCGTCGCCACGTCGCCGGACTTCGATCGTGCGCCACCGACCGGGTGGAGCATCTATCGCGTCGCGGGCTCCGCGCTCGTCAGCCCGCTGAAGAACGAACCCGTCGTGGTGGACCGGTTCAGCAGTCGCGACGAAGCCGCGTGCCTGACGCGGCTGAAGGGCCTCGGCCTGGACCCGAAGGATCTGACCATCCACGAGTGGCAGGACTGCATCGCCGTCCCGTGGTTCAACGACCGGCGCGCGCTCAACCGCGTCTTGGTCGACGATGGTCCTGCTTCGTGGAAGCACGTCGGGACCGAGGCGGCGCGCCGGGTCGCGAAGGATCCGCTCCCGCCGGTCGACGTGACGAACGTGCAACGCAGCGACGACTCGATCTCGTTCGACGTCTCCCGCACGGGCGTGCCGGTGATCGTCAAGGAGTCCTGGTTCCCGAACTGGGAGGTGGAGGGCGCCGATGGCCCCTACCGGGCCACGCCGAACCAGATGGTCGTCGTCCCGACCTCGAAGCACGTGACCCTGCAGTTCGGGACGACCACGGCCGAGTGGCTCGGCCGCATCGGCACGCTCCTGGGGCTGGTCGGGCTCGGCCTCCTCGTCTGGTGGCCGATCCGACGCCGTCGGCGTGGGGTCCGGGGAGTCCGGGGAGCGGGTGACTCCCGAGAGGTGGCCGGTACCATGGACCGCCCACTCTCGGAGTCCGAACCGGTGCCCTCACATGACAGCTGACCTCGACGCGATCTTCAAGGCCTACGACGTGCGCGGCGTCTATCCGGACCAGATCGACGAGTCGGTGGCCCGCCGGGTGGGCAACGCGCTGGTCGGCTTCACCGGCGCCGCGAAGGTCTACGTCGGCCGGGACTCCCGCCCCTCGGGCGAATCGCTGGTGGCCGCGTTCATCGAGGGCGCCACACTGGCCGGCGCCGACGTCGTCGACCTCGGGTACGCGTCGACGGACCTCGTCTACTTCGCCGCCGGCCACTTCGACGCTCCCGCCGCCATGTTCACCGCGAGCCACAACCCCGCGAAGTACAACGGCATCAAGCTCTGCCGGGCTGGCGCCGCGCCAGTGGGCGAGGAGACCGGGCTCCGGCAGATCAAGGCGGCCGTGGCCGACGGGTTGCTCGAGCGGGCCGAGGAGGTGGGTCGCGTCGAGCGACTCGATCTCCTCCCGGAGTTCGTCCGCCACGTCCGCTCGTTCGTCGATCTCGACGCGCTCGCCCCGTTGCGCGTGGTGGCCGACACGGCGAACGGCGTCGGGGGGCTCGTCGTCCCCGCGGTGTTCGCCGGGCTCCCGTTCGAGCTCAGCATCCTCTTCGAGGAGCTCGACGGGACGTTCCCGAACCATCCCGCCGACCCCATCCAGCCGGAGAACCTCAAGGACCTGCAGCGCGCGGTGCTCGATGCGAACGCCGACGTGGGGCTCGCCTTCGACGGCGACGCGGATCGTGTGTTCCTCGTCGACGACAAGGCGCAGCCGCTGAGCGGATCGCTCACGACGGCGATCGTCGCCCGCTCGATCCTGGAGCGGCAGGCGACCGGCGGACCCGACGCGGACCGGACGGTGGTGCACAACCTGATCTGCTCCAAGGCCGTGCCCGAGATCGTGCGTGAGCTCGGCGGCTCGCCGGTGCGTACTCGCGTCGGCCACTCGTACATCAAGCAGGTGATGGCCGAGACCGGTGCGATCTTCGGTGGGGAGCACTCCGGGCATTACTACTTCCGCGACAACTACCGCGCGGACTCGGGTCTCATCGCCGCGTTGGTCGTCCTGGAGACGCTGTCGCGAGCGGGCGTCCCCCTCTCGGAGCTGCGCACGCCGCTCGAGCGCTACGCCGACTCCGGGGAGATCAACCGCCGGGTCGACGATCCGCTGGCCTCGATCGAGGTCGTCGCGAAGTCGTTCGTCGGCGCCGAGCAGGATCGTCTCGACGGGCTGACCGTCGACCTCGGTGACTGGTGGTTCAACCTCCGCCCGAGCAACACCGAGCCGCTCCTGCGCCTCAACCTCGAGGCTGCCGATGCCGCCTCGTCTGCCGAGCACGTCGCCGAGGTGCTCGCGCTCATCGGCGGCGAGGCAAACTGAAGACCCGAAGAAGGAGAGCTCCGTGTCGCTCGATCCCCAGCTGCTCGAGATCCTCGCGTGTCCCGAGGACAAGGGTCCGCTGCTCTACTTCGAGGACGAGTCGTCGCTGTACAACCCGCGGCTGAAGCGCCGCTACGCGGTGCGTGACGACATCCCGATCATGCTCATCGACGAGGCCGAGGCGGTCGACGACGCCGAGGACAAGCGGCTCGTCGCGAAGGCGAAGGCGGACGGCATCGCTCCTACCTTCGAGGCCTGAGCGCACCATGGCGCTCGACTCGCTGGGCTTCCTCGATGCGGTCGCCGGGCTGCCCGAGCAGCTCGAGGTCGCGCACGAGGCGGCGGCCGAGATCGACCTGTCGTCCCTGCCCAAGGGTGAGGACATCGACTCGATCGCGGTCCTCGGGATGGGTGGCTCGGGGATGGCCGGCGACGTCCTCCAGGCCGTCGCGAGCTCGTTGCCGGTCCCGGTCAGCGTCCTGAAGCAGTACCGCACTCCGGCGTTCATCGGTCCGCGCACACTCGTGTTCGCGCTCTCGTACTCCGGCAACACCGAGGAGACGGTGTCGATGACGCGCGGTGCCTTCGAGGCGGGCGCGCCGGTCGTCGCGGTCACGTGCGGCGGTGCGCTCGACGAGCTCGCGGCCGAGCATCGGGCGGTTCGAGTCCCGTGTCCGTCGGGCCTGATGCCACGCGGCGCGCTCGGCGCGCTGCTCGCACCGCTGTTGGTGACGGTGTTCCGTCTCGGGATCTACCCCGAGGCGCACGCGTCGCTCGTCAAGGCCCAGGAGCAGCTGTCGCGCCGACGCGACCAGTGCCGGCCTGCGGTCGAGGGGACCAAGAACCCGGCGAGGGAGCTCGCGCGCAAGATCGGCCGCACGATCCCGGTCGTCTACGGCGGAGGCGCCCTCGGTGCCGTGGCCGCGCGTCGGTTCAAGAACGACGTGAACGAGACCGCCAAGGCCCCTGCGTTCTGGGGCGCGTATCCCGAGCTCAACCACGCGGAGATCTGCGGGTGGGGTCAGCAGGGCGACGTGACCCGACAGGTGTTCAGCCTCGTGCAGCTCCGTCACGGCTTCGAGCATCCGCGGCTGGCAGAGCAGATCGTGTTCTCGCGCGAGATGATCGAAGAGGTCTTCGTGCAGGTGCTCGACGTCGAGGCGGACGGTGACGGCCGTCTCGCCCAGCTCCTCGACCTCATGTACCTCGGGACGTGGACGAGCTGCTACCTCGCGCTCGCCAACGACGTCGACCCCGGCCCGATCGACGCGATCGCCCAGCTCAAGGCGAAGCTCGGCCCGATCCAGACCTGATCCGGCGCCGCGTCCTGCTTCCGGGGTCACGTCCTGCTTCCGGGGTCACGGACGAGCAGCGGTATGCTGGGTGCTCGGTCGGGCCCCGCATGTTGGGCTGTGACCCGGTGATCCGGGCCGACTCCTCGTAGGACGCGTGGCATCTGCCGCGCTCGACCACAGGAGTCCATCCATGACCAAGACGACTGAACCTTCGACCCGTTCCGACGGGAAGGCCGACTTCAAGGTCGCCGACCTCACCTTGGCCGACTTCGGTCGCAAGGAGATCGAGCTCGCCGAGCACGAGATGCCAGGCCTGATGGCGATGCGTGAGCGCCACGCGGCCTCGCAGCCGCTCGCCGGCGCCCGCATCACCGGCTCCCTGCACATGACCGTGCAGACGGCGGTCCTCATCGAGACGCTCACCGCGCTCGGCGCCGAGGTCCGCTGGGTGTCCTGCAACATCTTCTCGACGCAGGACCACGCGGCCGCGGCGATCGCCGCCACCGGTGTCCCGGTCTTCGCGTGGAAGGGCGAGACGCTCGAGGAGTACTGGTGGTGCACCGAGCAGGCGCTCCGCTGGCCCGATGGTGGCGGCCCGAACATGATCCTCGACGACGGTGGCGACGCCACGCTGGTCGTGCACAAGGGCGTCGAGTACGAGCGCGCCGGCGTCGTGCCCGACCCGACCGCAGATGACTCCGAGGAGTGGACGGTCGTTCTCGGACTTCTCAAGCGCATCTACAGCGAAGACGATCGCGTCTGGCACCGCATCGCCGAGGGCATCAAGGGCGTCACCGAAGAGACCACGACCGGTGTGCACCGCCTGTACCAGATGTACGAAGCGGGCTCGCTGCTGTTCCCGGCGATCAACGTGAACGACTCGGTGACGAAGTCGAAGTTCGACAACCTCTACGGCTGTCGGCACTCGCTCGTCGACGGGATCTGCCGGGCGACCGACGTGATGCTCGCGGGCAAGGTCACTGTCGTGTGCGGCTACGGCGACGTCGGCAAGGGCTGCGCGCAGTCACTGCGCGGCCAGGGCGCTCGAGTCGTCGTCACCGAGATCGACCCGATCTGCGCGTTGCAGGCGGCGATGGAGGGCTACCAGGTCACGACGCTCGAAGATGTCATCGACACCGCGGACCTGTTCGTCACCACGACCGGGAACAAGAACATCATCACGGCCGACCACATGTCGCGGATGAAGCACAACGCGATCGTCGGGAACATCGGTCACTTCGACAACGAGATCGACATGGCCGGGCTCGCGGCGGTCAAGGGCGTCGAGCGCATCACCATCAAGCCGCAGGTCGACGAGTGGGTGTTCCCCGAGAGCGGTGGCAAGCCGGGGCACTCGATCATCGTGCTGGCGGAAGGGCGGCTGCTGAACCTCGGCTGCGCGACCGGTCACCCGAGCTTCGTGATGTCGAACAGCTTCACGAACCAGGTGATCGCGCAGGTGGAGCTCTTCACGCACCCCGACTTCTACGAGCGCAAGGTGTACACGCTGCCGAAGCACCTCGACGAGGAAGTCGCCCGTCTGCACCTCGAGAAGCTCGGCGTGAAGCTGACGACCCTCACCGAGGATCAGGCCAGCTACCTGGGCATCCCGGTCGGAGGTCCCTACAAGCCCGAGCACTACCGCTACTGAGCACCATCAGCTCTGCGGCACCCAGTACCGCCGTGGGCTTCTTGGCACGCTGACCGACAACCGTTGTTGCTCAGCGTGCCAAGAACCCGGTGGGTGCGGTGCACACGTCGGCCGGAGTGAGCGTCGCACCCCGGTCGTAGCGTCTGCGGCATGTTCGCGGCGGTGTTGCCCCTCGAGTGTCCGGGATGCGGACGTCCCGCGGAACCGGTGTGCTCGTCGTGCGCCGAGACGCTGCGGCCGGCGCCCGAGGCGGCGCCACCGGCTGGCGTCGACCAGTGGGGTGCGCCGTTCGCCTACGAAGGCGTCGCGCGTGAGCTGGTCGCGCGGGTGAAGTACCGACGAGCCCACGCAGCGACTCGGTGGCTCGCCGAGGCGATGGCGACCATGGTCCTGCCCCCGGTGCCCGTCGTGGTCACCTGGGCCCCCACCGCCCCGGGCCGCCGCCGGGACCGCGGCTTCGACCACGCCGAGCTGTTGGCCCGGCGGGTGGCTCGGCGCATCGGTCGGCCGGTCCGCTCGCTCCTGATCCGGGCTCCGGGGCCGCCCCAGACCGGGCTGCCCGCGGGGGAGCGACGAGTCGGGCCCCGATTCAGCGCCCGGGCGCTGGCGTTCGAGTCCGTCCTGGTGGTCGACGACGTCGCCACCACCGGCGCCACGCTCGCCGCCGCGGCATCGGCCCACCGGGCGGCCGGCGCGGGCCGGGTCGTGGCCCTCACCGCGGCCCGCACCCCGCCTCCAGCATCCCGCCTTCCGGGCCGCACCATCCGGGAGCGGGGTGACGATTCCGGTCGTATGCTCCGCGCGAGACCACCACGAGTCTGACGACGAGAGTGGGGGAGCGCGCATGGACGTGATCGTGCGGAGTCACCACGTCGAGCTCACGCCGAGCCTGCGAGCGATGGCCCGACGAAAGCTTGCTCGGCTGGAGCGCCTGGCCAGGGATGCGGATCGGGCTGAGGTCGATTTCGCGGATCAGCGAAATCCGCGCATCGCAGATCACACGCGGTGTGCGCTGATCCTCCACTTGCGCCACGGCACGGTCACCGCGCGAGCGGTCGGACCGAAGCCCGAGGTCGCACTCGACCTCGCGCTCGACAAGCTGCGTCATCAGGTCGAGCGACGGAAGGATCGTCGAGTCAGCCGCGCACACGATGCGCGACGATCACATCGTCACGCCTGAACACGACCTCGAAGTTCCCGTTCGCGAGGATCGAGTCGAGCAGCGCCTTGTCCTCGATGCCCATCGCCTGACGGTCGACGGCGATCCAGTCGACGCGGCGCGGGTCCCGGGTCTCCTCGTCGCGGTATCCCCAGTTCGACGCGCGCCACGGGTTCGGGAACGTGTAGACCTCCGGGCGCCGACTCACGTGCGGAACGATCGTGTAGCCGGCGCTGACGGACGCGCCGGACGGGATGGCGTCGACGGCCGCCTGCTTCGCATCGAGGCGCGTGTCGGTCGCCGGTGGCCACCACCCCCGGTTGTACTCCGCGCCGATCGGTGACGGGCCCCAGGCGACGGTCGTGGCGAGCGCACAGACCAGGACGATCGCGGGCACCAGCCAGCGGGCGACGCCGCCGATCCGCTTCACGAGCCAGGCCACGCTCTCGACCATCGCGAGCGTCACGCCGACGAGCGGCAACACGGCGTAGTGGTAGGTGATCGCGCGCGTCCAGGATGCGTCGCTCAGCGCGTCGAGGATGAACTGCGGCGCGGCGATCGAGAGCACGCCGGGCGAGAGGAGGCTCGTGAGCCCGAACGGCGCGAGCAGCTTCCAGGCGAAGCTGCCCGTCTCGGATGAGGTGAGCCGACTGGTGAGGTTGCCGGGGTCGTGCAGCGCGGTGTCGAGGATGCCACCGGGCGACCCGCCGACTCCCTGGTAGAGCCCCTCGTAGTGGGCAGGGTGGCCCGCGACCAGCGGCAGCATCACCTGGGTCACGAGGACGAACCACACGGCGGCCAGCCCGATCGTGATCAGCGCGATGCGGCGCTCGCCGGCGCGCCGACTGGGACGGAACGCGATGACGAGACCGATCATGATCACCGCGAGCGCGACGTCCTCCTTGCACGAGATCGCGACGACGATCCAGAACGCGAACCATCGCCATGAGCGTCGGACGGAGCAGAGGTATGCCGCGAGCAGCGGGGTGAGCGCGATCGTCTCGGGGTGGAACAGCTCCCACGACAGGAACTGCAACGACGGGTGCAGGAGGAAGGCCGCACCGAGCGCCGCGGCCGCCCACGCGTGCAGTCGGCGCTCGCGCGCGAGCAGGTAGGCGGGGACGGCCCCCAGGGCCAGCGTCGCGACCTGGAACACGTTCAGGAAGTTGGGGCCGGCACCGAGCCAGGAGGCCGGGGCGAAGAGGAGCAGCGAGAACGTGCCGTGATGGCCGAACACGGGCAGACCGCGCACGGTGATGAACTGTCGCCCGTGCGCGAGGAGCCACACCGCCTGGTCGTAGATCCCCATGTCGAAGTCGACCGACCAGAAGCGGTTCTGGCGCTGGACCACGAGGATGCTGAACGTCGCGATCCACAGCGTGATGAGCGCCAGGAGCGCGAAGGCCGCCGGGTGGGCCGCGAGCACTCGAGCCCTGAGCCGCTGGAGGGCCGGAGCGTCCGCCGTCACCGGTCCATGCTCGCAGACCGGCACCTGGTTGCTCCGTACGCCCCCGCCGCAGGGCAGTGCGGTCCTCGCCGGTAGGATCGACTCTCGTCATGGGACTCTTCCAGAAGGTGCTGTCTGCCGGCGAGGGCCGCAAGGTCAAGCTGTTGCAGTCGATCGTTCCCGACGTCAACGCGTTCGAGCCCGAGATGGAGCGGCGCTCCGACGACGAGCTCCGGGCGATGACCGCCGACTTCCGCGCCCGGCTCGATCGGGTCGGCGACATCGCCACCGATCAGGAGCAGCGCGTCGATCACCTCGACGAGCTCCTCCCGGAGGCGTTCGCCGTCGTCCGCGAGGCAGGACGCCGCACGCTCGGCCAACGGCACTTCGACGTGCAGATCATGGGCGGGGCCGGCCTCCACTTCGGCTGGGTCGCCGAGATGAAGACCGGTGAGGGCAAGACCCTCGTCGCCACCCTGCCGGCCTACCTGAACGGTCTCGCTGGGTACGGCGTGCACCTCGTCACCGTCAACGACTACCTCGCGAAGCGCGACGCGAACTGGATGGGGCAGATCTACCGCTTCCTCGGCATGGACGTCGGCGCGGTGCTGCCCGAGGTCGACGACTGGGCGATGAAGCGCCTCGCCTACGCCGCCGACATCACGTACGGGACGAACAACGAGTTCGGCTTCGACTACCTCCGCGACAACATGGCGTCGTCCCGCGAGGAGCAGGCGCAGCGCGGGCACCACTTTGCGATCGTCGACGAGGTCGACTCGATCCTCATCGACGAGGCGCGGACGCCGCTGATCATCTCGGGTCGCGCGGATGACGCGCAGCAGCTGTACCACCAGTTCGCGCGCATCGTGAAGGGCCTCCAGCGCGATCGCGACTACGAGGTCGACGAGGCCAAGAAGACCGTGGTGCCCACCGAGGAAGGCATCGGACGCGTCGAAGAGGCGCTCGGCGTCGACAACCTCTACGAGCACGTGAACCAGAACTTCGTGCACCAGCTCCAGGCCGCCCTGCGCGCCAAGGAGCTGTTCAAGCGCGACGTCGACTACCTGATCGCCGACGGCGAGGCGAAGATCGTCGACGAGTTCACCGGTCGCGTGCTCGAGGGCCGGCGCTGGTCGGAGGGCCTGCACCAGGCGGTGGAAGCGAAGGAAGGGGTGCGGATCAAGGAGGAGAACCAGACCCTCGCGACCGTCACCCTCCAGAACTACTTCCGCATGTACGACAAGCTCTCAGGGATGACCGGCACGGCGGTCACCGAGGCGGGTGAGTTCGCGCACACCTACGGCCTCGAGGTCGTCTCCATCCCCACGAACCGCGAGATGGTGCGCAACGACGAGCCCGACCTGATCTACAAGAGCGAGGACGCAAAGTTCGAGGCAGCCGCGGACGACATCCAGGAGCGCTACGACCAGGGTCAGCCCGTGCTCGTCGGGACGATCTCCGTCGAGAAGTCCGAGCACCTCGGCCGGCTGCTCGAGAAGCGGGGCATCCCGCACTCGGTCCTGAACGCGAAGGCGCACGAGCGCGAGGCGCACATCGTCACCCAGGCCGGTCGCCCGTTCTCGGTCACGGTCGCCACCAACATGGCGGGCCGCGGCGTCGACATCCTCCTCGGCGGGAACCCCGAAGGGCTCGCGCGCAACGAGATGCTCGCCGAGGGGCTCACCCCCGAGGAAGACCCCGCCCGCTTCGACACCCTCATGGCGCGCTTCAAGGAAGAGTGCGCGGCCGAGGGCCGGAAGGTCCTCGATGCCGGTGGGCTCTACGTGCTCGGCACCGAGCGACACGAGAGTCGTCGCATCGACAACCAGCTGCGTGGTCGCGCCGGTCGTCAGGGTGACCCGGGAGAGAGCCGGTTCTACCTCTCGCTCGAGGACGATCTGATGCGGCTCTTCGCGACGGGTGCGATGAGCTGGGTCATGGACCGAGCGTTCCCCGACGACATGCCCCTCGAGGCGAAGATGGTCACGAAGGCCATCGAGCGTGCGCAGCGCACGGTCGAAGATCGCAACTTCGAGATCCGCAAGGACGTCCTCAAGTACGACGAGGTGATGAACGAGCAGCGCAAAGTCGTCTACCAGCGCCGCCAGCAGATCCTCGACGGCGAAGACTTGCGCGAGCAGACGATCGAGGCGATCGAGAGCTCGGTCGACCGACTCATCGCGACCTACTGCCCCGGGGAGTACCCGGAGGACTGGGACCTCGACGAGTTCGACCGTGGTCTGCGCGCCGGCTTCCCCACGGATCTGGAGCGCCAGCAGTTCGATGACGCGCTGCACGTCGATCAGCTCCGCGCGCTGGTGCTCGACGACGCGCTGGAGCACTACGAGGCCAAGGAGGCGTCGATCGGTTCCGACACGCTCCGCGAGATCGAGCGTCGTGTGATGCTCTCAGTGATCGACCAGCACTGGCGTGAGCACCTCTACGAGATGGACTACCTGCGCGAGGGCATCAACCTGCGGGCCATGGGCCAGCGCGATCCCCTCACCGAGTGGCAGCGCGAGGGCTTCGAGATGTTCGCCGAGATGATGGGCAACGTCCACCTCGACTTCGTCCGCTACATCCTCCACATCGACGTGCGGGTGACCGAGCCCGAGCCC
>JBBQFJ010000100.1:0-13388 GCA_038321755.1 Acidimicrobiia bacterium | reverse complement strand
CGCGGAACTCGGCGTTCTACGCCGCGTTCGAGGACCGGGATCTCGATGTCATGTCGGAGATCTGGGAGCACTCCGATCGCGCGTGCGTGACGCACCCAGGCTGGCCCACGTTGCGCGGCTGGGCACGCGTCGCGGGATCGTGGGACGCGATCTTTGCCAACACGCCGTACATCCAGTTCGTGCTCACCGACGAGGTCGTGAACGTCGTCGATGACGTCGCGTGGGTCACGCTCGACGAGAACATCCTGCAGGCCGCCGGCGGAGGTGAGGAAGGTGGGGCCGCCGAGCTGGCCGGCTCGTCGGTCACCGCGACCAACGTGTTCGTGCTCGCCGATGGCGTGTGGCGCATGGTGGTGCACCACGGATCGCCGGTGGTGGGCCAGGAGCCCGCTTGATGTGCTTCTCCCCGGAAGCCGACTTCGTGAGCGGGGCCGTGATCGGTCTGGTCGGCGTGGCGTCGTTGCGCGAGGCGCGCCATCCGCGCGAGGTGCCGCTTGCCGCGCTGCCCCTCGCGTTCGCCCTCCATCAGATCACCGAAGGCTTCGTCTGGCTCGTCACCGCGCTCTACATCGTCGCGACCTGCGGTTCGTTCGTGTTGTCGAGTCAGCGACGGATCGTGTGGTTCGGCGTCGCGAACGCCGCAGCCGTCGCGACCATCGTGCGGGTGCAGTCCGAGGGACTCACATCGCTGTGGTGTCTGTGGGCCGGGATCGTGAGTGTGCTGATCTACCTGCAGCTTCGCGACTGGCGCGACGCCGAGGAGGGTCAGCCGGCGCTCGCATGAGCTGCGGCCCTCACGTGAGCCACCGCCCTCACGTGAGCCACCGCCCTCACGTCAACCCCTTGTCGGCCTGCTCCTTGGCGTGGTCCTCGACCGCCTTGGTCATCGCCGCGGTCGCGGCGTTCACGAACCGTCCTTCGGAGCCGACGATCCAGTCGTAGGACGCCTGGATCGGCTCGAGCTGGTTCTGGAAGTGGGGCATGACGTAGCGGGCGAACAGCTCGTAGCTGCGTCGCGTCGCTTCGGGGTCGGCCCACTCGTGCCCGAAGAGCAGGAACGTCCCGAACCCACCCGACTGCTCCACCAGCCGTTCGATCTGACGGATGGCATCCTCGGGAGTGCCGATGACGGCGAAGCCGTTGGTGTCGCAGTGCTCGATGATCGTGGCGACGTCGTCGCCCTCGCCGACGGGGCTCGTCGGCAGGATGTGGCGGAAGTAGCGGCTGAACTCCAGGATGCCGAACTCGACGTCACGGCGCGCCTGGGACTTCGTGGTCGACAGGTGCATCGGCCCGACCAGGCGCCACTTCGCTCGATCCGCGACCTGATCGAACTCCGCGGCGCGCTGCTCCATGACGTCCCAGTGCGCGCCGAGGATGTCGAACCCGGCATCGGTCGTCGCACCGACCGAGAGGAGACCGAGTCCGTAACGACCCGCACTGCGCGGGCCGGCCGGTGAGATCGACGCGGCGACGGCGATCTCGATCCCCTCGGGGGAGTACGGCGCGAGCTGCAGGCGCGCGTCGTTGATCTCGAACCAGTCGGTCTTCGCGGTCACGGTCTCGCCGCGCAGCAACCGCACGACGACGTCGAGCGCTTCTTCCATGCGCGGCCGCTGGAGGTCGGACGGGATCCCGAGCATGTGCGCGTCGGAGGTGAGCTGTCCCGGGCCGCAGCCGAGCATCGCCCGGCCGCGGGTGAGGTGGTCGAGGAGGAGGAAGCGGTCGGCGAGCAGGAGCGGGTGGTGGTACGGCAGGGAGTTCACCCCGCTGCCGAGGCGGAGGTGCTTGGTGCGCTCCGCCGCCGTCGCGATGAAGACCTCCGGCGAAGCGATCAGCTCGACGCCGCCCGAGTGGTGCTCACCGATCCACGCCTCGTCGTAGCCGAGGCGGTCGAGGTGCTGGACCAGCTCGAGATCGCGCTCGATGGCGAGCGTCGGGTTCTGGCCGGCCGCGTGGAATGGAGCGAGGAAGATGCCGAAGCGCATGGCGTCAGCGTACGAGGCGCTACGGAAGGTTGCTGGCGATCCAGGTGTCCAGTGCGGGGCCGGACTCGAAGCTGCTGATCAGCGCGTAGCGGGTCTCGGCGCCGGGGTGACAGACGACGTGCCAGAGGCGCTGGGTGTCGACGACGAACCGGGCGCCACGATGGAGCGGGACGTGCACCTCGGTGGACTGGTCGGGCAGCCCGTCAGGCCCCTGCTCCATGAGGACCATGAAGCTGTCCGGGTTGTCGGTGAGCTCGATCCACGACCGCACGACCCAACCGTCGGCATCGGGGTTGAAGCGGTTGTTGTCGTCGCGGTGGATGTGTCGCAGCGACTCGTCGTAGGACTGGGGCTCGAGCCGGATCACGCGCACCCGGCCGAAGTCGGCGCCGACCTCGGTGACCGCCTCGACGATCGTCGGACAACGCGCAGCATTCGCCGTCCACTTGCCGCCCTTGTCGGCCTGCTCCTCACCGGGCTTCCAGAAGCCGCGGCAGTCGAGCTCACCGTCGGCGGTGGCGAGGGGTGCGAAGTTGGTGTCGCCGCCGCTCTTCCAGTCCATGTACTCGAGCGGGAGGTACTCCGACTCGGGGATCGGCGGATCGAGGTCGGCGAGGGCCACGAAGCCGCGCTCGGCCAGCACGTCGAGGCGCACGTGGGGAGTCTCGAGCGGGATCTCGGTGGACCAGTGCGGTGTCTTCAGGTGATCGGCGACCGAGGTCATGGCACCAGTGTACGGATCAGCCCGGCGATGTCATCGCCCCCGACCGAGGTTGTGACAAAGGTCCCGAGGGCGTGCGGTTGCGAGCGATCCCGTCGGCTCAGAAGTCGAGGTCGCCGGTTGCCGCGTGGAGCGAGCCGGTGTCGGCCCAGGCCGCGCGCACGTTGCGGGCGATGAGCGCCTGGTGCACCTCGTCGGCGCCGTCGACGAGGCGGGCCGAGCGAGCGTGGCGGAGCATGCGCTCGAGTGGCGTGTCCGTCGAGTAGCCGAGCGCGCCGTGCACCTGGATCGCTCGATCGACGACGCGCCACAACGTGTTGGCAACGTGGTGCTTGGCGAAGCTCACCTCCTGCCGGAACGGGAGGCCGTGCTCGATGCGGTACGCGGCGTGCAGCACCATCAGCTTCGCGGCATACAGCTCCATCGCGGAGTCCGCCATCATCCACTGGATCGCCTGCTTGTCGGCGAGGGGCGCACCGTGGAGCTGACGCTCCTCGGCGCGCGCGACGAGCAGTTCGAGCGCGGTCTCGATCTGCCCGATCCAGCGCATGCAGTGCGCGAGCCGTGCCGGTCCGAGTCGAGCCTGCCCGAGCAGGTGCCCGTTGCCGCGGCCTCCGAGCATGCTGTCCGCGGGCAGGCGGAGATCGGTGATCCGGATCTCGCAGTGGTTGTGCGCCCCCGCCATGGTGTCGATGTCGCGCACGACCTCCCAGCCCTCGGCCGGGAGGTCGACGAGGAACGCGCTGTTCGACGCCTGGGGCGGATCGGCATCCGGGTCGGTCTTCGCGATCAGGATCGCGAACTTCGCGCCGCGCGCGCCGGAGATGAACCACTTGTGCCCGTTGATCACCCACTCGCCGGTCGTCGGGTCCTCGACGGCCGTCGTGCGGATGCCGGTGGGATCGGAGCCGGCCACCTCGGGCTCGGTCATCGCGAAGCACGATCGCATGCGGCCCTCGAGCAACGGCTTGAGGTAGCGCTCCTGCTGCTCCTCGGACGCGTGGTGCAAGAGCGTGTGCTGGTTGCCTTCGTCGGGTGCCTGCGCGTTCAGCACGAACGGACCGAAGCCGGTCCGTGCGGCTTCGGCGGACACGAACGCCATCGCCGTTGGGCTCAGCCCGAGTCCGCCCCACTCCTTCGGCATGTGGGGGAGCCAGACGCCCCACTCCTTCGCCTTCTCGCGGAGGCGGATGATCATCGCGACGACATCGCGACGTGCGGGCTCACCCCCGTTGACCGCGGGATCGGCGTTTGCGGCGAGCTCCTCCTCGGCGGGACGGACCTCGGCCTCCATGAACTCACGCACGCGTGCGCGCACCGCCTCGACCTCGGGCGGCAGGGTGAAATCGATGCTCATGGGAGCGGAGCGTAGGGCGCCCGCCGTAGGCTCGCCGGGTGCGTGCGGTGATGGCTCGACAGCGTCGACTGGTGGTCGACGAGATGGCGGATCCCGTTCCCGAGGCGGGCGATGTGCTCGTCGCGGTGCGAGCGTGCGGCATCTGTGGCTCCGATCTGCACACGCTCGATCACTCGGAGCACCTGGCCGAGGTCGGTGCGGCGATGGGTGCAGACCTCGCGTTCGATCCGAACGCCGACTACGTGCTCGGCCACGAGTGGTGCGCCGAGGTGCTCGAGCTCGGTCCCGGTGCGGCCGACGCGACGCCCGTCAAGGTCGGTGACCTCGTCGTCTCGGTGCCGTACCTGCTGCGCGGCGAGGCACTGCTCCCACTCGGGTTCTCGAACGACGCGCCGGGCGGCTTCGCCGAACGCATGTTGCTCAGCGCGCCGCTGTGCCTCCCCGTCCCGAACGGGCTCGATCACCGACGCGCGGCCCTCACGGAGCCGATGGCAGTCGGCTTGCACACGGTGGCGCGGGCGGGCCTGCGCGACGGCGATGCCGCCGTGGTGATCGGCTGCGGACCGATCGGTCTCGCGATCATCGCCTGGCTCCGGGCGCGTGGCGTGGAGATCATCGTCGCCGGCGACTTTTCCGAGGACCGTCGTGCGCTGGCCGTCACGATGGGTGCGCACGAGGTCGTCGACCCACGTGAGGAGCCGGTCGTCGACGCGTGGCGCCGGGTCGACGGGCTCCGCCCGCTCGTCGTCTTCGAAGCCGTCGGCGTGCCGGGCATGATCGACCAGGCGATCTTCGACGCACCCGCCCAGAGCCGCATCGTCGTGGCCGGCGTCTGCATGCAAGCAGACACCATCCGCCCGCTCCTCGCGATCGTGAAGGAGCTCGATCTCCACTTCGTCTACGCCTACGGTCCCGACGAGTTCGCGGCGACGCTGCGCGCCATTGCGGAGGGCGAGATCGACGTGACACCGTTGATCACCGGCACCGTGGGATTCGACGGCGTCGCCGACGCGTTCTCGACGCTCAAGCGCGCCGAGCACCATGTGAAGGTTCTCGTCGAGCCGGGCGGTCCGGCCTCGCTGACGGAGGTACACCTGTGACGGATCGGATGGCCGGAAAGGTCGCGGTGGTCACCGGGTCGACGCGTGGCATCGGGCGGGCGACCGCGATCCGGTTCGCGGCGGAAGGAGCGTCCGTCATCATCACGGGCCGGACCGTTGATGCGGGTCAGGCCGTCGAGGCAGAGATCCGCGCCGCGGGTGGTGAAGCCGCGTTCGTCCCGACCGACCTCAGCAACGAGGACGACGTGATCGCGATGGTGCGCGCTGCGGTCGATCGCTACGGCAGCCTGACCACGCTCGTGAACAACGCGGCACCGACCGAGCTCATGGGGCCGGGGCGCGCCGACAGCCGGGTCACCGAGCTCGAGAACGACGCCTGGGACTCGATCATGCTCGTCGCGCTCAAGGCCGTGGTCTGGGCGTGCAAGTACTCGATCCCCGAGATGGCGAAGGCGGGCGGCGGCGCGATCGTGAACATCTCTTCGGCCGCGTCGCTCCTCGGTACCCCGGGCCTCGACACCTATACGGCGGCGAAGGGCGCGCTCAACACCCTGACGCGCTCGATCGCAGTCGAGTACGCGCCCGACAACGTCCGCTCGAACTGCATCGTCGCGGGGATGGTGCTCACGAGCGAGGGTGCGTTCACGCTGATGGAGGACCCGGTCATCGGCGGCGCCACCCGCGCCATGCACCTCACCCGCCTCGGACTGCCGGACGACATCGCGAACGCGGCCCTGTTCCTCGCGTCCGACGAGGCGGCTTTCGTCACGGGTGCGATCCTCCCGGTCGACGGCGGCGTGACCGCCCGCATGCCGGTCCCCGATCTCTCCGCCGCCGACATCGACCTGGGCTGACGGGCCCGGCGCGCTAGGTCGAGGAGCGCGCGTGTTCGATCGCGTCGTCGAGGCTCATCTCGATGTCGCGGTGGAACGGGATGAGCGGCATGACGTCCCACGTTGCGAAGCGGAACGCCGGCAACGTGGTGAGCAGGAGGTGCATGTCCTCGTTGGACGCACACTCGGCGATGAAGCAGACGCCGAGCGGGCCGATGTAGACACCGCCGCCGCGCACCCGGCCGCTGCGCTCCATCTCGCCGAGCTGCTCGAGCGTCGCACGCGAGGCTTCGAGGAACTCGGGTGTCGGTGCCGCGGTGCCGTCGATCCGACCGTTGACCTGGAACAGCATCCTTGCCTCCCCCCGGAGCGCGCAGTATACGGACGGCAGTGGATCCCCGACTCTCGGTGAGCGCGGTCTCGAGCTGGCAGTGGTCGCTCGACGCCGACCTCGCGTTCTGGGCCGGCGCGGGCATCGACCACGTCGGTCTGTCCTTCCGCAAGCTCGAGGAGGCGGGCATCGACGACGCCGTGACGAGGATCCGCGACGCCGGACTGCGCGTGTCGAACATCGTCGAGCTCGGCTGGTGGGACCTCGACGCTCGATCCACCTGGGCTGCGCAACAGGATCGACTCCTCGCCGCGGTGGACGTCGCGCGCCGGGTCGGGGGTTGCCTCGTGCTCACAACCGGACCGGCCGGATCGCTGGAGTGGGATGCGGCCGCCGACGCCCTCGTCGAGGCGCTCGCCCCGGTACGGACCGCCGCACTCGCTGCAGGCGTGTCGCTCACGATCGAGCACACGGGGCCGCTCCGCCTGGATCTGAGCTTCGTCACCACGTTCCGAGATGGCGTCGACCTCGCGCGCCTTCTCGACGTACAGGTGTGCATGGAGATCAACAGCTGCTTCGCCGAGCGCGGCCTCGTGGCGAGCATCGAGGCCGCGGGTTCGACGCTCGGGCATGTGCAGCTCAGTGACTTCGTGATCGGCAGCCTGTGCACGCCGGACCGTGCGGTCCCTGGTGACGGCGACATCGACCTGGCTCGCATCCTGGATGCCGTCCTGACCGTGGGCTATGCGGGTGCGCTCGAGCTCGAGCTGGTCGGTCCGCGGATCGAGGCCGAGGGCTACGACTCGGCGATCCGGCGCGGGGTCGCGTACGTCGACGAGCTGCTCGGCGACTCGGCAGGCGGGCCGCCTCAGGTCGCGTAGCTGATCTCGGGCGGTCCGGCGAGGAGGTCCTGGAGCTGCGGGCCGATCACGGCGACATGCTCGGACGCCCGGTGTGCCGCGAGCGCGTCGTCGTCGGTGAACACCTCGTAGCCGAGCACGAGGTCGGGTTCGTCGCGTGCCGGGTGCAGCACGAAGACCTCGGCGCCCGGCTCGTTGCGTGTCGCGGCACCGAGCGCTTCGAGCGCGGCAACGAGGTCGTCGCGTCGTCCGGGCTGCGCGGTCAGGCGGGTGAAGATCACGATTCGGGCCATGCCGGTCAGCGTACGGTCCGGTACCGGTAGCCGTGATGCCGAGGACCGGTCACGTGCCAGAGCGGAACGCGGCGGGTGCAGTGAACATCTTCCGGTGCCACCGGTCGGGAGTGAGCACGAGCGCGCGCGGATAGTCCTCGAAGAGCCACCGCGCGAAGTTGCGTCGGGTCCACGGAGTGAGCCCCGCGGCGCGGACCGCGAGCCGGGCGCCGACGTCGGTTCGCAGCACGTGCTGCAACGTCCGTGCGAACCGGAGGTCGCGCCCGAGGGCCCGTGCGACGGCGCGTTGATACGTGACTCCGATCTGGGTCGGGCCGCCGCCTGCGGCGATTGCCTCGCTCGCCAGGATCCCGGTCTCCAGCGCTTGCGCGATGCCTTCACCGGTCATCGGGTCGACGACGCTCGCGGCGTCGCCCACGTAGAGCACGCGCCCGTCCGTGAGGCGCGCCGGGTCGTACGACGCGGGGATCGGCCAGGCGCGGTGCGTGCCCTCCGGCTCGGCGTCGGGTCCGAGCACCGCGCGCAGCGACGGGCGCGCGAGCAGATCGGGCCAGAGTGCCTTGAGCTGCTTGCCGGTCACGCCCGGCTCGCGCAGCACTCCGAAGCCGACGTTGGCGCGACGGCCGGGCAGCGGGAACACCCACGCGTACCCGGGAAGGAGGTCGCGCTCGAAGAGCACGAACTGACGCCGTTCGTCGACGTTGCGGAAGTACTGACGGAACGCGTGCCAGGTGCCGAGGTCCGCGCTCGCGTCGGGCTCGCGCAGTCGCCGCACCCGCGACCAGTGCCCGTCGGCGGCGACCAGCTGTGTCGCATCGATCGTGGTTCCGTCGCGGAGCTCAGCGCGAACGCCAGTGACCGTGTCGGCGAGCCCCGTGAGCTCGGCGTCCTCGTCGACCGCGACGCCTGCCGCGCGAGCCCGTGCGACGAGCGCGGCGTCGAGCTCGAATCGGGTGATCACCCCCGAATAGGCACCGTTGCTGGGCAACGGGAGCACGACCTGGTGGCCCGAGGGCGAGACGCACACGGTGTCGTGCACCGGCTCGTACCCGGGGAGCGAGGTGACGTCGACCTCGAGCCGTTCGAGGAGGCGCAGTGCCTGGGTCGTGAGCCCGTCGCCACAGGTCTTGTCTCGGGGGAACACCGCCCGGTCGATCAACCGCACGGCCAAGCCCCGTTCGTGGGCCGTGAGTGCAGCGGCGACCCCGGCCGGGCCGGCACCGACCACGAGGAGGTCGAGTTCCGCCATGTCCCGGACGCTACGCGGCCGGTTTCGACTCCAGGGCCCTTCTGCGGCCAGAATCTCGGGGATTCCACCACATTCCAACGGGAGAGCCATGAACATCGCCGTCTGCGTGAAGCAGATCCCCGACCCGGCCACGCCGGGCGAGCTCGACCCAACGACCAAGACGCTCAAGCGCGAGGGCAAGCTGATCCTCGACGAGTCCGACAGCTACGGCGTCGAGATGGCGCTCCAGCTGGCCGACGCGGCCGGCGGTGGCGAAGTCACGCTCGTCTCGATGGCACCCAACAACGAGGTGTCGGGGCTGCGCACCGCGCTCGCGATGGGTGCTGCCAAGGCGATCCTCGTCTCCGACGACGCCCTCGCCGGGAGCGACGCGCTCTCGACCGCGAAGGTGCTCGCCAAGGCGGTCGAGCGGGTCGGCGACATCGACCTCGTGCTCACCGCCACCGAGTCGACCGACGGGTACTCCGGCACGATCCCCGGGCAGGTCGCGGAGCTCCTCGGCTGGCCGTCGCTCACCTTCGCGAAGCACATCGAGATCGCGGACGGCAAGGCCACGATCCAGCGACAGACCGAGGCCGGGTACGACGTCGTCGAGGCGTCACTTCCCGCGGTTGTGAGCGTGACCGCCGGAGTCGTCGAGCCGCGGTACCCCTCCTTCAAGGGGATCATGGCGGCGAAGAACAAGCCGGTCGACGAGGTCAAGGTGACCGACCTCGGTCTCACGGCCGAGCAGGTCGGCTGGGCCGGCGCCCGGCAGGAGATCGTCAACACGGAGGCGGCACCGGCGCGCGAGGCCGGCGAGAAGATCGAGGACGATGGCACCGCGCACGAGCGCATCGTGGCGTTCCTCGAGCAGCTCAAGGTCATCTAGCGACGCTCCGCTGAGTTCCCGCTCCGACTTCCCCCTTCGACTTTCCGCTTTTTCACTTCTAGGACAGGACACGACGAGATGGGCATTCCCAAGATCTGGGTGTACGCGGAGGCCGACGGTGACAAGCCGGCCACGAGCACGCTCGAGCTCCTCACCAAGGCGCGCGAGCTCGGCGACACGGTCGAGTGCGTGTTCGTCGGCACCAACGCCGACGCGCTCGCCGGTGCGCTCGGCGAGCACGGTGCGACGAAGGTGCACGCGGTCGACGGCGGCGACGTGCTCCCCGGCATCGTCGGTGCCGCAGCGCTCGCGACACTGATCGCGGCCGAGCAGCCCGACCTGGTGCTGTTCGCGCAGAGCTATGACGGCCGTGACGCGCTCGCTCGTCTTTCGGTGAAGCTCGACCGTCCAGTGCTCACCAACGGCACGGACCTCAAGGTCGACGGCGACAAGGTCATCGTCGGCACCGCGATCTTCGGTGGGAACACGCTCGTCGACACGGCGTTCACCGGCGAGAAGCCCTACCTCGCGGCGATCCGTCCGAAGTCCTTCGCCGCCGAGCCCAGCGGTGGCGCGGCAGCCGAGGTCGCGGCGGCCGAAGCCGGCGACGCAGGTCGTGCCGCAGAGGCGAAGGTGCTCGAGCGCCACGTCGAGGAGCGCGAGGGGCCGAAACTGGAAGAGGCCACGATCGTGGTCTCGGGTGGACGTGGCATCGGCAGCGCCGAGGCCTACGAGCCGCTCGTCGAGGAGCTCGCCAAGCTCCTCAAGGGCGCGTCGGGTGCATCGCGCGCGATCGTCGATGCCGGCTGGGTGCCGTACTCGAAGCAGGTCGGCCAGACCGGCAAGACCGTGAAGCCGAAGCTCTACGTCGCGCTCGGCATCTCCGGTGCCACGCAGCACCTCGTGGGCATGAAGGGCTCGGACACCATCCTCGCCATCAACAAAGACAGTGAGGCGCCGATCTTCTCGGTCGCCGACCTCGGCATCATCGGCGACGTGCACAAGGTCGTCCCGAAGCTCATCGAGGCGCTCAAGGCGCACGGCTGATCTCGTCGGGCCGGGTCGGCAAGGCACGAAGCTGATGGAGCTCGAGGTTCGCGACCTCACCGCGGCGGAGAAGCCGGTCGCCGGCGCGGTCGCGGGCCGCGCGCTCTCGGACAACCCCACGTTCCGGTGGGTGTTGGGGGACGACACGCGGGCACGAGTGGGCGGCGTCCTCGACCTGTTCGTCGGCTTCGTGTCGGGCCTGGCCGACCCGCAGCTCGGTGCCTTCCTCGGTGAGCACGTCGTCGGCGTCTGTGGCGCCGCGGCGCCCGGGACCTGCATCGGTGCGCTGGTCCCCGAGGAGCTGCGCGTCCCACCGACCGAGATCGGCGGACCCGGCGACGGTTCGCGCTCGCACCTCGTGTGGTCGCTCTTCTCCACCCATGATCTCGGGGAACGGCACTGGCACCTCGGCCCGGTCTCGGTCGATCCCGTCCTCCAGGGTCACGGCGTGGGCGCGGCGCTCCTCGAAGCGTTCTGCGACCGCATGGACGACGCGGGCGAGATCGCCTGGCTCGAGACAGACAAGCCCGGCAACGTCGTCTTCTACCGTCGCCACGGGTTCGAGGTCACCGACGAGGTGACGCTGCCCGCGACCGACAACGCGTTCACCACGTACTTCATGCGTCGCGCTCCTCGCTGAGGTCCTCGCTTCCGACCACCGCGTCGCCGACCAGGGCGTCCCACAGGGAGACCCAGGTCGATCCGGCGACGAGCACGTGGTCGAGCAGGAGCACGCCACGTGCCAAACACGCGCGCGCCAGACCGATGAACCCGTCGAGGTCGGCCTCGGCGAGCAGCTCGCGCTCGTCGGCGAGCAGCGACACGAGCACCAGCGCCTCGGCGTCGAGCTCGTCGGCCAACGCGACGAGCTGCTCCGTGTCGAGAACGTGACGCTCGTCGGGGCGCGGGCGGATGCCCAGGCCGGTGAGTCGGCGGGCGGTGTCGAGCCCGAGCACGAGCTCGCCGGTCGGCTCCGGATGCTCGGTGAGCACCGCACGCACGAGCGCGATCGCGTCGCTCGGTCGCTGGACGCGACGCGGTACCTCGGTGCCTGATGTGGGCGACCGGGACGGGCGTGCGCAACCTCGTGTGGCTCCCATCGTGCTGCTCCCTTGCTCGCGCGCCCGCGAGCGGGCACCAGCGGGGGAAGAGCCGGGGAATCAGGACGCCGAGAGGCTCGGTTCGTGCCGTCGTCGCGTGGTCAACCGTTCCACGGGGGTGCGACAGCTACCCGCCCTGACGCGTCACGTTCACGACCTGCACGGGGAGTCCGCCCGTGGTGTTCCGGACGGTCATGACGATCTGCGCGTTGTCCTGACCGCTCCACGTGCAGATCACCGAGCCGGCCGCGCCTTCACAGGACTGGAAGTTGTACGGGTCGATCGGCCCCGCGTTCGTGGGCAGCGGCTGGTACGCGAACTGGAACAGCTGCGCGATGGCTTCGTCGGAGGCGTAGGTGGCCGCGCCGGCGCGATCTGCGTTCTGCCAGTCGGCGTAGAGCGCCTTCGCGTACTGCTCGGGTGCGTCGGCCGCGACGGTGGTCGTGGTGGTCGCGGACTGGTTGCCCTTGTCCGTGTCGTCGTCCTTGAGGATGAGGACGAGGACGAGCGCGGCGGCCGCGACGAGGACCAGCACGATGACGAAGATCAGCCAGAGGTTGAGGCTTCGCTTGCGCTGCTCCGGGGTCTCGTGATGCACGTGAGCCATGGGCGGAGACCGTAGCGCCCGTCATCCGAGTGATGCGCCGGCCACCCACGAGCCGTGGAAGCCGAACGGGACGCGCCGACGCAGGTGGACCGTCGCGATCGGCGGCCCGGAGAAGTCGGTCGCGTCCACGATGACGAGATCGCTCGCGTCGCGCGTCGCGTCGTAGACGACGCTCAACACCCAGCCCTCGCCTTCACCCGCGTCCGGCGACGACGGCACGAAGACCCCTTCGGAAGCCTGGCGGCCGACGCCGGGATCGTGACGCTCGACCGTTCCCGCGACGAGGTCGTGCTTGCGAAGGCCGCCGAGGCCCTCCCAGTGCTCGCCGACCGCCACCTCGGTCGCGTACCCATACCGGTGCACGCGGCCGGTGAGGCGCTCGTCGATGCGCGGGAACTCCTGGGCGACGTCGTCGATGCGTTCGGTCGCGACCGTCCGAGCGCCGGGGTTGATCGTCCAGCGGTCGAGGGTCGGCGGGGAGCTCGCGCCCGGGCCGAACACCTCGGTCTTGAACATGTCGTTGTAGCGGGCGATGTCGAGCACCACGGTGCCATCGGTGTCGTCGTACGCGTTGAGTGGGTGGTACGCGTAACACGGGTCGAGGTCGCACCACACGACGTCGTCGCTCCCGCCGTTCCGTGGCATCACGCCGACGCGAGCACCGTGTTCCGGTCGCCACGTGAAGGGGAACGGTTGCTTCCCGACGAGCGCCAGGTCGAACACCACGGGTAGATCGAGGAAGACGACCGAGCGGTGGGTGATCGCGAAGTCGTGCATCATCACCGGACCGGGGATCGCGATCGGTTCGGTCTTCACCAGCGCACCGGCCGCGTCGAGGACGTGATACCGGACGTACGGGGGCCCGAAGAAGTCGTACCCGAAGAAGTGCAGCTCCCCGGTGACCGGATCGAGCTTGGGGTGGGCCGTGAACGGTGTCGTGAGCTTGCCGTCGAAGTCGACCGCGCCGGCGGTGCTGAGGTCGGAACGAACTTCGGTCGGGAGACTCGACTCGACGAGCGCGTAGATGCGGCCTGCGTGCGCGATGACGTGCGTGTTCGCCGCGCCTTCGA
>JBBQFJ010000099.1:0-13450 GCA_038321755.1 Acidimicrobiia bacterium | reverse complement strand
CCGAGTCGCGCGCGTCGAGGTCGGTGCGTTCGTCGCGCAGGCGCTCCAGGCGCGTCTGCAACCCGGCGATCTGGTGGCCCGCGAGGTAGAGCTTGATCGCGCGCAGCTCGGAGACCACGGAGTCGTGACGCTCGGCGGCTTCGGCTTGGCGCTGGAGTGGGGCGAGCTGACGTCGGACCTCACGCAGCAGATCGTTGAGCCGGAGCAGGTTGCCCTCGGTCGCGACGAGGCGGCGCTCCGCACGCTCCTTGCGCTTCCGGTACTTGAGGATCCCCGCGGCCTCTTCGACGATCGCGCGTCGTTGTGCGGCCGACGCGTTGAGGATCGTGTCGAGCTGCCCCTGACCCACGATGACGTGCTGCTCACGCCCGATGCCCGAGTCGGAGAGGAGCTCCTGGATGTCGAGCAGGCGGCACGGCACCGCGTTCAGCTGGTACTCGGACTCACCCGTGCGGAACAGCGTGCGAGTGATCGTCACCTCGGAGAAGTCGATCGGGAGCAAGCCGCCGCTGTTGTCGATCGTCAGCGAGACCTCGGCGCGTCCCAAGGCCTGGCGTTGCGCGGTCCCGGCGAAGATGACGTCATCCATCTTTCCGCCGCGCAACGAGCGGGCACCCTGCGCGCCGAGGACCCAGGCCACCGCGTCCACGAGGTTGGACTTGCCCGAGCCGTTCGGACCGACGACCACCGTGACGCCCGGCTCGAAGTCGAGCGAGGTCTTCTCGGCGAACGACTTGAAGCCCTTGATCGTCAGCGACTTCAGGAACAACCGGATGACTCCTGTGCTCGAACGGATCCCGCTCGAGCGGGACCCTTTGGGTCGGATCGTAGCGACGAGGCCGAGGGACGCCGCGGAGGTCGCGTCGTCCCAGGTCAGAGGGCTAGCGGATGAAGAACCCCCGCCCGGGCGTCCCGTCAGCCTCGTCGCCCGTTGCGGGGAGCGGCAGCTCGTCGCGTACCTCGACGCGGGTCACGCGAGCCCGCGTCGGGCCGTCGTGACACCACATGACGACGCGCCCGACCGCGTCCGGTGCGCCCTCGAAGACTGCTTCGACACGACCGTCCGGGAGGTTCCGGATCCAGCCGTCGACGCCGACCGCGCGCGCCTCGCTGGCACAGCCGTCACGAAACCAGACGTTCTGCACTCGTCCGGACACCCAGACGTGTCGACGAACCGGGTTCGACGACGTCAGACCTGACACGCGGGACAGGAGAACGTGGACCGCCCGCCGACGCGCTCGCGCACGATGACCTGCCGACACCGACGACAGGTCTCCCCTTCGCGTGCGTACACCTTGTGGTGATGCTGGTACTCGCCCGGCTTCCCGTACAGGTCGACGTACTGCTAGTCGGCCAGCGAGGAGCCGCGATACTTCACCGCGTCCTGCAGGACCTCGACCATCGAGCGGTACAGGCGACGAACCTCTTGGGCGGACAACGAGTCGCTCATGCGATCCCATCGCAAGCCCGCCCCCCACAGGATCTCGTCGCTGTAGATGTTCCCGATGCCGGCCATGAACTTCTGGTCCATGAGCAACGGCTTGAGCTTCGCGTGCTTCTGGGAGATCAGCGCCCAGAACTCTTCCCACGACACGGCGTGCTCGAGCGGGTCGATCCCGAGGTGCGAGAGCTCGCTGACCTTCGACAACGCGTCCGCCTCGGTGACGAACATCTCGCCGAAGGTGCGCGGGTCGACGAACCGGAGCTGGCCACCCTGCTGGAACGTGATGGTCACGTGGAGGTGCTTCTGCTTCGCCTCGCGCGACGTCTTCGTGCGCAAGAGCTGCCCCGACATGCCAAGGTGGATCACCAGCACGTCGTTGCCCTCGAGCCCGAGCAGCAGGTACTTGCCGCGCCGCTCGACCGCCGTGATCTTCTTCCCTTCGAGACGGTTGATGAACTGCTTTCGGTTGTGGTGCCGTCGAACCGAACGCATGCCGTCGACTTCGACGGCCTTGATCCGACGGCCCACGACGTCGCGCTCAAGATCGCGTCGCACCACCTCGACTTCCGGAAGCTCAGGCATGCGTGTCCTCTCCTCTGGCGCCGACCGGTGTCGGCATCGGCGCTTCGTCGTCGTCGGACACTTCAGGAACCAGGTGCTGCCACGCGGCACGCGCCGCGGCTTGTTCGGCGTGCTTCTTCGACCGGCCTTCGCCGTCACCGCGCGGGATCCCGGCGATCACGACCGTCGCGAAGAAGCGCTTGGAGTGGTCGGGGCCCTCGGCGCGCACCTGGTACCGAGGGAGCTGGTCGAAGCACTGCGCCGCGAGCTCTTGCAAGCGCGTCTTGTAGTCGTCGCCGCCCGGGCCGGCTGCGCCGTCGCGGATGCGATCGCCGAGCAGTCCGAGCACGAGCGCGTCGGCCGCGTCCCAGCCGCCGTCGAGATAGACGGCCGCGATCACGGCTTCCATCGCGTCAGCGAGGATCGACGGCTTCGCTCGACCGCCCGACGCGTCTTCGCCCTTGCCCAGCACGAGCGCATCTCCGAGCTCGATCTCGAGTGCGACCTCGGCGAGCACCTCGGCGTTGACCACCGACGCACGCAGCTTCGCGAGCTCTCCCTCCGGGAGGTGCGGGTACGCGTGGAACACGTGCACCGTCACGGACAGGCCGAGGACCGCGTCGCCGAGGAACTCCATGCGCTCGTTCGACTCGGTCTCCGGGTGTTCGGCACAGAACGACCGGTGCACGAGCGCGTGTTCGAGGTGGTTCCGATCGGCGAACTCGTGGTCGAGGGCTGCCTCGAGGCGTGCCAACGCCTCGTCGCGCGTCATCCGCCCCCACCGCCTGCAGCGTCGAGTCGGGCGACGACGTAGTCGACCGCTTCGCCGACGGTGTGCAGCTCGGCGAGATCCTCGTCGTCAACGCTGAACCCGACCGTGCGCTCCCCCAGCTCCGCTTCGATGACCTCGACGAGCTCGATCAACGCGAGTGAGTCGGCATCGAGATCGTCGCGAAAGCTCGCGGCTCGAGTGATCTGGTGCTCGTCGATCTCGAGGATCTCGGCCAGGCGTTCCCGCACCAGCGCGAGCACCTCGTCCGGACCGAGCGGCTGCTGTTCGACGTGCGTCTCAGCGGGCACCGGTGACCGCCTCGCGCACTCGGTCGACCATGTCGCGCCGAGCGCAATCTGCGGCGATCCCGACCGCGTTCGTGATCGCCCGCGCGGAAGACGCACCGTGGGAGATGACCGTGAGTCCCTTGATGCCGAGCAGGACCGCGCCGCCGACGACGTCGGGACTGAAGTCCGACGCAGCATCGAGCAGCGGCCCCATCATCACCTTGCCGGCCTCTCTTGCCTCCGGGCTCTGCTCGAACACCCCGAAGATCACCGACGACGCGGCACGCAGTGCGCCCTCCAACGACTTGAGCGCGACGTTGCCGGTGAACCCATCGGTCACGATGACGTCGACCGTGTCGCTGTGCATGAAGTCGCGGCCTTCGACGTTGCCGATGAACCCGGGCACCGACTGCAGGAGCGGGAACGCGCTCTTGCGGAGCTCGTCGCCCTTGCCGGCCTCTTCTCCGTTGGAGAGGAGGCCCACGCGCGGCGCGGCGATGTCCCAACGGGCCCGCGCGTACTCACGGCCCATCAGGGCGTACTGCACGAGGCGCTCGGGTGCGGGGTCGACCACCGCACCCCCGTCGACGAGCAGCTGTGGGTGATGTCCGGGAACCGGGATGGGTACCGCGATCGCGGGGCTCGGCACCCCCTTGAACCGTCCGAGTCGCAGCACCGCGCCCGTGGTGACGGCACCGGTGTTGCCGGCACTCACCATCGCGTCGGCGCGGCCGTCGCGCACGGCCTCGAACGCACGCATGATGGAGGAGTCCTTCAGCGTGCGGACCGCGGCCAGCGGCTCGGCGTCCATCTCGATGACTTCACTCGCGTCGACGAGCTCCACACCGTCGGGAGCCACGCCGCCGGGGAGCAGCGGCGTGATCGCGTCGCGTCGTCCGACCAGCAGCACGTCGACGTCGAGGTCGAGCGCGGCCTGCAGCGCACCGGCGACGATCTCGCCAGGCGCGCTGTCGCCACCCATCGCGTCGACGGCGATCGTGCGTCGATGCCCGGAGTCGCCGTTGTGGCTGCTCGTCGTCATGGAACGACTCAGTCGACCTCGACGGCCTGACGTCCCTTGTACCAACCGCAGTTCGGGCACACGACGTGCGGCAGCTTGGCGTTCCCGCAGTTGGGACAGTCGGAGCGCGACGGGGGTGCGAGCTTGCGGTTCGCCGAACGCCGACTGTGCGTTCGTGATCGTGGGGTCTTGCGCTTCGGGACTGCCATCGTGGGCTCCTGGTATCTGTGGGATGCGAGCGGTGGTTGCGAGATCGGTGTGAGGGACGAGACGGGCGGTGGTCTGCGAGCGGTGGGTCAGAGCTCCAGATCGGAGAGTGCGGCCCACCGGGGATCGCGCGCCGCGCCGGGCTCCGGTTCGGTGGAGAGTGCGACACCCTGGGGCAGGACGGCAGGCTCGCATGCCGAGTCGCAGTGGGGCGCGATCGGCAGCTCCAGGACGAGCGCATCGCGAGCGAGCTGTTCGAGATCGATCTCGACGCCCTCGATCGGGTACGTCTCTCCCTAGATCGGCGCGGTCTCGTACAGCTCGTCGACGTGGACGCTCATCGGCTGCTCGAGGTCGCGAAGACAGATGCTGCACTGCGCCTGCCAGGTCGCATCGATCGAACCGCGAGCGACGACACCGTCGGGGATGCGCTCCAGCACGAGGGCGACGTGGATCGGCGCCTCGATGCGCGCCGAAGTGCCACGCAGCTCATCGAGCGCCTGGTCGATCGTGACCTCACGACGGTTCCCCGCCCTGGCGAGGAGGTCGGTGGCGTCGATGCGGAGTCCGGACATGGTGATGGTGCCGGAGCCGGCGGACAGCGGCGGAAGACCCGGATGGCTCCGCAACGCCCCGCGGACGGGCGACAGGACAGGATAGCGCAGAGGCCCGGAACCCTTGTGCTTGCTGGGTTTCCCGGCGGTCGTGGGTCGAGAAGGCGCCCGTTCGGGCTATTCCTGGTCTTGGTCGAAGAACTCCCGCTCAGGGACGGCCGCCTCCGCAGCCGGGTCGGCACCCGGGTCGGGGTCCGGTTGGAGACGGTCGCGCCCCCGCTTCACGGCGGCAAGGGTGCGTTCGAGCGTCTCCTGGAACGTGACGAGTCGAGCGTCGATGAAGTCGTCGGCTTCGTGACTCAGTCGGCGTGCGTCGGCCTCGGCCTCGGAGATCACCTGCTCGGCGGTCCGGCGTGCCTCACGGGCGATCTCGGTTCGCTCGACCATGCGCTCGGCCTGGGTGCGCGCGGCGTCGACGAGGATGGCAGCATCCCGGCGCGCTTCGGCGAGGTACTCGTCGCGCTCCTTCAGCAGCCAGCGGGCGCGCCGCAGCTCCTCCGGCATGCTCGCCAGCGCATCTTCGATCAGCGCGAGCGCTTCGTCGCGGTTGACCAGCACCGACGCGGACATCGGCATCATCCGGGCCTGTTCGATCAGCTCGCGGAGATCGAACAGGAGGTCCTCGAGCGCTCGAGCCTCCTGCTCGCTCATGTCGCGCTGCTCATGTCGGGCGGGGCTCGTCCCCGTACCGCTAGGCGAGCCGCTCGGCGACCATCGACGGCACCATGCTCGACACGTCGCCGCCGAATCGGGCGACCTCACGCACCAGGCTCGACGACAGGAACGAGTGTTGCGGGCTCGTCGAGATGAAGAACGTGTCGATGCCGGAGAGCCGCTGGTTCATCTGGGCCATCTGCAGCTCGTAGTCGAAGTCGGAGATGGCGCGGAGCCCTTTCACGATCGACTCGGCACCATGGTCGCGGGCGAACTCCACCAGCAGGCCCTTGAAGAACTCGATGCGCACGTTCGGGATGTGCTTCGTGACCTCATGCAGCATCTCTTGGCGCTCCTCCAGGGTGAAGAGCGACTGCGACTTCTGCGGGTTCCGGATGACCGCGACGATGACCTCGTCGAAATGGCGCGCGGTTCGCTCGATGATGTCGAGGTGTCCGAGGGTCACCGGGTCGAACGATCCCGGGCACAGCGCAGTGGCCACTTCCGTCGTGCTCCTCGCTCGGCTCAGATCCAGATCACGTCGTCTGCGATGGCCGCAGGACCGTGACGAGCGTATCCCCGTACCTGCGCTCCCACCCCACCTTCCATGCGCTGCTCCACTCGCCGCCCCCTTCCCGGGTGCGACGGGCCGCACGCTCGATGACGACGCGGGCCTCCAGAGCGAGCCACCCGGGCTCGGTGAGTTCCTCGAGCACGGCCTCGAGCTCCGGCTCGTCCTGGTCGTACGGCGGATCGCAGCACACGAGGTCGAACGGCGCCTCGTCGGGGATCGGTCCCTCCAGGAACGTGGCGACCTGGCGCAGCAGCACGCGCGCGCGCTCGGTGAAGCGCGTCGTCTCGAGGTTGGCTCGACAGGCCTCGAACGCCTCACGGTCGCGATCGACGAGCACCGCTCGCTCGGCACCGCGCGAGAGCGCCTCGATCGCCAACGCGCCGCTCCCGGCGAACAGGTCGAGGACGCGCGCGCCCGTGACATCGCCGAGCGACGAGAACAAGGCCTCCCGGACACGCCCGCTGGTCGGACGTGCATCGGACGGCGCGACGAGGGTCAACCCACGGGCCTCGCCGGCGATGACCCGCATCCGGCCACTCATGCGTCGCCAGTCATGTCGTGCCACTGTCGCGCGGCCCTACCATCCAACCGATGATGTCCCGGCGCGGAGCGGCCATCGCGATGCTCATGGCCATGATCGCAGCCGCCACCTCCTTCACGTCCTTCGCCGAGGCGCAAGCGCCGGAGACTCCGACACCACGGGTGGCGACGTTGCGGAGCGTGCATCTCCGCCAGGGCGAGAGCCTCGCGATCGCGCTCCACCCGGCGCCCGATCCGATCGAGGTCCGAGCCGCGCCCGGTGCGGATCTCGAGGTCTGCCCGGCGGGCAACCACGGGGAACCGCCCGAAGCCGACGACTCGTCGTGGCCGAGGTGGTTCGGCTTCCTGTCGTGCATCCCGCTCGACCCGAACGGGTCCGCCCGCCTCCCGAGCGCGCTGGGCGGGCTCTTTCACCTCGCGTTCCTCGTCCGGGCACCGGCCTCCGCGGCGGTGACCATCCACCGGCTCACGATCTCCTACGCGCCCGTCGATGCCTACTTCGAAGTGCTGCCGCCACCGATCCCTCCCGGCACGCAGGCGCCGCTGGTGTCGATCACACCGACCGCGTCGCGCACGATCGGCACGCAGGCCTATGCCTCCGTCCTCGGCGACGAGCCGCTCGTGCGCAGCCTCGTGCGGCAGGGCGGACGACGCCTCGGGACGACGACGGCGCGACCGCCCGGCGGTGAGGCCAGGGCGTATGGCCCGGTGCGACTCGACCAGCCGGTCCGCATCGAGACCACGAACCGCGGCGCTGTGAGCGTCACGGTCAGGATCCAGATCACGTGGGAGTAACCGCGCGCGTCAGCTCTTGAACAGGAACTCGACGGCATCGCCGAGCAGGTCTTCGACCTCCTCGCGCAGTTGCGCGTTGTCATCGAGACCAGGGTCGACGTCAAGCAGCGCCTCCGCGACCGACCGTGCCGCGATCACGATCGGTTCGTCGCGCGGCAGACGCCCGAGCTTCAGGTCGCTGAAGCCAGACTGCCGCTCGCCGAAGACCGCGCCCGCACCCCGGATCTCGAGGTCGCGCTCGGCCAGCTCGAAGCCGTCCGTGCTGTCGCGCATCGCCTCGAGGCGCGCGCGCCCCTCGGCAGTCGACGGGTCTGCCAGGAGGTAACACCACGACGCGTGCGGTCCGCGACCGATGCGGCCGCGGAGCTGATGGAGCTGGAGCAGGCCGAACCGGTCGGCGTCCTCGACGATCATGACAGTCGCGTTCGGGACGTCGACGCCGACCTCGATCACGGTCGTCGCGACCAGCGCGTCGATCTCACCGGCGCGGAAGCTCCGCATCACGGCCTCCTTGTCGGCCGACGGCATCTGCCCGTGCAACAGCCCGAGGCGAAGCCCAGCGAGCTCCTCGTGGCCGAGCCGCTCGAACTCCTCGGTCGCCGCCTTGGCCTCGAGCTTGTTGGAGCCCTCCACCAGCGGGCACACCACGTACGCCTGGCGGCCGGCCGCCACCTCGTTGCGCAGCCGCTCATAGACCGCGACGCGCTCGAGCGCGCTGGGGCCGACCACCTCGGTTGCGATCGGCGAGCGCCCTGCGGGGAGCGACCGCAGCTCCGACTTGTCGAGGTCGCCGTAGATCAGCATGGCGGCGGTGCGCGGGATCGGCGTCGCGGTCATCACGAGCACGTCGGGCTCGTTCCCCTTGCCCCGCAGCAGATCGCGCTGCTCCACACCGAAGCGGTGCTGTTCGTCGATCACCACGAGTCCGAGCTGCGCGAACTGCACTCCCTCGTAGATCAGCGCGTGGGTGCCGACGATGATGTCGATCTGCCCACCTCGGAGGCCTTCGGCGATGCGTCGACGCTCCGCGGCGCTCGTGCGATTCGTGAGCAGCGCCACGCCGACGGGACGTTCGCCGAGCAACGAACCCGCTTCGGGAACGATGAGCCCGTCGAGGAGCGTGCGCAACGTGAGCTCGTGCTGCTCGGCGAGCACCTCCGTCGGCGCCATGAACGCGCCCTGATGACCACCCTGGACCGCGACGAGCAGGGCGAGCAGCGCCACGACCGTCTTCCCCGAACCGACCTCGCCCTGGAGCAGGCGGTGCATCGGCGCGGCCGATGCCATGTCCCGGCTGATCTCCTCGATCACGCGCGTCTGGTCACGGGTGAGCGGGAACGGCAGGCTCGCGAGGAATGCCGGGGTCAGCGCACCGTCGACGCGGTGCTCGATGCCGGTGCGGTCGCGTTCGATCGCCCGCTTGCGCGCGACGAGGCCCACCTGCATGCGCAGGAACTCGTCGAAGGTCAGGCGCGCTCGCGCCGTCGACGCTTCGTCCATGCTCTCGGGTCGATGGATGGTCGTATACGCCGTCGTGCGATCGACGAGGTGCTGCGCACGCCGGACGCCGTCGTCGAGCGGGTCGGCGAACCCGCGCGACTGCGAGCGCTTCAGCATCTCCGCCGCGACCTTGCGGATCTCCCAGCTGTTCACGCCGGCCTTGCCCGACTGCGGGTACACCGGGAGGAGCACCCCGGTCGTGGGCTCGGCCGCGGTGTCGAGCACGTCGATGGCCGGGTTCACCATCTGCCGCCGCCCGCGGTAGAGGTCGACCTTGCCGAAGACCGAGACCTCCGTGCCCTCGGTGATCTTCGCCCGGTACTCCTGGTTGAAGAACGTGAGCTTGAGGTACGACGTGCCGTCGTACAGCTCCATCTCGACGATCGGCCGTCCTTTGCGCGGCCGACGCACCGCAACCTTCTTCACCTCACCGGCGACCGTCGCCTGCTCGTCGACCGCGAGCTCCGCGATGTCGGTCGTGTTCGTCCGGTCGTGGTACCGGCGTGGGTAGTGCTCGAGCAGATCGAGCACGCTCTCGATCCCCATCGTGGCGAGCCGCTCACCCAGCTTCGGCCCGACCGTCCGCAGATCCGAGATCGACTTGTCGCGCAGCTCGCGGAGGGTGAGGCCCGGTGCCACCCGGGCTACTCCACCCCGATGAGGTACGGGTACAGCGGCTGGTCGCCCTCGTGCACTTCGACCTCGACGTGGCCGTGCTCCAGCCCGAGGTGCTCGCGAAGCTTCGCCGTGTCGGCCGGCCGCGCGTCGCTGCCCAGCAGCACCGTGACCAGCTCGCTGTCGTCGCCGACGAGCTGGTCCACCAGCGCGATCGCGGCTTCGACCACCGTGCTGGTCGCGGCGCAGATGCCGTCACGCGTGATCGCGATCCAGTCACCCGTCTTGATCTCGCCGCAGTCGGCATTGCTGTCACGCACCGCCTGAGTGATCTCTCCCGCTCGCACGCGCGACGCGGCGTCGGACATCGCAGCGACGTTGACGGCGAGCGGTGCGTCGGGGTCGTAGACGACGAGGGACGCAAGCGCTTCGACCACCGCGTGCGTGGGCACGACGTCGACGTCGCGTTCGGTGAGGGCTCCGACCTGCTGCGCGACCGCGATGATGTTCTTGTTGTTCGGGAGCACGAGCACGGCGTCGGACGGCGCTCGGTCGACCGCCTCCAGGATCTGGGCCGTGGACGGGTTCATGGACTGGCCACCGGCGACGACCTCGTGCACACCCACCGACCGGAGCAACCGACTCAGCCCGCTCCCGACCGCGACGGCCACGACTGCCGTGGTGACGCGCTTCGCGGCGACGTCGTCGCCGTTCCCAGCGCGCACCCACTGCTCTTCCTCCACCTGCTCGATGAGGTCGGTCACACGGATCTCCCGCGGACGACCGGCCTGGATGCCCGCTTCGATCGCACCGCCGATGTCGTTGGTGTGGACGTGGCAGTTCCAGATGCCGTCGCCACCGACCACGACGATCGAGTCGCCGAGCGCGCCCCATGTCTCCTTGAACGCGAGAATCGTCGCGTCGGGCGCATCGAGGAGGTACATCACCTCGTAGCGCAACGACGAGAGGTCTCCGTCGCGCTGGTGGGCCGCAACTGCGGCGGGTGCGGTCACGAACTCGGGCTCGGGGACCGGACGGCCGTCGACGACGTTCAGGAACGCGTCGAGCAGCAGGGTGAACCCGCGACCGCCCGCGTCGACGACCCCAGCGTCCTTGAGCACCGGCAGGAGGTCGGGGGTCCGGGCCACCGCTTCGTGCGCTGCGGTGACCGTGCGCTCGAGGAGTGACTCGAGCGTGCTCGCGCCGGTGTCCCGGGCAGTCTCAGCGGCTTCGGCCGCGCTGCGCACGACCGTGAGGATCGTGCCCTCGACCGGACGCATCACCGCCTGGTACGCGGCATCGGAGGCGCGCCGCAGACCGGCCGCGACGTCGGCGGCGCCGATGACCTCGAGCGGCGTGAAGGTGTCGGCGAGACCACGAAGGATCTGCGACAGGATCACGCCGGAGTTGCCCCGAGCCCCCATGAGAGAGCCGTGCGCGAGGGCCCTGCACACGTCGTCCATGCGCGTGGCACTGCCGACCTCGGTGCAGACCGACTCGATCGTGAGCGCCATGTTGGTGCCCGTGTCGCCGTCGGGGACCGGGTAGACGTTGAGGAGGTTCAGCTCCTCCTGGTGGGCCCGCAGCGCATCCCGGAAGATGCCGACGACTCGGGCGAGGGCCTCGCCATCGATCGCGGTCAGGGTGCTCATGTGCGGGAGAATCGTAGTGGCGCTCGCCTTCGGTTCGGGCGAAGGCCACTGCTACGATCGTCGGTCCGAGGGGCCTCGGTCCCCGATCGAGGTCCCCGAGTGATTTCACCGTTCGAGCAACGTGTCCGCGGCACCGCCGCGCAGCAGGAGCGCGGCGAGAGCGGCACGAGGAGCGCGGCGAGAGCCGCACGAGGAGCGCGGCGAGAGCCGCACGAGGAGTAGGTCCCATGGCGTCGGTCTGCGAGGTGTGCGGCAAGAAGCCGCAGTTCGGCATGCGCCTCAGCCACTCACACCGGCGCACGAAGCGGCGCTGGAACCCCAACGTCCAGAAGGTGCGCGCCGTCGTGAACGGGACGCCGAAGCGCCTCAACGTCTGCACGTCCTGCCTCAAGGCCGGCAAGGTCCAGAAGCCGTAGCTCGATGCAGGGCGTCGTTCGGACCTTCGATCCCCAGACCGGCGAAGGCGTCGTGGTGAGCGACGCCGACCGGGCCGAGTACGTGCTCGCGACCACGGCGCTCGAGGGCTCGCTCTTCCGGGCGCTGCGCCAGTGCCAGCGCGTGAACTTCGCCCTCGACGGCGACGGCCGCGCCACCCGGATCCGCATCGGGTCCGAGCCCGACATGGGACTCCCCACCGCCGAGGTCTGAGGCGCCGAGGTCTGAGGCGCCGAGGTCTAGTCGGCAGGTCTGAGGCGGCGCGACTCAGTCGCGCTTGCTGATCAGGCTCCAGCCGAAGAGCAGGATCACCGCACCCACGAACGCGACCAGCACCGAGCGGATGCTGAAGTCGTTGATGCCCTCGTCGCCTGCGGCCGTGAACAGCGCGCCGCCGAGCAGCCCGCCCAGGATCCCCACGAGGATCGTGCCGAGACATCCCGGACGGTCCTGACCGGTCACCAGCTTGGCGAGCACGCCTGCGACGAACCCGACGACGATCCACGAGAGCCAACTCATCCCGCCACGGTATCCGGCTCATCCCGAACCGGGGCATCCACACCGCCGTTCGGCTCCCACGCGGGGGCATCGGTACACTCGGCGCCACCGTTTCCGGCGCCCCGCTGCGCCTGACCAGCCGACCAGGCGGAGGCCCTTCGTGTCGCTCGTGACGGAAGCACCGACCAAGCACGCCGGTCTGCTGGCCTGGGTGAAGGACATGGTCGAGCTCTGCGAACCCGACTCGGTCCACTGGGTCGACGGGTCCGACGCCGAGTACGAGCTGATGTGCAAGCAGCTCGTCGATGCAGGCACCTTCCAGGAGCTGAACCCGGAGAAGCGCCCCGGCTCGTACTGGGCCACCACCGACCCCAGCGACGTCGCCCGGGTCGAGGACCGCACCTACATCTGCTCCGAGCGCGAGGACGACGCCGGGCCCACGAACAACTGGATGGCGCCCAGTGAGATGCGCACGAAGCTGCGGGAGCTCTTCGCCGGCTCCATGCGCGGCCGCACGATGTACGTCATCCCATACTCGATGGGTCCGATCGGGTCTCCCCTCTCGTACATCGGCGTAGAGCTGACCGACTCGCCGTACGTCGCGGTCAGCATGCGCGCGATGACGCGTGCCGGGGGCAAGGCCCTCGACGTCCTCGGCAGCGACGGCGACTTCGTGCCGTGCGTCCACTCGATCGGCGCCCCACTCGCTCCGGGCGAGGAGGACTCCGCCTGGCCGTGCAACCCCGACGACAAGTGGATCGTGCACTTCCCGGAGACTCGCGAGATCTGGTCCTACGGATCGGGCTACGGCGGCAACGCGCTGCTCGGCAAGAAGTGCTTCGCTCTGCGCATCGCCTCGGTGATCGCGCGCGACGAGGGTTGGCTGGCTGAGCACATGCTCATCCTCAAGCTGACCTCGCCGAAAGGACGCGCCTTCTACATCGGAGCCGCGTTCCCGTCGGCCTGCGGCAAGACGAACCTGGCGATGCTCATCCCGACGATCCCGGGCTGGAAGGCAGAGTGCGTCGGCGACGACATCTCGTGGATGAAGATCGGTCAGGACGGTCGGCTGTACGCGATCAATCCCGAGAACGGCTTCTTCGGCGTGGCGCCCGGGACGAACTTCGAGACGAACCCGAACGCGATGCGCACGATCGAGAACAACACAGTCTTCAACAACACCGCGCTCACCGACTACGGCGACGTGTGGTGGGAGGGGATCCACGGGGATGCCCCCGCGCACCTCACCGACTGGAAGCGCAGCGACTGGACACCCGAGAC
>JBBQFJ010000098.1:0-13457 GCA_038321755.1 Acidimicrobiia bacterium | reverse complement strand
GAACAGCACGAGGATCAGCCACCAGAACCGGTTCACTGCGATCAGCGCGAAGACCACGCCGACGACGGCCCCGACGACGAGCAACAGCTGCGTGCTCGAGAGCTGCGGTCCGCTTCCGACCGCGAACCCGATGGCCAGGATCACGAGACCGAGCAGCGCGAGCAGCGAGCCCGGGATGCGATGGCGAGGAGGTGCATCAGCACCTCGACCGCCTCGGCCGTCCGCCGCGTGCTTCGCGGACGTGCCCATGTCCACCACGAAACCGATGGTACCCTTCGTCCTCGTCACGTCCTCGGCACCCGGGTTCGCGTGACCTGTGCCCATGGAGATCACCTCGTTCGTCCGCTATCGCCCGTCGTGGCGCGGCATCCTCTTCGTGCTCGTGTTGGTGATCGTCGCGAGTGGGATCGCGGGGTTCCTCGTGTACCGCCAGGCGGCGACGTACAAGGGACGCGCCGCGGTCTTCGTCGGGCAGATCCTCCCCGCCGACGTGCCCGACTACCTCCTGCGGCCCGTCGCGGACAACTACCAGGCGGCGCTCGGCCTCCCCCGAGTGATCCGTGCGGCAGCTGCCGCGAGCGGCGAGTCCGAAGGGGCCGTCGACGGCGGTCTCACGTCGGAGCGCGTGAGCTCGACGGCGAACGTCGACGTCTCGTACCAGTCGACCGACCCGGGCGCGATCAAGGACGTCCTGCGCGTCGCATCCCGACAGGCACTGATCGTGGTCGCCGACAACGACTTGCAGCGCGCGGAGCGCACCGTCTCCTCGGCCCAGGCCGACTACGACAAGGCCAACGCGGCGCTCACGGAGTACGAGGCCCTCAACGGCAACGATGGCTCGACTCGTCATGCCGAGCTCCTCGCGAACATCACCCGCACCCTCGACACACTCACCTCGGCGCAGAACGCACTCGACGATGCCCAGCGCGAAGTCGACGAGGCCACGAACGCATCGGTGATCTCGGTGCGCGAGCCCGCCCAGGAGTCACGCACCCCCGATGCGGCTCGAGCTGCGGTCACGGCCGGCCTGATCGCGGCAATGGTCGGGTTCATCCTCCTGCTGCTCATCGACTGGCGTCGGCGTCCCGCCATCCAGTGGACCGCGCCGGGCGAGCCGAGCACCTCGGGGCGTCGTGCCTCCCGACGCTGAGGCACCAGATCAGCCGTACGACGAGGAGTACTACCGGGCGACCTACGGTCGCGACCTCTCCCAACGGCTGCCGCACCTGACTCGGGAGCAGTACTGGGCGAAGTGGCTCCGCCGGCAGCTCGACACGCTCCCCGGTCCGGTCATCGACGTCGGCGCCGGCCTGGGACGCCTGGCACTGAGTGCACGCGCCCTGGGCCTGGCGCCCGTCTGCCTCGACATCTCCGAGTTCAGCGCGCGGCGGCTCGGTGAGGAGCACGCGCTGCCGGTGATCGTCGGTTCCGCGACCGCGGCTCCGCTTCGACCGTCATCGGCCGCAGCGGTCGTCGCGCTCGACGTGCTCGAGCACCTCGACGACCCGCGCATCGCACTCCGCGAGATCCGGAACGCACTGCAGCCCGAGGGTCTGATCGTCATCTCCGTTCCGAACACCGAAGGCTTCGGTGCGCGCAGCAAGCGCGGGACCGGGACATGGTTCGGCGATCGTGATGCCACGCACACGGCGCTCTGGCCCCCCGACGAGTGGGTACGTGCCGTGATCGATTCGGGGTTCATGGTCGTCCGCAAGGGGTCGGACCTGCTGTGGGACGTCCCCTATCCCGTCCGCGTCCCCGACTCGTTCCAGCGCGCGCTCCTGCTCCCCCTGCACCGCGCGATGTCGCGGGCGACCGGCGCGCTGCCCTGGCGCGGTGGGGAGAACCTCGTGCTGGTCGGGCGCACGGCGTGATTCGGGTCCTGCACCTGTCGCGCAACTCCCACCCCGTCATCGGCGGCACGGAGAACTTCATCGCCAGCCTCAGCCGGCACGTGGCCCCGCTCGGCGTGAGCTCCGCCGTCGTCTGCTCCACCCGACACACCACCGGCGAGGGCGCACCACCCGAGGTCCCGGTGCTCCGGGTCCCCGTGCTCGGGCCGGATCGACTGCAGCTCACCCGCGACGTCTCGACGTCGCTGCGCGCGCTGTTCACCTGGGCCGACGTCCTGCACTTCCACGATCTCCGATTCGGACTCGACCTCCTCGCCCGCGCTCGCACCGCTCGAGCGAAGCCCCGCGTGTTGAGTACGCACGGGCTCATCTTCCACACCGACGATGACGCGCGGGCCAAGCGTGTCCTTTGGCGACGGGTCCTCCTCCCCACGTTGCGCACCTTCGACGCCGTGCTGGCGGACTCCGAAGCCGACTTCCGTTGGGTGTCCGGGTTGCCGCGCGCCCGCCTGCTCGAGAACCCGGTCGATGTCACGAGCTTCCTCTCCATCGCCAGCCAGCCGGTGCCTCTCGACGGCCCGTTGCTGTACTTCGGGCGTGTCGCACCGAACAAGGGTCTCGAGACGCTCCCCGCACTCCTCCGGCTCGACCCGACCCTGCGTCTCGTCATCACCGGTGGTGGCGACACGGAGTACGCCTCGACGCTCGCAGCGCAGTTCCACGGACTCGCGGCCACGTTCACCGGCGAGGTCGATGCCACGCGCCTCCTCGAGCAGCTTCGGTCCTGCCGGGCGATCGTTCTTCCCAGCCGCGCCGAGGGGTTCGGACTGACGCTCGTCGAGGCCATGGCGACCGGCCGACCGGTCCTCGCCGCCGACATCCCCCCGTATCGCGAGATCGCAGGATCGACGGCCGTCTCGCTCGTGGACTTCGACGATCCATCGGTGGTCCACGCCCGACTCGCAACACCCCCTGGCCCCCGGGACCTCGCGGCGACGGTCACGCGGGCGCGCTCGTACTCCTGGGAGACGCGCGCGCCCGAGTTCGCCGACCTCTATCGCACGCTCGCCGCGGACGGGCACCGGTCCCGTGCCTGACGCCGCCAACCCGAGAGTGCATCTCGGACGGACGAGCGTGGAGGCCTGCACGATGGGTGAAGCCGTCGACGCCGTTCTCGGGCTCGTGGCGCGTCGCGAGCCCGCGCTCGTCGTGACGCCGAACGTCGACCACCTCGTTCGGCTCGAGCGCGACGCGGAGTTCGACGCCGCGTACGAGCGCGCCTCGCTTCGCTTCGCAGACGGTGCGCCGCTGGTGATGCTCGCGCGCGCGCTCGGCACACCCCTTCCCGAGCGGGTCGCCGGTGTCGACCTCACCGTCGAGGTCCTCGCCGAGGCCGAGCGCGCGGAGCGGTCCGTCTACTTCCTGGGTGGCCAACCCGCAGTGCTCGACCGTGCGGTCGCCTCGCTCCGCGCCAGGTTTCCCGCACTCCGCGTCGCCGGAACGGCGTCGCCACACGTCGAGCTCGACGCGATCGGTCCGGACGAGCGCAAGGCGCTCGACGCGATCTCGGCCAGTCGACCGGACCTGCTCGTGATGTTCCTCGGCACGCCCAAGCAGGAGAAGTGGTTCTGGCGGCGGAGCGATCTCCTTCCGCCCACCGTCGCGCTCGCCGTCGGCGGCACCGTCGACATGTTGGCCGGTGCCCGGCGGCGCGCGCCGCGCGGGATCCAACGCATCGGGCTCGAATGGGTCTGGCGCCTCGCGCAGGATCCCACCCATCTCGCACATCGCTATCTCGTGCAGGACCGCGAGTTCGTCCGGATCGCAGCGCGTGACCTCCGGGCGCGGCGACGCGAACCGCGTCCTAAGGGGTCCTGAACAAGCGGGGCACGATCAGCGGTGCCGCCAGGTCCCGCACCGATGCGACGCAGTCGGCGCGCGAAAGGGACCGTGCACGGGCCATCGCCTCGGCAAGGACCTCCGGATCGCGACCGGCGCATCGGAAGCCGTTCCGGCCGTCCTCGATCCGCTCGTCGGGATCGCTGTCCTCCGTCCCGACCACCGGCGTTCCCGCGGCGAGCGCCTCGTTCATGACGACCGGGCTCCCCTCGAAGCGCGACGTCATCAGGAGCACGTCCGCCGCCACCATCTCGGTCGCGACTTCCTGCTGGTTCAACGTGCCCCGAAGCTCCACGTTGGAGCCCGCCGAGCACGCGCGTTCCACCGCCTGCCTCATCGAGCCGTCGCCCACCATCGACGCGCGCCGCGCCACGCCGTCGCCGCCCATGGTGACGAACGCCTCCAGCGCCTGGATGCCGAGCACCGGATCCTTTTCGTCCTCGAGGCGACCGACCCACAACGCGCGAGTCCCGCTGCCGGCGCGCGACGGCTCGACACGCGAGTGCACGATCTCGGGATCGAACCACGTGGGGAGGTAGCTCACTCGCGACGACGACTGCGCGAGGCGCGCCGCGCCGCTCCGGCTGAAGACGTACGTCCAGGACGCACGGCGCACCGACCACCGCTCGACGGCCAGGTGCAGGCGACGGAGGAACCGCCAGTACGACGCCGAACGGTGGCGGAGCGCGCGACCACTGTCACCATGGATGCACTGCACCCGGTCCATCTCTCGGAGCAGGACCGACACGACGGCGCCCGTCTCGGAACGATGGACCTGGAGACGATCGACGGTCCGCCGGACCGCTCGACGGAATCGGAGGAGACCGATGGTGAGCGTGAGGGTCTCGGGGACGAGACCGGCGCGCCCCTCGCGCCCGAGGCGTGCGATCGGGAGGAACCCGATGGTGCGTCCGGCGACCTCGAGCCACTGCACCACGCCGAGCTCCGTCGACCCTGCACCACGTCCGAGCCCGCTCCGATCTGCACCGACCACGACCAACGCCTCGTCGGTCGGTCCGTAGCGGAACACGCCCGCGATGCACGTCTCGATGCCCCCGGCAACCGGGTGGCGCGGATCGAACTGATGGACGATCCCGGTGCTCGACACGGTTCACTCTCTTCGGCAAGGGACGTCACCACAACAGCGTGTCGACAGTATCGTTGCAGCAGTGCGGCGATCCCTCCGCGACATGTTGTCCCTGCTCGACCCCGGCGCGCGAAAACGCTTTGCGTTCGCACTCGTCGGGTCAGTGGTCGTGGCGGGCCTCGAGATCGTCGGTCTCGGACTCGTCCTCCCGCTCCTCGAGCTGCTGACCAGCTCCAGCGGGAGCTCGACGAGTGGAACGGGCGTCCAGTTCCTCTCGGACCTGCTCGGGAATCCGAGCCAGGGGACGCTCGAGGCCGTCCTCGCCGTCCTGGTCATCGCCTCGTTCGCGCTCCGGACGCTGCTCACGATCGCGCTGCGCTGGTGGACGCTCGGCTTCACTCTCCAGAGCGAGGCGAACCTCGAAGCCCGCCTGCTCGACCTCTACCTGCGCGCGCCGTACCGCTATCACCTGCGTCGCAACTCGGCCGAGCTCGTCCGCACGCTCCAGAGCGCGGTCTCGGAGGCCTTCACGCGCTCGGTGGGCCCGAGCGTGAGCGTCGCCACTGAGGGGGCCGTGATCATCGGGATCACCATCGTGCTCCTGGTGCTCCAGCCACTGATCGCGCTCGGTACCGCCGTCTACTTCCTCGTCATCATCCTCGTATACCAACGCATCATCAACCGTCGGGCGCACGTGCTCGGCTACGAGTTCCAGCGACTCAACGCCGAGAGCTTCAAGGCGATCCAGCAGTCCCTCGGTGGCGTCAAGGAGGTCATCGTCCGGAACCGCCAGCCGTTCTTCGTCGACCGCCTCTCCCGCTTCAAGCACGAGTCGGCCCACGTCGAGCGCCGCTTCCAGTTCTACGCGGAGCTGCCACGTCAGTACCTCGAGACCGCGTTCATCCTCGGGGGTGGCTTCCTGGCCCTCATGCTCACGATCAGCGGCGAGAACGACGCCATCGCCGTGCTCGGGCTGTTCATCGCCGCCGGGTTCCGGCTCCTCCCGACGCTCTATCGCTTCGTGTCCGCCGGCACGACGTTCCGCACCGGGCTCGCGTCGGTCGACATCGTGTGTGCAGACGTCGCCGAGCTCGAGGCCGCGCAGGAGGAGGAGCGCCCGAAAGGCACCCCGACGCCGGTCGAGCCGCTGCGGGAAGCGCTCACGGTCGAGTCGGTCTCGTTCGCCTACGAGGGCTCCGAGCGGCCGGTCCTCGATGACGTCTCGCTCACGGTGCACCGGGGGGAGTCGGTCGCCGTCGTCGGGACGTCGGGTGCGGGCAAGAGCACGCTCATCGACCTGCTGCTGGGGCTCCATCACCCCCGCAGCGGGCGGATCGCGGTCGACGGTGTCGACATCGACGACGATCTCGAGGGGTGGCGGAACCAGATCGGTCTGGTGCCCCAGGACGTGTACCTGCTCGATGCCTCACTGCGCGAGAACGTCGCCTTCGGCGTGCCCGAGGCCGAGATCGACGACGAGCTCGTCAACGAGGCGATCCAGCAGGCCCAGCTCGAGTCGTTCGTCGCCGGGCTCCCCGATGGGCTCGAGACCGTCACGGGTGAGCGGGGCGTCCGCATCTCGGGAGGCCAGCGGCAACGCCTCGGCATCGCCCGGGCGTTCTACACGCAGCCCAAGGTGCTGATCCTCGACGAGGCGACGTCCTCGCTCGACAACGCGACCGAAGCCGAGCTCGCCGCGACCATCAACGAGCTGCACGGCAAGCTCACGATGATCGTGATCGCGCACCGCCTGTCGACGGTCAAGAACTCCGATCGGGTGTTCCTGCTCGAGCACGGGCGCCTGACCGCCAGCGGCACGTTCGAGGAGCTGGTGGCGACGAGCCCGGCGTTCGCCGAGCTGGCCGAGCTCGCCCGGCTCCCGTAGCCCAGCCCAGTCAGGCAGACGACAGGCAGGCAGACGGGGAGGCAGGCTCAGGACGCGGGGCGGACCGCGACGTCGGTCTGCGCCTGGGGCAGATCCGCGTCGTTCGTGTGCAGGTCGGGGTGCAGGAAGCGCACGATCAGGACGCGCACGGTGCCGAGCAGGATGCTGAAGTCGAGCAGCACCGACCAGTTCTCGACGTAGAACATGTCGAGACGGCGGTACGCGTAGAACGACGGGTTGTCGCGCGCCTCCACCTGCCAGAGACCGGTGACACCCGGCGGGACGCTCAGCCGGATGAGGAGATCGGAGTCGAACTGCTCGACCTCGGCCGGCAGCGCGGGGCGCGGTCCGACCAGGCTCATGTCGCCGCGGATCACGTTCCAGAGCTGGGGCAGCTCGTCGATGCTCATGCGCTCGAGCACGCGTCCGACCCGCGTGCGGCGCGGGTCGTCGGTCAGCTTGAACAACGGTCCGCCGACGCGCTCGTTCTCCGCGGCGAGCTGCTCGAGGAGCACCTCGGCATCGGGACGCATCGTGCGGAGCTTCATGATCCAGAAGGGCTTGCCGTCGCGTCCGATCCGCTGCTGGCGGAAGATGACCGGACCCCGGTCACCGAGCTTCACGGCGAGGGCGGCGACGGCCAGGATCGGTGCGACGACCAAGAGCACGAGGCTCGCCAGCACGAGGTCCACGCTGCGCTTCACCGCGAGCTGCCACGGCGAGAGCGTGATCGGCTCGAGGTAGAAGAGCGGTTCGTGTGCGAACGGGAGGTGGCGCACGCGGTGGGGCGCGATCCCCTTGAGCCCACTCGAGACGTGCACGTGCACGCCCTGGCACAGCAGCTCACGGCTCACCTGGTTCAGCTGCTCGGGCGTCAGGGCGCTGGCCGCGACGAGGACGCCGTTGGTGCCGCTCCGGCGCACCGCCTGGCACACGTCGTCGAGGTCGCCGACCTTCGGAACCCCCGACCACGCGGTCGGGTCCGTGGCGTCACCGACGTATCCGGCGACCCGGAACCCCAGCTCGGGGTGGTTGGAGAGCAGCTGGTTGAGCTCCGCGGCGTCGGCGTTGGCCCCGACCAGGAGCATCGGGCGAAGGACGCGACCGCGGGTCCGCTCGAGCTTGAGCCACGCGTCGAAGAACGAGCGCCCGGTGGCGAGGAGCAGGAACGCGAGGAGGCCGGCGAAGACGCTGCTCGGGATCGGGAGCGGGATCCCGACGATCGACGCGGCGAGGTACGCGCACACCACGGACACCGCCGCGGCGCGCATCAACCGCACCAGCTCGACGGCACGGACCGCCGCGACCCGTGAGAGGTAGAGCCGTTGGATCGCGATGGCACACAGCGCCGAGCCGGCGCCCACCACGACCACGGCCGACCGGGCCCAGAGCGAGCCCGGCGCGCCGATGACGAGCAGTGCGATCGACCATGCGCCGAGCGCAGCCGCCGCGTCGATCCCCACGAGGAGCCAGCGGAGCCGGGAGCTCCCGCGCCCGTCGTCGGCATCGGGCGCGGCGCGCAGCGGGATCGGACCGTCGGTCAGGAGACCGAAGGACACCCCTGACCGTTCGGTGAGGGCCATCGTGCGACGCCGGTGCTCAGGCGCTCGACGTCGAGCGGCGCCGCCCGACCAGGACGATCGTCACTCCGGCGCCGATCGCGCCGAGCCCGACCAGGGTCAGGAGGGCCACGTCGCCGCCGGTGAACGGCAGCGAGCTCCTCGAGACGCTGGAACCTTCGACCACCACCGTGCCGCAGACCCCGCCCTCGTTGACCTTGGTGCAGGGGTCGGTGGTGGTGGTCGTCGGGATGGTGGGGTACGTGGGGTCCCCATCGGTCTGGGCCGCGGCGATCCCTCCGGCTGCGATCATCATGCCGAAAGCCAGCAGAAGGACTCCCAGCCCGCGGCGCATGCGGTACGCCAACATCAGCGCTCTCCCATCTATCGCCGGCGGGGAAGGGCCACGCTGGCGGATATCGCCCCAAGAACGTTCACGACTGAGTGAAGGTTCCCAGCGAACATACCACGGTACGTGGCCAGGAGCCAGAGGCTTGCCACTCTATGCAGCAAGTAGTGCGGGCCGTTCACCCTCTTCGGATGAAGGAAGTTTCACACTAGTCACATCGACCACTCTGGCGCCAGGGCCCGATGTCCCGTGATGCAGGTGCGCGATGTAGGTGCTGGCCCTACCAGTGGACGCGGTACGGGGCGTTGTCGTCCCAGCCGACACCCCGGAACACCCAGCTGATCGGCGGGACTCGGGCCGAGGATGCCACCAGCATCGAACCGAACCCGTCCGGGAGGGCGAAGCGGACGATGACCGTGGCCTGCTCTCCCGGCTTCAGCCGGAGTGGGCCCGCCGCGACCGTCTTGGTCGGACCGTCGCGGCCGAGCACCAGCAACGAGTCCAACCCCGTCATCTTGGGCAGGCTCCCCGCGCCGGGCGTGTTCACCGAGACGAGGCCCTGGTACTCCCCGGCAACGAGGTCGGTGCCGCCGTAGGGGCCTCCCACGTAGGGCGGCAGGTCGGCGGGCGCCGTGTTCGTGAAGTGCAGGTCGACGGTCGCGTCCGACCCGCCGTCGGCGTTCGGCCGGATGCCCAGGCGGCTCTTGACCTGGAGGAACTGGTCGAGCTTGTTCCCGCCGGTGTTGAGGACGGAGACGGCAAGCGAGTCGGGTTCGAGCACCCCGGCGATCCCGGCAGCTTCCCAGGCCCGCTGCTCGGCCGGATCACGCGACCAGGCCAGCACGTGGCGACCCTGGCCCGCCTTCGACAGGTCCTGGACCAGGCCGTCGGCGTTCCACGCGCGGGTGCTCAGCGTGTCGACAGCGGCCTTCGCGACCGTGCTGAGCTGATCGCGGCGCGCCACCTGCTCGGGGTCGCTCGCATCGACGAGGTCGTACTGACCGCGCAGGAGGTACTCGAGGACGTCAGCCGAGCTCAGATGGCGTCCGTCGACGTCGACCGGTCCCTGCGCGGCGAGCAAGGCCTGCACCGTGACGGGGTCGACGGCGAGCACACCGTCGACGCGCTGGCCCGTGGCTCTCTCCCACATCTCCGCCGCAAGCGGTGCCGTCACGTCGAAGCGCGGCGAGGTGCCGAGCCACCGCCAGTCCTGGGTGATCGGGGCGAAGCCCCAGAGCTGCTGCAGCTCGGGTGGGAGTGCCACTGCCCCCGCCGGGAGCGGGAAGTCGGTCGTGGACCGCATGTCGCCGAGGTTGAAGCTCCCTCCTTCGAAGCCCGCGACCCCGACGGAGAGCAACATGCCCGAGCCGGCACGCATCTCGGCGTTGTTCGCTCCGAGCACGAGGTACGAGCGTGGGCCACGCAGCAGGTCCTCGACCCCCTCGGCCGCCGCGGTCGCGTTCTCGAGCCCGGTGCGAACCTGGTCGAAGCGCTCCTGGAACCGCTCGCGCGCGTCGCCCAGGGGCCCGAACAGGAAGAAGTCGCCACCGAGGTCGACCTCCCGGAGCCTGCCCCGCGCGTGCCGCGTGATCTTCGCGAGCTTGCCGAGCAGGGCGAGCCGCTCGGGGCCGGTGGTCGGGTCATCGTGGAGGAGCTTCGAGGCTTCGTCGGCGGCACGCTCACCGACGGTGGCGACCTGCTCCGCGGCGGCGGTGAGCGACTCGACCGAGTCCAGGTTGCCCCCGACGAGCGGGATGGCCCGCCAGGGCGCGAGCACCGGCCCGTCAGCGAGCGCGTGCGCATCGGCGAAGGCTTGCTTCGCCTTCCGGAGCTCGGCGGTCGCGGCGCCACGCAGCAGGCCGGCACCGTCGATCTGTCCCCGAGCACGCTCGAGCGCGTCGAGCCCGTCGTTCGCGTGTTGACGCGTCTTGAAGAGCACGACTCCGGAGACCGCGATCCACACGACGAGCACCAGCACGACGATGCGGATGGTCCAGCGCACCCAGCCCGGGCGACCCCCGCGGCGCGAGCCGCTGGGTTCGGCTGCCATGACGTCCATGCTACGGGCCGATCGTTCCGTCGATCGGGCACCTCGTGCGCCGGCGCCGGTGCCATGCTCGGGGCGTGCAGGACTCGTCGGACCCCCTCCCTCGCGTCACGCCGGCGGCGCTGCGCTCGATCGGCGAGCGGTGCCCGCGCCAAGTCGCGCTCGACTTCACGTCCGAGGGGTTCTCCGACACCGTGACCCGCAGCCGTTTGCGTGACGCGTTCCTCGACGCCGCGCGCACTGCCCACAGCGCGGCCGAGCTCGACGAGCCGGGCGGCGCGGTCCCGAACGTCGACGCGTTCCGGGTCCCGGCCGATCTCGAACCCGAAGAGCGGCGCGTCTTCGAGCACGCCGTCCGCTGGTACGTCCAGCTCTACGGCGATCATCCGGTGTCGTTGTACCTGCACGACTGCGAACGCCCGACCGAGCGGCGGGGCGTCCGCGTCGGCGGCTGGGTCGACCTCACCTTCGAGCATCCGGACGGGACCAAGGAGCTGCGTCAGATCGACCTGTGGCGCGGGCGTCGCCCCCACGAGGACCCGCTCGAGCTCGAGAGCGTCTGGCTGGCGGTGCTCCGCCTCCGCCCGTGGGTGGGCGAGGGCGAGCTGCTCGTCTCGTGGGCCGGGCTGATCGACGGGGTGCGCTTCGAACGAGTCGTCGATCTCGGCGCGGAGCTCGAGCCGCTCGTCGAACGCTTCGACGAGCGGCTCGCGGAGCTGCGGGCGCGTGCTGATCCCGGTCGAGTCGAGCCCGGTGCCGGCTGCAAGCAGTGTCGGCACCTCGCCGGGTGTCCTGCACACGACGGCGCCGTGCGCGTCCGGGCCCCGCGGGGGGACCTCCGTCCGGGGATCCTGCGCCTCACGCCCACCTCGTTCGACTCGTGGCGACGATGCCGACGTGCGTGGTGGCTCGACGAGCTCACGGTCCCGGCCAGCGACGAGACCGGTTCCCCCGACCACGGCCAGCTGGTCCACGACGTGCTGCGCTTCGTGCACGCGCACGGGAGCTGCCACGATGCGGTGCACGTCGACGAGGTGCTCGCTGGCGTCGGCGGGTCCGAGCGCCTCCACGACGAGGTCACCCGCCACGCGCAGCGGTGCCCGTCCCCCGCCGAGGCGCTCGGACACGAGATCCCCCTGGCCCGGTTCACCGCAGCGCGGCCCGCACTGCACTCGTTCCTCGTGACCGCACGCCTCGACGCCGTGTGGATCCACGACGGGCTGCTCGATGCTCGCGACTACAAGACCGGCTCGGTCCGCACCTCTCGGGTCGCCGACGACGTCCGCGCGTGGCTGCAGGCCTGGGTGCTCGTTCCGTACGCCCAGCGACACGGCCTCCGGGTCCGACTCCGATACGAGCACCTCGCGGCCGAGATCGACGAGGAACCCGAGCCATGGGAGCTCGACGACGGCGAGCTCGAAGCTCTCGAAGCCCAGCTGCGGGCCGAGGTCGTCGAGATGCGCGAAGAGCAGGAGTTCGCCGGCGTCGCCGATGCGCCGGCGTGCACGTACTGCCGCTACAAATCGATCTGCCCCGATTCGGCCGCACCCGGCGAGCCGACGTGGCCAGAGGTGCCGACATGGCCAGAGGGAATGGACGCGTGATCGTTCGACGAGGCAACTCGTGATCGCGAAGCGCACGCCCGTCATCGTCGGCGTCGGCCAGGCCGAACAACGGCCCGACGATCCGACGGATGCCCTCGAGCCGATCGACCTGCTCGCCGTCGCGGCGCGCACGGCCGACGACGACGCGAACGGGAGGCGCTCGCTCCTCGCGAAGCTCGACACCGCCGCAGTCGTGTTCTCCGTCTCGTGGCCGTACCCGGACCCGGGCTCGCTGCTGGCCCGTCGACTCGGCGCCACCGACGTGCGCCGCACCATCCTCAGCACCATCGGCGGGAACAGCCCGCAGCTCCTCGTGAACCACCTCGCCGATGCAATCGCTGCGGGTGAGTCCGACGTCGCGCTCATCGGCGGGGTCGAGTGCCTGTACTCGAAGCGCCGAGCGAACCGGCTCGACCCGAAGCGCTGGCTCCCCTGGACCGAGGACGACGCGCCGCCGTGCGCCGAGGTGCTCGGTGACACGCGGCCGGGCAACAGCGACTACGAGCGCGCCCACCTCGCTGCTGCACCCATCGACGTCTACCCGCTGTTCGAGACCGCGCTCCGCGCGACGGCGAAGCGCTCGGTCGACGAGCACCAGCTCGTGGTGAGCCGGCTGTGGGAAGGCTTTGCCGCCGTCGCGGCCGACAACCCACATGCGTGGTCGCGCGTCGCGTACACCGCTGAGCAGATCCGTACCACCAGCCCCGACAACCGGATGGTCACCTTTCCGTACACCAAGCTCATGTGCGCACGTATCGCCGTCGACCAAGCCGCGGCGCTCATCGTGTGCTCGTACGAGGCGGCGAAGGCGGCTGGGGTGCCCGATGACCGGATGGTCTTCCCGCTCGCCGGAGCGGACGCCAACGATCACAACTTCTTCTCCGAGCGCGATCGCCTCGACATCTCCCCCGCCGTGCGCGCCGCCACACGGGCGACGCTCGACGGCGCAGGCATCGATCTCGACGACGTCGCCCGGTTCGACCTCTATTCGTGCTTCCCGTCCGCGGTGCAGATCACCATGGGGTCGATCGGGCTTGGCGGACCCGCCGCCGGACCCCCGCGCCCCCCCCCCGCCCCGGGTGGCCGGGGGCGCGCGGGGGGCCCCCCCAACGACTACCCGACGCACGCCATCGCTCGGATGGTCGAAGCGCTGCGCGCGGATCCTGGTTCGAAC
>JBBQFJ010000097.1:0-13719 GCA_038321755.1 Acidimicrobiia bacterium | reverse complement strand
GCTGGTGGTCGCAGTCGTCGTCATGACCGGCGCGATCGTCACCGTCAACTACGTCATCGACACCAAGCTCGACAGCGTCGCTCGTGTCGACGTCGCGACGGCGGACAGCTCAGCGGCCCAGAGCGGCAACTACCTCATCATCGGGTCGGACACGAGGTCGTTCGTCGCCAGCGACGCAGATGCCAAGGCGTTCGGAGGCCGGGACACCGAGGGCGGGCAGCGGTCCGACACGATGATGGTCGTCCACATCGAGCCCGGCGCGAAGCGCACCCTCGTGGTGTCGTTCCCGCGCGACCTGTGGGTCGACATCCCCGGCGTCGGGATGTCGAAGATCAATGCCGCGTTCAACACCGGACCCGACACGGTCATCGCGACGCTGAAGGAGAACTTCGGCATCGACATCAACCACTTCATCGAGGTCGACTTCAAGAGCTTCCAGGGGATCGTCCAGGCGATCGGCAGCGTCCCGGTCTATCTCCCGTATCCCGCACGAGACGACAAGACGGGGCTGTACGTGCCGGTGCCGGGGTGCGTGCAACTGGACGGCAAATCGGCGCTGGCGTACGCGAGATCGCGCGGGATGCAGTACTACAGCTTGCCCAAGGAGCGGTGGCTCAAGGCCGACGCCGTGCCTGACATCGATCGGATCAAGCGCCAGCAGGAGTTCATCCGTCGCCTCGCTGGTGTCGCGGTGGCGCAGAGCCTGAACGACCCGATCACCGCGAACAACGTCGCCGGTGAGGTGCTGAAGAACCTGACCATCGACGATGGGCTCAGCAAGGACGACATCTTCGGCCTCATCGACGCGTTCCGGACCGTGAACCCGAACGATTCGAGCGCGCTCGAGTTCGAGACGCTGCCCTGGTCGAACGGCCCGACGCAACACGGCCTCTCCGTGCTGTACCCGAAGGACCCGGACTGGCGGAGCCTGGTTGCTCGCCTCGGTGCGTCCAAGGGTGGCCACAGCTCGACGACGAGCACCACGACGTCCGGCAGCCCGTCGACCGGCAGCCCGTCGACCGGGGCGGGAGCGCCGACCACGACGCCGACCACGACCACGACGACACGCCCGTCGAGCACGCCGGGGGGCGGACCGGAGATCTCGAACCAGAGTCAGCTCGGTCAGCCGGCGCCACTCGTCGCGCCGTGCACGCCGTCCACGTAGGGGGCACCGAGCCGAGCCACCTGCGTGAGTTGATACTTACGCAAGCAGCCAACTCGACCGCCTCGCGGTGGTCGCCGCAGGTGGAACCGTCGGTGATGGTGGAGGTGCCGGGAGTCGAACCCGGGTCTTCCGAGCTTTCGGCGGGGCTTCTCCGAGCGCAGCCGGTGGATGAGTCTCGGGCCACTGCCGTCCACCGGCAGCAGGCAGCAGCCCCAACCTCAGAAAAGTTTCCCCCTACGCCTCCGAGGTACGGAGCAGGGGTAAGTCGCTCAAGATGACGCTCTGTCCCGACCGAGCGACTGGGCCGGATCGAGCGTGCTTTGCAGTTCTAGGAACTACGCGGCAAGTGCGAGGTTGTTGTCCTCGGCAATTGTTTGTGGTGCCGGCTCTTTTACGACGCTCCGGCGACGTCGGCTCGCTTCACCCGCCTCGATACAAGGAATCGAAGCCACGCACCCCCATGTCAAGTGCCGTGGTCGTACGCGTGACCCGGCAAGCACGAGTGTACCGGCAGGTGGGACAGCACCGTCCCCTCAGCCGGTCACCTCAGTCGCGGATGCCCTTCATGGCTCGCTCGGTCTCGCGCTTGGCGTCTCGCTCGGCGATCGCGTGCCGCTTGTCGTAGGCGCGCTTGCCCTTGGCGGTCCCGATCTCGATCTTGACCCGGCCGTCTTTGAAGTACAGGCGGAGCGGGACGACCGTCACGCCCTTCTCGGCGGTCGCCCGGGCGATGTCGTCGATCTCACGGTGGTGCAGCAGCAGCTTCCGCGGACGGATCGGATCGAGATCGTCGCGTGAGTACTCGTAGGGCGAGATGTGCATGCCGTGGAGCCACACCTCGTGGTCCTGGACCATCGCGTACGCGTCGGCGAGGTTCGCCTTGCCGCCCCGGATCGACTTCACCTCGGAGCCGACGAGCATGATCCCGGCCTCGTAGGTGTCGAGGATCAGGTAGTCGTAGCGCGCGCGACGGTTGTTGATCGTCGGCCCGGGGCGGGTGCCGCCAGGCGTGGGAGGGGGAGGAGATTTCTTCGCCACGCGGCCACGGTACCGTCCTGGTCGTGAGCGACCAGCAGGAGACCCCCGCTGTCGACGGCGAACGCCCCGCGCCGGTCCGCAGCCGTGTGAGCGAGCTCCTGGGAGTCGACTATCCGATCGTCCAGGCGCCGATGGGATACATCGCCCGCGCGCAGCTCGCCTCCGCGGTGTCGAACGCCGGCGGTCTCGGCATCATCGAGACGTCGTCGGGTCAGCTCGACCAGGTGCGCGACGAGATCACGAAGATGCGCGACCTCACCGACAAGCCCTTCGGGGTGAACATCGCGCAGCTGTTCGTTCGCGACGCGTCGATCGTCGACTTCGTGCACGACCACGGGGTGCGGTTCGTGACGACGTCGGCCGGCGATCCGACGAAGCTCACCGGTCCGCTGCACGACGCGGGGATCACGGTGTTCCACGTCGTGCCGTCGTTGCACGCCGCGCAGAAGTCGATCGACGCCGGCGTCGACGGGTTGGTCGTGGAGGGGGGCGAAGGGGGCGGGTTCAAGGCGAGTCGAGACGTCGCGACCATGGTGCTGCTCCCGTTGGTCTGCTCGAGGTTCGACGTGCCGGTCATCGGCGCCGGCGGCATCTGCGACGGTCGGTCGATGGCTGCCGCGTTCGCGCTGGGTGCCGAGGGCGTGCAGATGGGGACGCGGATGGTCTCGGCGGCCGAGTCGCCGGTCCACGACAACTACAAGGGCGCGATCGTCGACGCGGCCGAGACCGGCACGGTGTTCCTCAACCGTTGGCACAAGCCCGGGTTCCGAGTGCTTGCCACCCCGCGAGCCGAGGCCCAGGAGCGCACCGACGAGCAGGTCATGCTCGGCTCCCTCGACGGCATCCTGCAGCTGTACTTCGAGGGCGACCTCGATGCCGCCTTCGCGTTCGGTGGGCAGGTCGCGGGGCGCATCGACGCGGTGCGGCCCGTCGCCGAGATCCTGCACGAGACGGTGCGGGACTTCCGCTCGGTGCTCGGCGCGCTCGCCGATCGGTTCGGCGTGCCGTCCCGCTAAGGTCCCGATCCATGACCGTGACTGCTCCCAAGCCCGGGGGATCCATCCTCGGCAACCCCGTCCAGCGCTTCGAGGATCCACGCATCCTGCGTGGTGAGGCCAAGTACTTCGACGATCTCGTGCCGTCGGGCACGGCCCACCTGGTCTTCGTCCGGTCGACGATCGCCCACGCCCGGGTCACCGGGATCGACACGACCGAGGCCGAGAGCATGCCCGGCGTGCTCGCCGTCCACTCCCACGAGACGATGGACCTGGCGCCCGTGCAGGGGTTCATCATGCTGCCGCCGGCGTTCAACCGGCCGCCGCTGGCCGACGGCATCGTGCGCTTCGTCGGCGACGTCGTGGCGGTGATCGCGGCGGAGACGCGGGCGCAGGCGGTGGACGCAGCCGAGATGGTCATCGTGGACTACGAACCGCTCCCGGTGGTCGTCGATCCTGAAGCGGCGCTCGAGGACGGCGCGCCGCTCTTGTTCCCGGACCATGGGTCGAACGTCGCAATCGAGTTCGACTTCGGTGATGATCCGGAGATCCTCGACGGCAGTGATGTGGTGGTCTCGGGGCGCTTCGTGAACCAGCGTGTCGCCGCGGTGCCGATGGAGGCGAACGGGATCCTGGTCGAGCCGGGTGCCGATGAGACGCTCCTGCTCACGGTGCCGACGCAGTCGCCCTTCGGTGTCCGTGACGCGGTGTGCGGCGCACTCGGGCTCGATCCCGAGAAGGTGCGCGTGGTCGCACCCGCGGTCGGCGGCGGATTCGGCGCGAAGAACGGGATCTACGTCGAGTTCGTCGTGGCGATCTCGGTCGCGCAACGACTCGGTCGCCCGGTCAAGTGGACCGAGACCCGCTCGGAGGACATGGTCGCGTTGCACCACGGTCGCGGTCAGGTGCAGTACGTCGACATGGGCTTCACCAGCGACGGGAAGATCGTCGGGGCCCGCACCAAGGTCGTCTGCGACGCCGGCGCCTACCCGAACATCGGCGGGTTCCTCCCGTTCCTGACGCGGATGATGGCCCAGGGCGTCTATGAGATCCCGAAGGTCCAGCTCAACTCGATCAGCGCGGCCACCAACACCACGCCGACGGCTGCGTACCGCGGCGCCGGGCGTCCGGAGGCGACGGCGTTCCTCGAGCGCATCATGGACATGGCCGCGGTCGAGCTCGACATCGATCCGGTCGCGCTCCGCAAGATGAACTTCCTCGCACCCGAACGGTTCCCGCTCACGACGCTCACTGGGGCGAACTACGACGTCGGCGAGTACGCGATGTCGCTCGACGAGGCCTGTCGGATCGCCGGCTACGACGACCTGCGCGCCGACCAACGTGCTCGTCGCGAGCGCGGCGACATCAAGCAGCTGGGTGTCGGCATCTGCAGCTACGTCGAAGTGACCGCCGGCGGGCTCTTCGAGGAGTTCGGCGGCGTCGAGGTCCAGGAAGATGACACGGTCGTCGCGAAGGTCGGAACCTCGTCGCACGGTCAGGGCCACGCCACGTCGTTCGCGATGATCGTTGCCGATCTGTTGGGCGTTCCGATCGAATCGGTGCGCATCGTCCAGTCCGACACGGCGCTCGTCCCGCGCGGTCACGGGACGATGGGATCACGATCGCTCCAGATCGGTGGCTCCGCGCTCTACAAGGCGAGCGAAGAGGTCATCGACAAGGCCAAACGTCTGGCGGCGCACCTCCTCGAGGCAAGCCCCGACGACATCGTGTTGCACGAAGGCGGAAAGGTCGGCGTTGCCGGGGTGCCCGCGAGCGCGCTGGGCTGGGGTGAGCTCGCGGTCGCGGCCACTGATCCGGCGAAGCGGCCCGATGACTGGGGCGACGACGCCCGGCTCGCCTCCGAGCTCGACTTCAACCAGGGTGAGGCCACCTACCCGTTCGGGTCGCACGTCGCGGTGGTCGAGGTCGACACCGAGACCGGGCGGGTCGAGCTGATCCGCCACGTCGCGGTCGACGACTGCGGCCGGATCCTGAACCCGTTGCTCGTGCGGGGACAGCAGCACGGTGGGATCGCACAAGGGGTGGCGCAGGCGCTCTACGAGGGTGTCGAGTTCGACGAGGAGGGCAACCCGCTCACCGCGAACCTGATGGATTACGCGATGCCGAGCGCCGCGGAGCTCCCGAGCTTCGAGGCGTCGAACACCCAGACGCCGACGCCGCTCAACCCGCTCGGCGCGAAGGGCATCGGGGAGTCGGGCACGATCGGTTCGACCCCGGCGGTGCAGAACGCCGTCATCGACGCGTTGTCGCACCTCGGGATCCGACACCTCGACATGCCGCTCGGCTCGATGCGCGTCTGGCAGGCGATCCAGGACGCGCGCGCGTAGGTGAGTGGCTTCGCGTCCCCGACGCTGCACCTGTCCACGGAGCAGCACGACCGGATCGTTGCGCACTGCTTCGACGGCCTCCCCGACGAAGCGTGCGGACTGCTCGCCGGCCCGATCACACCCGACCTCGAGCCAACGGGTGCGGTGCAGCAGATCTACCCGTGCGTGAACGCGGACGCGTCCGCCCGCACGTACACCGTCGACTCCCGCGACCTGCTCCGCGCGATGCGCGACGCGGAGGCCAACGGCGGGGACCTGATGGGTGTGTGGCACTCGCACACGCACACGGACGCGTACCCCTCCGACACCGATGTCCGCCAGGCGATGGAGCCTGGGTGGATCTACGTCCTCGTGAGCCTCAAGCACGCCGAGCCCGTCATGCGTGCATACCGGATCCGCGACGGGCAGATCGCCGAGGTCGACGTCCAAGTCGGGTGACAGGAATGCCGACCTCCCAGGTCGGACTTGGATGGCCGGACTTGTAGAGTGACATCATGGCCGTCGAGGTGAAGCTTCCGACCCTGTTGCGTGCGCACACCGATGGTGCGGCGTCCGTGATCGCCGACGGGAGCACCGTCGGCGAGGTCTTCGCCGACATCACGGCCCGCTACCCGGCGCTCACCGACAGCCTCCTCGGCGAAGACGGCGCCCTGCACAAGTTCGTGAACGTCTACAAGGACGACGACGACATCCGGTATCTCGACGGCCTCGACACGAAGCTCGTCGACGGCGACGTGCTCTCGATCCTGCCCGCCGTCGCCGGCGGCTGACGCCCTCCTTCGCCGTCATGAGGCCCATGTCATGAGGCCGGTGTCATGAGGCCCGTGTCATGAGGCCCGTGTCATGAGAGCAGACGACGTCCTCGGCCTGATCGGCAACACGCCGATGGTCGGACTCCACCAGCTGTCGCCGAACCCCGACGTGCGGATCTTCGCGAAGCTCGAGGGGCAGAACCCCGGCGGTTCGTCGAAGGATCGCATCGCGCTCAAGATGATCGACCTCGCCGAGCGCGAAGGAGTGCTGGAGGCCGGCAACACGATCCTCGAACCGTCGTCGGGCAACACCGGCATCGGGCTCGCTCTCGTCGCGAAGCTGCGCGGGTACCGCTTGCGCGTCGTGATGCCCGACAACGTCTCGCCCGAGCGCCGTCAGCTCTTGGAGATCTTCGGTGCGGAGGTGATCTCGTCGCCGGGTGAAGAAGGCAGCAACGGCGCGATCCGCCTCGCCGAGCAGCTCGCGGCCGAGGATCCGTCGCTCGTCTTCCTCTTCCAGTACGGCAACCCGGCGAACCCGCTCGCGCACTACGAGGGCACGGGTCCCGAGATCTGGCGCGACTGCCCCGACGTCGATGTCTTCGTCGCGGGCCTCGGCACGAGCGGCACGCTGATGGGCGTCGGCCGATACCTCAAGGAGCAGAAGCCGTCGGTGCAGATCGTGGCGGTGGAACCACCCGCGGGCGAGCTCGTGCAGGGTCTGCGGTCGCTCGACGACGGCTTCGTCCCACCGATCTTCGACCCGGAGATCCTCGACCGGAAGTTCATCGTGCGGCCGCGCGAGTCAATCGAGTGGCTGCGGCGGCTCCTGAACGACTGTGGTGTCTTCGCCGGGGTCTCGTCCGGCGCGGCGGTCGCCGGGGCCGCGAAGATGGCCGCCACGATGGAGTCGGGGACGATCGTGACGCTCCTCCCCGACGCGGGCTGGAAGTACCTCTCTTCGGGCGCATGGACCGACGACCTCGACGTCGTCGAGGAGCGCGCGACCCGCATCAACTACTGGTAGCCGAGGAACCGCGGCCGCATGACCTCGCCCGATGAGCTCGCGCGCGCCGCCGCGACGTTGCGTGCGGGTGGGCTCGTCGCGTTCCCGACCGAGACGGTGTACGGGCTCGGGTGCGATGCCGAGTCACCGACCGCGCTGCGTCGGCTGTTTGCGGTGAAGCTGCGGCCCGCCGACCACCCCGTGATCGTGCACGTCGCGACGGCGGGCGCGATCGACGCGTTCGCGAGCCGGGTACCCGACGTCGCTCGAGTGCTCGCCGATGCATTCTGGCCGGGGCCGCTCACCGTGGTCCTCGAGCGGAGCGCTCGCATCCCCGACGAGGTCACCGGTGGACGTGACACCGTCGGGCTGCGCGTCCCCGACCAACCCGTCGCGCTCGCGCTGCTCGGGGCCTTCGGCGGGGGCGTGGCAGCACCGTCCGCCAACCGTTTCGGAAGGGTGAGCCCCACGACGGCCGACGACGTGCGCGCCGATCTCGGCGACGACGTCGACCTCGTCCTCGACGGCGGACGCTGCCGAGTCGGCGTCGAGTCGACGATCGTCGACTGCACCGGTCCCACGCCCGCGATCCTCCGACTCGGAGGTGTCGCACAGGCGTCGATCGAGGACGTGATCGACGCACCGATCGAGCTCCGAACGGGTGGCGCGTCCGCGGGTACGACCGTGGCGCCCGGGACGCTTCCCGGGCACTACGCGCCGAATGCGCGGGTAGTGCTGGTCGATCGCCGTTCGGTCGGCGCACGCGCCGCCGGTCTGCTCGCGTCGGGAGCTCGCGTCGGGCTGCTGACGATCGCTCCCGTCCCGCCGGACCTTCCGGGCGGGCTCGAGGTGCTGGATCCCGCCGACGACGTCGACGAGCTCGCGCGCGTCCTCTACGCACGCCTGCGAGACGGAGACCGCGCCGGCCTCGATGTGATCCTCGCGATCGCGCCTCCGTCGGAGGGGGTGGGAGCCGCTGTCACCGACCGACTCACCCGCGCCGCGGGCGGGAGCGTGACGTGAGTGAGCCGATCGGGGTGTTCGACTCCGGATTGGGTGGACTCACGGTGATGCGCTCGCTCATCGATCTCGTCCCGCAGGAGCCGATCGTGTACTTCGGCGACACTGGTCGGTTCCCGTACGGCCCGAAGCCGGCCGACGAAGTCCTTCGGTATGCGATCGAGATCGGGGACCTGCTCGTCGAGCAGGGCGCGCGCCTGCTCGTGGTCGCGTGCAACAGCGCGGCGGCGGCTGCCCTGGAGCCGTTGCAGCAGCGCCTCTCGGTGCCGGTCGTGGGCGTCATCGAGCCTGGAGTACGCGCCGCGCAGCGGGCGACGCGCAACGGTCGGATCGGAGTGATCGGGACGGTCGGGACCGTCGCGTCCGGCGCCTACCAACGGGTGGCCGATCACCTGGCCGATGACGTCGAGCTCACGTGTATCGCGTGCCCCGGGTTCGTCGAGTTCGTGGAGGCGGGCGACGTGGAGTCCGACCAGGTCCACGTCCTGGCCGAGCGCCTGCTTGCGCCCGTGCGGGCCGCTGCAGTCGACACGCTCGTGCTCGGTTGCACCCACTACCCCCTGCTGGCCCGTACGATCGGAGACGTGATGGGGCGAGAGGTCGTACTGGTGTCGAGTGCCGACGAGACGGCGTTCGCCGTCCGGGAGCTGCTGGGTGTGGGCCGCGCGGGCTCCATTGCTGGTGGGGGCACGCCCGCGCCGAAGCACCGCTTCTTGACGAGCGGCGACGTCGCGACGTTCCGGCACCTCGGTGCGCGCTTCTTGGGACCCGAGGTCGAAGAGGTGGAGGCCTGGTCGTGGAGCTGACCGTGCTCGGCTGCTCGGGTTCGTACGGTGGCCGCGACAGCAGCGCCTGCAGTGGGTACCTGGTCCAGTCCGGCGACACCAACATCTGGATGGACTGCGGCAACGGGACGTTCGGTCACCTGCAGCAGCACATCGACGCCGAAGATCTCACTGCGGTCGTGCTCACGCACGAGCACCCCGATCACTGTGTCGACGTCTACGGGTTGCACGTGCTCACGCGCTACGGCCTGGAGCGCGAAGGGCTCCCGGTGTTCGCGCCCAAAGGCCTCGCGGAGCACCTCGGGCAGCTCGTCGGCGGCGACTGGGGCGGCGCCTTCGCCTGGAACGCGATCGACGAGACCGAGCGCGTGAGCATCGGCAACGTCGACCTGCGCTTCTCGCGCACCGATCACCCGCCACCCACGTACGCGGTGGAAGCGACGGCGGACGGTCGGCGGTTGATCTACACCGCGGACACCGGTCCCGGTTGGGACGTCAGCGCGTTTGCGCCCGGCGCCGATCTGGTCCTCTCGGAAGCGACGTACGAACACGGGAAGAAGCCGGTCGAGATCCACCTCTCGGCGCACGAAGCCGGGGTCATGGCTCGTGAAGCTGGTGCGCGACGGCTGATGCTGACGCACCTGTGGCCCCGACTCGACCCCCACAAGGTGGTCGCGGAGGGCTCCGACGCGTACGGCGACGCCGTGATCCTCGCCGCGCCACATCTCGTCACCCAGATCTGAGGAGCGACCACACCATGGGGACCCGGCGCGACGGACGTGAGCCCGATGACCTGCGTCAGGTCGCGTTCACCCGCGACTACACGGAGTTTGCGGCCGGATCGGTGCTCGTCGAGTGCGGGCGCACGCGCGTGCTCTGCACTGCGTCGGTGGAGGAGCGCGTCCCGCCGTGGATGCGCGGGACCGGCAAGGGCTGGGTCACGGCGGAGTACTCGATGCTTCCCGGCTCGTCGCCCGAACGCGTCGGCCGCGAGGCCGCGAAGGGCAAGCAGTCCGGGCGGACGCAGGAGATCCAGCGCTTGATCGGCCGCTCGCTCCGCGCCGTGACCGACCTCCAGACGATGGGCGAGGTCCAGATCACGGTCGACTGCGACGTGCTCCAGGCCGACGGGGGGACTCGGACCGCATCGATCACGGGTGGATACCTGGCGCTGCACGACGCGTGCTCGCGGCTCGTCGCTGCGGGAACGCTCACCGCGCATCCGATCAACGATGCTTGTGGCGCCATCTCGGTCGGGGTCGTTGACGCGGTGCCGTACCTTGATCTCGAGTACTCCGAGGACGTGCGTGCCGAGGTCGACATGAACGTCGTCATGACGGGCTCTGGACGTTTCATCGAAGTGCAGGGCACGGCCGAGGGGCTCCCGTTCACACGCGCCGAGCTGGATGCGCTCTTGGGGCTCGCCGAAGCCGGGATCAGCGACCTGTTCGACCTCCAGCGCGAGCTGCTCGCAGAGCCCCCTCCGCCGCGTCGTTCATGAGCGAGCTGCACTTCGTGCTCGCCACTGCGAACCCGGACAAGGCACGTGAGATCCTCGACGTGCTCGGTGCCGTCGATGCCGCCATCGAGATCTCGCCGCGCGACCCGTCGCTGCCCGATGTGGAAGAGACGGGATCGACGTTGGAGGAGAACGCGCGCATCAAGGCGCAGGCGATCTGCGAAGCGACCGGCATGCCTGCGATCGCGGACGACACCGGGCTGGAGGTCGACGCGCTCGAGGGTGCTCCAGGGGTGTACTCGGCGCGCTTCGCCGGGGACGACGCGACCTACGCCGACAACGTGGAGCTGCTCCTGGAACGACTCACCGGCATCGAGGGCTCGGCGCGCACAGCACGGTTCGCAACCGTGGCGATCGCTCGCTGGCCGGACGGCCGCGAGGTTGCCGCGTTCGGTGCGGTGGAGGGGACGATCACCGACGCGCCCCGTGGGACCGGTGGGTTCGGGTACGACCCGGTCTTCATGCCCGATGAGTGCGCGGGACGGACCTTCGCCGAGCTCACCCCCGCCGAGAAGCACGCCGTGTCACATCGAGGACGCGCGTTCCGTACGCTTGCCGAAGGGCTCAGCATCGTTGCTCGGGTCCCGAGCTCCTGAGACCTTGGGCAGGCGACCTTGAGCAAAAGAGAATGGGCAGACGACGGGTGAGGAGGCGAGCAGCGTGGCTGTGATCGACATCGCCGGGTTCGTCGCCGACCTCAAGGACCACGCGGTCGAGCACGGGTTCCATGTGCACGACGAGCGGCACTTCGTCGAGAGCTACTCGCTGCGCCAGACCTGGGAGGTCGATGCGCACCCCGAGGAGGGGTGCGATGGGCCGGTCGACCTGTACCTCTCGCTGGAGATCGATCCGCGAGTGCTGCTGGGGTTCGAGGACATGGTGATGCTCCTCCCCGACACCGAGGATCCGCTCGACGACTACCACTTCCCCCTCAACTTCACCTGGGGAATGCCACCCCTCCCGCAGGGCCCGGACCTCCTCGTGGCCGCGACCGAGCTCGCCGGCGTCGGTGGTCCGGACCTCCCCCTCGAGGTCTCGGCGATCGACTCGATCCCCGACGCCACGGAGGCTCCGCAACGCTCGTTGCGCGTCGTTGCGCACCAGCAGGTCTCGCTGTTGCGGATCCGCGACGGTGACGCGGTGTCGTGTGAGCTCCTCGACCGGGCGCTCGCCGTGAGTCGGCACCTCTTGAGCCAGTCCGAGGGCTGGATCGACTAACGGTCGAGGGGTTCTTCCACCGTCGGTTTCTCGAGGGCGGCGTCGAAGAGCTCGACCCGTCGTCCTCCGGCGTGCTTCGCGCGGTAGAGCGCGACATCGGCGTTCCGGATGAGACCACCGATGGTCTCGGCGCCGCCGTGATCGACCGCGATGCCCACGCTCGTTCCCACCTGCACATCGCGTCCGTGCACTCGCATGGGGATCGCGACGACGTCACAGATCCGCTGGCCGAGGTCGAGCAGCTCCCCGTCGCTCTCGACGCTCTCGCAGAGCACGCAGAACTCGTCGCCTCCGAGGCGCGCCACGAGATCGCCGGTCCGCACACCGACTCGGAGGCTGCGCGCGAGCTCCACGAGCACCCGGTCGCCCGCGTCGTGCCCGAGCGTGTCGTTGATCTCCTTGAAGCCGTCGAGATCGAGGAACAGCACCCCCGTCGCGGTGCTCTGCCGTGCGGCGCGACCGAGCGCCTGTTCGCCGAGCTCCTGGAGCATCGCCCGATTGGGGAGTCCGGTGAGCGCGTCGTGGGTCGCCTCGTACTCGAGGCGGCTCTGCGCGCGCTTCAGGTCGGTGATGTCGTGTGCGATCGTCGAGATGAGCACGATCTCGCCGTCCTCGCGGTGGGCCTGCACCGTGGCGACCATCGGAACCTCGTCGCCCTTCGTCGTGCGGAAGGTGAGCTCGCCGTTCCAGAGCCCGTGCCGGCGGACCAGGGGCATCACCTCGTCCCGCAGCCGCTCCCGGGACTCGACGCTCGTCAGCTCACCGACGTGGTGCTCGTCCCCGATGCCGAGGAACTCCTTGGCCCGTTGGTTCGCGTACTCGAGCCGTCCGGTCGGGCTGGAGATGACGACGACCTCGTTGCTGAGATCGAGCACCTCGGTCAGACGGGCTGCCTCGTGCTCGGCGTTCCGGCGTTCCGTGATGTCCCGGGCGTTGGTGACGAACCCGGCGATGCTCGGCTCGTGGGTCAGGTCGCTGGTGATGCCTTCGAAGTACCGGACGGCGCCGTCCTTGGCGACGACCCGGTACTCGACGGCGACCGCCTTGCCGGTCTCGATCGCCTCCGTCGACGCGTCGAAGACGCGCGCTTGGTCGTCCGGGTGGACGAGCTGGAGTGCATCGCTGCCCGTCAGCTCTTCCGGGTCGTACCCGAGCACCGGCTCGATCGACGGACTCACGTAGCTGATCCGAGCGTCGGCGTCCACGACGGTTACGACGTCCGTCGCGTGCTGCACCAGCGACCGATACCGTTCGTCCGATCGGCGCAGGGCCTCTTCGGCCTCGACGCGCAGCGTGATGTCGCGCGCGTTCGTGACGAATCCCAGGATGTTGGGGTCGTCGAGCAGGTTCGTGGTGACGCCTTCGAGCACGCGCCAGCCGCCGTCCTTGTGCCGAGCGCGATACCTGACCGCATGCTCGGCGGCGCCCGACTCGAGCTGATCCATGATCGCCGCGACGAACGCGGGGAGGTCGTCGGGATGCACCATGTCGGAGCCGACGGTGCCGATGAGCTCGTCCGGATCGAACCCGAGGAGGCGCGACGCCGACGGGCTCACGTAGCGGACGATCGCGTCGGCGTCGACCACGGTGATCAGGTCCGTCGCGTGCTGCACGAGCGATCGGAATCGGGCCTGGCTGACGTGCAGCGCGTCCTCGGTCGCGAGACGCTCGGTCACGTCGCGGGAGTTCAGGACGATGCCCCGCACCGCCGGATGGTCGACCAGGTTGCGGGCCACGGTCTCCAGGTGCACCCACGAAGTGCCGTCGACCGACTGGACCCGCAGCACGACGGGCTCGTCGGGCGCTCGCCGGCCTTCGAGGACCTCGGTGAGCGCCTGCGTCGCGAGTTCGGCGTCATCGGGGTGCAGGAGGG
>JBBQFJ010000096.1:0-13778 GCA_038321755.1 Acidimicrobiia bacterium | reverse complement strand
CGCCGGGCGTCGTGCGCTCAACTGGAACGTGCTCACGGTCGACTCCAAGGAGCCCGAGCGCTACCGCGAGCAGCTCGCGGCGTGTGAGCACGCTGCCGAGCAGGGCGGTCGCGCGGTCGCACTCACGATGCCCGTCCTCGTTGAGATGAACATGAGCTTCGGCGCGTACTGCGCACTGTTCATGTTGCCCGACTGGTCAGAGGTGATGAGCCTTCCGGTTCCCGAGCGGATGGAGAAGCTGCGTGATCCGGCCGTCCGCGCGCATCTGTTCGAGCGCTCGCGCTCGTCCGACGCCGGCGTCTTCACCCGCCTGACCGAGTGGGACAAGTACCAGATCGGCGACACGTACGCGCCCGAGAACGACGGCCTGAAGGGCCGTGTCATCGCGGACCTCGCGCGTGAGCGGGGGCAGGAGCCGTTCGACGCCCTGCTCGACATCGTGATCGCCGACGAGCTCCGCACGGTGCTGTGGCCACTCCCCACCGACGACGACGCCGACTCGTGGAAGCTGCGCGTCGAGGCGTGGGGGCGCGACGACGTGCTGCTCGGCGGCTCGGATGCGGGTGCGCACCTCGACCGCATGTGTGGCGCGCCGTACACGACGCAGTTCCTCGGTGACTGCCTCCGTGGCCGTCAGCTGGTGTCGCTCGAGCGCGCGGTGCAGATGCTCACGCAGGAGCCGGCCGAGCTGTTCGGGCTGCGCGACCGGGGAGTCCTCGCCGAGGGTGCGAACGCCGATGTGGTGGTCTTCGACCCGGCGACCGTGGACTCCGGCGACGTGTCGATGGTGCACGACCTTCCCGGCGGCACGGCCCGGCTGTTCGCCGACGCGGTGGGGATCCGGCGGGTGTACGTGAACGGTCGTGCCGTCGCCGCCGATGGTGCGCTGACCGGGGACCTGCCCGGGACCGTGCTGCGATCGGGGCGCGACACGCGGACCGTCCCGGTCCCCGCGGGCGCGTGACCGCGTTACAGTCCCCGACCTGACGGCCCGTCAGGTCTGCTCGTACGAGATGCCCGTGCGAGATGCGCGTGCGAGATGTCCGTCAGCAATTGCCCGTCAGGGTGGGGGAGCGACGCAATGGCGAGTGCCACCAAGCAGTACCGGTTGCTCATCGGCGGTGAGTGGGTCGATGGCTCCGACGGGTCGTACCCGATCGTCAACCCGGCCACCGAGGCGATCGTCGGCGAGGCGCCCGAGGCCAGCGCGAAGGATGCCGAGGCCGCGGCCGCCGCTGCGCACGACGCGCTCCCGGCGTGGAAGCGCTCGACGCCCGAGGAGCGCGCCAACCTCCTGTCCGCGCTGGCCGTCGAGATCAAGAAGCGCAGCGACGACCTGCTCCCGCTGATCATGGCGGAGACCGGAGCAACGCTCTCGGTCGGCTCCGCGCTGCAGGTGCCCCAAGCCGTGGCACGGTTCGAGCGGTACGCGCGCGGCGCGCTCCAGGACATCGACATCCGGCTGCCGCCCTCGATCATGCCGACGACTCCTCTAGCGGCCGGCGGCGTGATCGGCGGGATCGGTGTCCGGGCCCCGGTCGGCGTCGTGGCCTGCATCTCGCCGTACAACTTCCCGCTCGTCAACATGGCCGGGAAGGTCGGGCCCGCGCTCGCGACCGGCAACACGATCATCATGAAGCCGGCGCCCCAGGACCCGCTCGCGATCATCGAGTTCGCCGAGATCTGTGAAGCCGTCGGCTTCCCGCCGGGGGTGATCAACGTCGTCACCGGCTCGAAGCCCGAGTCGGGTGCGGCACTCGTCGACTCGCGCGACGTCGACATGATCAGCTTCACCGGATCGACCGCGGTAGGCGTGCGCATCTACGAGTCGGGCGCGAAGACGATGAAGCGTCTCCTCCTCGAGCTCGGGGGCAAGGGCGCCGCGATCATCTGCGAGGACGCGGATCTCACGAAGGCCATCGCCGGCCTCGCGAGCGTCTGGGGCTTCCACTCCGGACAGATCTGCACCGCCCCCACGCGCGCGATCGTCCACCGCTCGCTCCACGACCAGCTCGTCGCAGGGCTGCAGGCCGTCGCACCGAACCTCAAGCTCGGACCCCCCGAGGCGGCCGACACGGTCGTCGGACCCGTGATCACCGGTGTGCATCGCGATCGCGTCGAGGCCTTCATCACGTCCGGGGCCGACGAGGGCGGCGAGCTCGTCATCGACGGACGGAGCCCCGCCGGGTTCGAGCGTGGGTACTACGTCGGTCCGACCCTCCTCGCGAATTGCAGCAACGACATGCAGGTCGTGCGCGAAGAGATCTTCGGACCCGTCATCGTCGTCGTGCCGTACGACACCGAGGAGGAGGCGATCGCGATCGCGAACGACTCCGACTACGGCCTGTATGACTACGTGTTCTCCGAGAACACGTCGAACGCGTACGGCATCGCGAAGCAGCTCGAGTGCGGGAACGTCGGGATCAACACCGCGCAGCGCAACCACGAGTCACCGTTCGGTGGCTTCAAGATGAGCGGCATCGGACGTGACGGCGGCGACTTCGGCCTCCACGCGTACACCGAGCTGCAGAGCATCGTCTGGCCCGGGTGACCGGAAGACACGACCTCATGAAGGGCATCCGTCCATGAAGGCATTGGTCTACGACGGCAAGGCAGCACGGATCCGCGACGACGTCGAGGTGCGTCCGCCGGGACCGACCGAGGTGAAGGTCCGGGTCACGTCCGCCGGTCTGTGCCACAGCGACCTCAGCGTGATCGACGGCGTGATCCAGTGGCCGCCGCCCGCGGTGCTCGGCCACGAGGGAGCCGGCGTCGTCGACGCGGTGGGAGAGGCGATCACCCACGTGCAGCCCGGTGACCACGTCGTGCTGCACACGATGGCGTTCTGCGGGATCTGCAAGTGGTGCAACACCGGTCGTCCCGCGTACTGCCGCAAGAGCATCTCGAACGCGAGCCAGCCGTTCACGGTGGGCGGCGAGGCCGCGTGGAACTTCGCGGCAACGTCGTGCCTGTCGGAGTACACGGTCGTGTCGGGCGTGCAGTGCGTGAAGATCGACCCGGAGATCGACCTGTCGGTCGCGTGCCTCATCGGGTGCGGCGTGCTCACCGGCATCGGCTCGGTGTGGAATCGCACCGACCTCGGGCTCGGCGACAAGTGCGCGGTGTTCGGGGTCGGAGGTGTAGGGCTCAACGTGATCCAGGCCGCGAGGGTGAAGGGTGCGAGCCGGATCATCGCGGTCGACACCGTGCCCGGGAAGGAGCAGGCCGCTCGCGACTTCGGCGCGACCGACTTCATCCTCGCCGGCGAAGGCGTCGACGTCGCGGCGAAGATTCGCGAGTGGTTCCCGACCGAGATCGCGAACATCGTCGGATCCTTCGGTGAGGGTGGCGTCGACTATGCGTTCGACTGCGTCGGCCACCCGGAGATCCTCAACCAGTGCCTCGAGATGCTCGACTGGGGCGGCACCGCGGTCGCGGTCGGCGTGCCCGCACCCACCGCGACCGTGCCCGCGCGCGTCACCAACTTCACGCACGTCGAACGGACCGTGACGGGGTCGCGTGCCGGTTCGCACCGGCCGCACTGGGACATCCCGCTCATCGTCGACGCCTACCAGCGCGGACTGATCAAGCTCGACGAGCTGGTCAGTGAGCGCTACCCGCTCGACGACTGGGAGTCCGCCGTGCACGACCTGCACGAGGGCAAGCTCGCCCGGGGCGTCCTCACCCTGTCGAAGCCGTAGCGCGGCTCGAGGGCGTTCGGGTGCCGCCGCGCTGATGGACACGGTCGAGGTCGCCGAGCGATTCTGCGGTCCGCCGCGGTCCGGGCACGGTGGGTACGTCGCCGGGCTGGTCGCCCGTCACGTCGCCGATCTCGTCGCCGTGCCGCTCGGGAGCCCAACCGAGGTCACCTTGCGGCTCCCGCCGCCGCTCTCGACACCGATGACGCTCGACGTTGTCGACGGGTTGGCGACGCTGCGCGACGGCGACGCCGTCGTGGCGGAAGGTCGGACGTGCCCACCGCTCGACGTCGTGCCACCCGCGGTGCTGCGGTGGGCCGATGCCGAAGCCGCCGCGCAGTGGTATTGCGAGCACGAAGGTCTGCACCCGTTCCGGACCTGCTTCGGGTGTGGGATCGACCGTGCGGCGGGAGACGGCCTGCGGGAGTTCTTCGGCCCGGCGCCGGGCGACGAAGGTCTGTTCGCAGCGCCGTTCGTGCCGGACGCGAGTCTCGTCTCGGGACCCGGCGACGCGATTGCTCCCGAGTTCGTGTGGGCGGCCCTCGACTGCCCGAGCGCGGCGCCCGCGATGATCGAGGTTCAGGCCGCGGTCCTGGGCCGTCTGGCCGTCGAGCAGTACGGTCCGGTCGAGGTCGGGTACCGGTACATCGTGACGTCGTGGCTGGTGCAGCGCGACGGTCGCAAGTTCCACACGGCCGCCGCGCTCTGCACCGACATGGGCAACGTGCAGGCGGTCGCGCGTGCGACCTGGATCGAAGTGGACGCAGCCGCGTTCGCCGAGAACGCTGAGAAGAGGGGGAGATGACATGGCACTGCCCGATGACGTCAAGGAGCTCGCCGCGCGCGTCCGCAATTGGGGCCGATGGGGCGACGACGATGAGCTCGGCACCATCAACCTGATCACCGACGACGTCGTGAAGGCGGCGGCGGGCGAGATCCGGACCGGTAAGCGCCTCGCGCTCGGGCTCCCGATGGACGAGCAGGGTCCGCAGACCGGGATCATCCCGGGTCGCGACAACCCGGTGCGGGAGATGATCATGGTCGACGTGCCGGTGATGACCGGCGACCCGTCCGACTTCACCACGAGTGACGACAAGGTGACGATGGGCATCCAGGCCGCGACCCACTGGGACGCGCTGGCGCACGTCAGCTACGAGGGGAACCTCTACAACGGGGTGAAGTCGAGTGACGTCATCAGCTCGGCCGGTGCCGCGAAGATGGGCATCGACAAGATCACGACGCTCGCTTCCCGCGGCGTGCTGCTCGACGTCGCGAAGGCCAAGGGCGTCGACCGCATCGAGGGGAACTACCCGCTGACCGGGGCCGACCTCGACGCCGCGTGCGAGTTCGGCAAGGTCGAGGTGCGGTCGGGTGACATCGTGCTGATCCGCACTGGTCAGATGCAGCTGTTCTTCGCCGGGGACCGCGAGGCGTACGGCACGCCGTGCTCGGGTCCGTCGCTCCAGACGGTGGAGTGGTTCCACTCGCACGACGTCGCGGCCGTCGCGACCGACAACATCGTCTTCGAGGTGTTCCCCAGCGAGCGCGAGGACGCGATCCTGCCCGTGCACCTGCTCCACCTCGTCGACATGGGGATGACGCAGGGGCAGAACTGGAACCTCGAGGCGCTCGCGACCGACTGCGCTGCCGACGGTCGGTACTCGTTCTTCCTCGACGCGTCACCCATGCCGTTCACCGGCGCGGTCGGCAGCCCGGTGAACCCGATCGTCGTCAAGTAGCGGGCATGCCGGATCCGATTGCCGATCCGATCGGGGGCCGTGTCGCGCTCGTCACGGGCGCGTCGTCGGGGATCGGGGCGGCGAGCGCGGTGGCGCTGGCCCGGGCCGGGGCTCGGGCAGTGGTCGTGTGTGCGCGCCGTGAGGGGCGCCTGGCCGAGGTGCTCGAGCAGTGCCGCGCACACGCTCCGGACTCGGCGATGTTCACGGTCGATCTGGCGGATCTCGACGCGCTGCCGGCGTTCGCCACCCGGGTGGAGGACGCGGTGGGTCCCGTCGACCTGCTCGTGAACAACGCCGGCGTGGCGAAGCGTCGGCGGATGCCCGACCTCACGATCGACGAGCTCGACGCGGTGATGCGGCTCAACTTCTACGCGCCCGTCGCCCTCACGAAGGCGCTGCTCCCGGGGATGATCCAGCGTGGGACCGGGCGGATCGTGAACGTGTCGTCGATGGGGACGCGGAGTGCCGCAGTGCGCGTCGGTGCGTACGCGGCGTCGAAGGCTGCGCTCGAGCTCTGGACCGAAGGGCTCATGCTGGACACCCTCGGGACCGGGGTGACCGCCCAGCTGCTGGTGCCGGGGACCACGAAGACCGAGTTCTCGTTGCCCTCGCCCGACAACGAGGAGCCGTTCCCGACCGACCCGAACGCGCAGGAGCCGGCCGACGTCGCCGCGGCGCTGGTGGCGCTGCTGCGATCGAATGACTTCGAGGGTTTCGCGAGCCCGGCGCATGCGGCGGCGTCGCTCGCCAAGCGGTCCGACCCGAACGGGTTCCTCGGCATGGTGCGTCAGCACCTCGCGCCATCCGACCGGGAACCGAGCGAATCGTGATCCGCGAGTAGGTTGCCGAGCCGTGGCGCGCTTTGATGATCGAGTCGTAGTGGTGACCGGTGCCGGTTCGGGCATCGGGAAGGCGACGGCGATCAGGTTCGGGTCCGAGGGCGGCGTCATCGCCTGCCTCGACATCAACGAGACGGCGGCCGGCGAGACCGCCGCCGCGATCGTCGCCGACGGAGGTCGGGCGCAGGCCTGGAAGCTCGACGTCACCGACGCCGCCGGTGTCGACACCGTGATCGCGGCCGTCGCCCGTGAGCTCGGCCAGCCCGCGGTGCTCGCCAACATCGCGGGGATCGGCAAGTTCGCCCGATCCGAGGAGCAGCCGGTCGAGGAGTTCCGCAAGATCATCGAGGTGAACCTCATCGGCACGTTCGCGGTCTCGCGCGCCTGTCTGCCGCACCTGCTGGAGACGCGGGGGAACATCGTGAACGTGTCGTCGAGCGCGGGGATCTTCGGGCAGCCGTACAACGCCGCGTACTGCGCGTCGAAGGGCGGGATCTCGCTGATGACCAAGGCGATGGCTACGGAGTACACGCGTCGACACGTGCGCGTGAACGCGGTGGCACCGGCAGGGATCGACACGCCGATCGCGAACGACTTCGCGTTCGTCGAAGGAACCGACGTGCGCGAGTACCAGAAGATGATGCCGCCGACCGGGAAGATGGGGACACCCGAGATGGTTGCGTCGCTCATGGCGTACCTCGCGTCCGACGAGGCGAGCTACATCAACGGGACCATCGTCCCCATCGACATGGGCGTCACGGCATGATGCCCCCTTCCCGTCGATCGACAACTGAAGCAGGAGTGACCACATGACCGACGCCGCCGGGACGCCGTTCGGGAAGGGCGTCAAGCAGCGCGACCTGATCAAGATGACCCAGGAGGAGATCGACGAGTTCCTCCAGGGCTGGCACACGATGAACTGCGCGACCGTCAACCACGACGGGACGATCCACCTGATCGCCATGTGGTACGGCTTCCTCGAGGGGTGCTGCGCGCTGGAGACCAAGGCGAAGAGCCAGAAGGTCGCGAACCTCCGGAGGGACCCGAAGATCACGTGCCTGGTGGAGGAGGGCGATTCCTACGACCAGCTGCGTGGGGTCGAGATGGTGGGCACCGCCGAGATCATCGAGGACCCGGAGCGGATCTTCGCGCTGGGTGTGAGCGTGTTCGAGCGGACGACGGGCGCGAAGTACACCGAGGACATGCGCGCTGGGGTAGAGGCGATGATCAACAAGCGCGTCGTCGTGAAGATCAACGTCGACAAGTACGTGACGTGGGACCACCGCAAGCTCGGCCTGCCCGACATGTCCACCCAGGCCACCACGTAGTACAGATCAGGGTTGACGGCCTGCGATCGCCGCGAGCCGGTCCTGGGCGGGCGCGTCGTCGGGGACCGTGACCTCCGGTCCGAACATCCCACCCGCGCGCCACTCGGGGGTGATCATCGCAGTACCGACGGCCAGCGCGGGCTCGACGACCTCGGGGTCGAGCGCGGTGCTCTGCCCGGTGGCCTTGGCGAGGTCCCACGTGTGCACCGCGACATCGAAGATCGCGATGTTCAGCGCGACGCCGGCGGGCATCGTGCCGAACGGCATGTTGACGACCTTGTCCGTCGCGCCCGGTGCACCGAAGGCGTCGAGGGCGCGTCCGGCTGCGGCAGCGAAGGCGGCCTGTGGGTCGGTTCCGATGCGGTCGGTGCCCATCAGCTCCCCGAGACGCGCGTCGGACAGCTCACCCTCCCGCACGCCGTCGGCGAACATGTCCGCGCCGCCCGTCATGTGGTTGAGCAGGGCGCGCACGTCCCAGTCAGTGCACGGCGTCGGGTCGTCGAGCTGCTCCGGAGTGATCCCGCCGATCACCCGTGTCGCCTCGTCGGCCACCTTGCCCATCGTTGCCACGTCGTCCATCAGGTCCCCCTTCGGTCATGGGTGCGGTACCGCCACACCAGACCGCGACGATGCCACGGATGCCGGCAGTTCGCACGTCCTGCGCTTCTGAGCGTCGAAGAGGAAGGTGAGAGACGCATCCAGAACTAGGAGGTGGCAGTGACGGTCTCGGTGTCGCGGCCGCTGCGCAGGAGCGCGCCACCGACGGCGCCGGTGAGCACGTTGTCGCGCACCACCTCGACGCCGTTGACGATCACGTGCGCGATGCCCTCGGCCTCGCCGTAGAGGCGTCCGGCTCCCGCGGGCATGTCGTTGCGCCACGACACCGGGCCGGGTGCGACCTTCGCCGGGTCGAACACGACGAGATCGGCGTGCCAGCCCTCCTCGATGCGACCGCGCTCGCGCAGGCCGTACAGGCGGGCGGGGACGTCCGTGAGGAAGTGCACCGCCTCCTCGACCTCGAGGAGGTTGCGGTCGCGGCACGACCGCAGCATCGACGTCGCGAAGCTGAACGTGGAGAGCATGTCGAGGTGCGCACCGGCGTCGGACGCACCGACCACGGCACGCGGGTCGCGCCACACGTCGCGGCGCAGCTCCCAGCTCTCCTGGTCATCACCTGCCAGCGGCGGCATCAGCACGGTGCGCAACTCGTCGAGGATGACGAGGTCGCACAGCGCGTCGAACGGCTCCTGGCCCCGCTCCTTCGCGACGTCGCCGACGATGCGGCCGGCCAACCCCTCGTTCTCCGGTGAGAACGTCTCGACGATCGTCAGGAGCTCCCATCGAGCGATGCCCCGGAGCACGCCGGCCTCGGGGGAGTTCGCGCCCTCGAGCAGCTTGGCGCGCTCGGCCGGGTCGGCCAGCAGTGCCATCTTCTCGGGGACCGGGAGCGCCATCGGCTTGCGCCAGCCGGGCAGCGCGTCGAGCACGAAGCCGGCCTTGAACGTGAGGTGCGTGCGCATGACGTCGGGCATCGTGAGCGCGAGCACCTTGCCGCCACGCTCCTTGGCGTAGTCGCCGGCCCGGAGCATGTCCCACGCAATCTGTGCGCGCGCCGCGTTCGGGACCAGGACGTTCCAGTTGAGCGGACGGTTGGCGGCCTTCGACATGTCGGTCATGAGCACCATGTGCTGCTCTTCGAACCCACCGACTGCGGGAATGAACTCGAGCGTCGTGCCCTCGTGCTCACCGGTCACCTTCGAGAGTGCCACGAGCTCCTCGGACGTCGCTGAGCGCGACGGCACCGGGTCGCCATTGCCGTCGTTGTGCGTCGGCGCGTGCGATGACGAGAAACCGAGGCCGCCGGCATCCAGCGACTCGCCGAGGATCCGGCCCATCTCCGCGATCTGCTCGGCCGACGCGACGTTTCCGACCGCGTCGTCGCCCATCACCACGCGGCGGAGCGCACAGTGGCCGACGAGGAAGCCGGCGTTCACGACGGTCGTTCCGTCGATCTTGTCGAGGTACTCGCCGAACGTGCGCCAGTCGTAGGGGACGCCGGCGACGAGCGATTCGAGGGGGATGCCCTCGACGCGCGAGAGGAGCTTGGTGAGGTAGTCGGTCTCACTCGGCTCGACGGGAGCGATCGTGAAGCCGCAGTTCCCACCGATGACGGTGGTGACGCCGTGGAAGGGCGACGGCGTGACGGCCGGGTCCCAGAGGACTTGGGCGTCGTAGTGGGTGTGGATGTCGACGAAGCCGGGTGCGACCACGAGGCCGTCGGCCTCGATGACCTGGGTGGCGTCCTCGTCGATGGCCCCGTCCTCGACCGGCTGGATCGTGACGATCCGACCGTCCCGGACGCCGATGTCGGCGCGCCGACGGGGCGCTCCGGTGCCGTCGATGACCTCGGCCCCGCGAATCAGCAGATCCAACATGCGTCGCTCCCCCTCACGCGTCATCTGACGCCTCGTCAGGGTAGCGTCGGACTCCTTTCCGGTGGGCCGAGTGAGCAAGGGGAGCGCCATGGGTGTCGTCGCGGTCACGGGCTCGGCCGGTGGGATCGGTGGTGCCATCCGTCGACGGATCGAGGCCGCGGGCCACCGGGTGATCGGCGTCGACGTGCGTGATGCCGAGGTGGTCGCCGATCTCGCGAGTCCCGACGGTCGGGCTGCGGCGGTCGCCGCGGTCGGGGAGCAGTGCGACGGTTCGCTCGACGGACTCGTCGTGGCTGCCGGCATCGGCGGGAGCACGAGCGCGCCGTCCTCGATGGTGGTGCGCATCAACTACTTCGGTGCCGTGGAGCTGCTCGAGGGACTGCATGACCGGCTGGTCGACGGCGAGCTGCGCGCCGCACTCGCGATCGTGTCGAACTCCGCGACCGCGATGCCGGTCGAAGACCCGACGCTCGTCGACGCCTGCCTCGCCGGCGACGAGGGCGCCGCGGTGGCGGCGAGCGAGGGAGTGCACGGCGAGACGGTGTACGCCCACGGGAAGCTGGCACTCGGCCGCAAGCTCCGCCGCCTCGCGGTCGAGTGGGCGCCGGGCGTCCGCATCAACGGCGTCGCACCCGGTCCCGTGCACACGCCGCTCACTGCCGCCGCGCTGGAGCACCCGGTGACGGGCGACCTCATCAAGAGCTTCCCCGTCCCGCTCGACCGCTGGGGCGAGAAGGACGAGATCGCCGAAGCGGTGTGGTTCCTGCTGTCGCCACTCTCGTCGTGGACGACGGGCTCGGTGCTCTTCGTCGACGGCGGCACCGACGCACTCCTCAACCCCGACCGGCTCTGAGAACCAAGGTGTTTTGGCGTCGGTCAGCATCTCCTGAGCGGGTGTTTCCGACGCAAAAACACCTTGGGCACCAGAGTTCGCACGCTTCGAAGGGAGCGAGACCATGGCGCTGAAGCCAGCTGACGAGGGACGGCACCTGCCGGGCACCGATCTGCTGTGGGGGGAGTCGTGGTACCACGACTTCGCCGCGGCCGACGGGAGCTACGGCGGCTACCTGCGCCTCGGGCTCTACCCGAACCAGGAGATCGCCTGGTACTGGGTGTACCTCGTGCGCCCGGGCCAACCGCTCGTCGTGATCCGCGACCACGCGGTTCCGGCGCCCGACCGCGCGGCATCCGACGCGGCGCACGGCCGCGTCGAGGTCGCATCCCCGCGGGTGCGCGGCTCCTGGGACCCGGTCGAGCCGCTCCGCAAGTACCACATCACGACGGAGGGGACGGGCATCGCGCTCGCGAACCCGGCCGACGCGTTCCATGCCGAGCAGGGTCACGACGTCGCGGTGAGCCTCGACCTCACTTGGGAAGGTGTGGCGGCACCGTTCATGTACACCGCGACGACGCGGTTCGAGCAGTCGGCGTGGGTCACGGGTCAGGTGACGATCGGCGGCGAGCGCATCGACGTGCACTGTCCCGGCCAGCGCGACCACTCGTGGGGGGTGCGCGATTGGTGGCAGTTCGGTTGGGTGTGGTGCTCCGGCCGCCTCGACGACGGCACCTGGTGGCACACCGCGCGGTCGATCGTGCCGAAGGTCGACATCTTCCAGACGGGCTACGTCATCACGCCCGACGTGGCGCTCCACCCGGTGCAGGATGTCAAGGTCACGTACGACCTCGACGACGAGGAGCTGCCCCAGCGGGGGACGCTCACAGTGGGAGACCTCGAGCTCGCGTGGAAGGCAGAGCTGCAGGCACCAGTGCTGCTCGTGTCCGGCGAGGGCAAGGAGTCGCGCTTCCCGCGCGCCGTCTGCACCTTCGACACGCCCGACGGCCGGACCGGCCGCGGTTGGATCGAGTTCAACTTCCCCGAGGGCGTCCCACACCTCGAGCGGCCGTAGCGCATGACGGCCATGGGTGACACGACAGCGGAGGACACGACGGACGGCGCGGCGCTCGGCCGGGAGGCGCGCAAGCAGACGCCGCGCCGCAGTCACGGCGACTGGAAGCCGGCGGCCGACCGGCTCGATCCGGTCGCGCTGCTCGGTGAGCAGGACGCGACCCGGGAGCCCTCCCTCGTGCCGATTCGACACGGGCGCATGGGCGTGAGCGCGTTCTCGTTCTATCGGGGCGCGGCGGCGATCATGGCCGCAGACCTCGCGGGCTCGCCGTCGACCGGGATCACCGTGCAGCTGTGCGGCGACGCCCACCTCATGAACTTCGGCCTCTATCGCTCGCCCGACCGACGGCTCGTCTTCGACGTCAACGACTTCGACGAGACGCTGCCCGGACCGTGGGAGTGGGATGTCAAGCGCCTCGCCGCGAGCGTGATCGTCGCGGCGCGCGACCGTGGCTTCAGCAGCGACGAGGGCCGCGCCGCGGCGGGCGCGTGCGCGCGGCGCTATCGCGAGGCGATGGCGGTCTTCGCCGGCGAAGGGTCACTCGACGTCTGGTACGAGCGCCTCGACGTCGACCGGTTGCTGGTCCAGATCGACGAGGTCGACCGCGGGATCTATGCGAAGCGAGCGCAGCGCGTCGTCGCCAAGGCCCAGGGGCGAGGCAGCGAACAAGCGCTGGAGAAGCTCGCCACCCTGACCGACGCCGGCTACCGCATCGTCAGCGACCCGCCGGGTGTCGTTCGCTTGGAGGAGCTCGCCGAGGAGCTCGACGCCGCCACCATCGGCAAGGCGGTCGACGTGGTCTTCCAGAGCTACCGCGAGTCCGTGTCCGACGAGCTGCACGTGCTCCTCGACCGCTACGAGGTCGCCGACACCGCGCGCAAGATCGTCGGGGTCGGCAGCGTCGGGACCCGGTGCTACATCGGGCTCCTGCTCGGCCGCGAGCACGGCGACCCCCTCTTCCTGCAGCTCAAGGAGGCGAGCGCCTCGGTGCTCGAACGCTGGCTGCCCGCGAGCGAGTACCGGCACCACGGCCGTCGCGTCGTGGAGGGCCAGCGCCTCATGCAGGCCGCGAGCGACATCTTCCTCGGGTGGAGCGACGCGCTGGTCGAGGACCGGCACTACTACTGGCGGCAGCTCCGCGACGGCAAAGGCTCGGTCGATCCCGCACGAATGACGCCGCGGTCGCTCGTGTTCTACGCCACGACCTGCGCGTGGACGCTGGCCCGAGCACACGCGCGCTCCGGGTCACCCATCGCGATCGCGGCGTATCTGGGCAAGGGCGCGGTGTTCGACGACGCGATCACGGAGTTCGCCTGCCGCTACGCCGACCAGAACCACCTCGACTACGAGGCGCACCGCCAGGCGATCGCCGACGGACGTGTGGAGGCCCGCACCGGCATCTGACGGGTGGGACTACGCGTCGACGTCGGCGTGGTCGGGGGGCTCCGGGCCGCGGCGGGGAAGATCCAGGATCTCGGTCGACTCGTCGCACGACGCGAGCGGGCGCCCGACGTCCGCGCAGAGCGCGGCCGCGCGCTCGACCAGCTCGACGTTCGTGGGTTGCTCGTCGCCGGCGTAGTCCTCGAGGCCGACGTGCAAGTGCGCGCCGCGCTCGAGGGCGAGCTTCGCGACGGGGGAGGCCAGGAGGTCGCCACCGATCACCGCGACCGACCACGGCAGGTCGCAGCCCTCGAGCAGCTCGCAATAGGCATCGAGCGCCGTGACGGTGGGCGGCAGACCGAACGTCGTCCCGCCGCGTTGCTGACCGACGCTGGTCACGTACCCCGCGTCCCCGCCGAAGTAGAGCTTGATCATCGCGCCCTGCGGCAGCC
>JBBQFJ010000095.1:0-13937 GCA_038321755.1 Acidimicrobiia bacterium | reverse complement strand
CAGGCCTTCTACATCCCGTCCGAGTCCATGACCCCGACGCTGCAGGTCGGCGATCGGGTCCTCGTCAACAAGCTCTCGTACGACCTGCACGACGTGAACCGTGGCGACATCATCGTGTTCGAAGCACCGCCGCTCGCGCGTTCCGGCGACATCCAGGACCTCGTCAAGCGGGTCGTCGGCCTGCCTGGGGACACGGTGACCGGCGACGACACGGGCGGGATCCTCATCAACGGGCGTGAGCTCAGCGAGCCCTATCTGCCCAAGGGCGTCGAGACGACCTTCACCGACGTGCCGCCCGGCTGCGGTGCGCCGGCGTCGGGTGTCCCCGGATGCGTGGTGCCCAAGGGTCGCTTGTTCATGATGGGTGACAACCGCGAGGCGTCGAAGGACTCCCGCGTGTTCGGACCGGTCGATGAGGACACGCTCATCGGCCGCGTGTTCGTGCGGATCTGGCCACCCTCGAGCATCGGACTGCTCTAGGCGTCATCCGTTCTCGGAACCGTCCGCTCCAGGAACCGTCGGGCCGTCGTCGCCGTCGGTCGTCCACTCCGCGACCGTCGCCACCATCCGATCGACGTGGTCGCAGTAGACCGCATCAACACCGATGCGAAGCATCGAGCGGAGATGGCGCACCTCTTGGACGTCCCACGCGAACGCTTGCACGTCGAAGCGGTGGAACAACGCCACGAGTCCTCGGCTCCATTCGCTGTGGTGCATGTTCATCGCGTCGATGCCTGCCGCGGCGAGGTCGGCGGCATGCCGTTCGATCGCGGCGGGGACCCGCCCGCGACCCTGGCTGTGGACCAACCGCGCCTCGGACGACATGGCGCGGATCGCCTTGAGGCGTCGCGTCGACGCGGAGCAGAGCCACAAGCGTCGCGGGTCCCCGTGCTCACGCGCGAGCTCGACGATCTGCTGGCCGATGTCGGGTGCCTTGAGATCGATCGACAGCTCGTAGTCGGTGCCGAGCGCCTCGTAGAGGTCGACCAGTCGGGGGACGTCGTGGTGGCGCCCGAGCCGCTCGGCCGAGGTCTCCGAGACGCGCGCGTGCCAGGGGAGGATGCCGGCGAGTCGGGTACGGAATCGTTCGTCGTGGACGAGGACGACATCGCCGTCGGCGGAGCGGTGGGCGTCGGTCTCGAGCCCACGCGCTCCGTGCTCGAGCGCGTGGCGGAACGCCGGGATCGTGTTCTCGGGCAGGTCGGCGCGGGCGCCCCGATGGGCGAACGTGATGGGGGACACGGAAACCGATCCTCGCGTGGTTGCTGGCTGCTCGGGAGTCGCTCGTGGAGGCCCTGGGGGACCCGGTCGGGGCCTTCGGATTCCGCTCATCTTGGCTCAAGCAGGCCCTCTGGGGCGCCGATCCACAGGTTGTGACTTCGATCAAAGCGGAATGTCCTCGATGCGGTGGGGTCCGGCTGGGACCCGATGACGTGATCGTCCGCACCTGTGCGGCGGACGGAGCCGGTGCCTACCGGTTCCGGTGCCCCACGTGCGCGACGGCTGCGTTCCATCAGGCGAGCCCGGCCATCTGTGCCCTGCTCCGCCAGGCGGGGTGCACCGAAGAGGTGTGGCACCTCCCGGCCGAGCTGACCGAGCGGCGCAGAGGGCCAGCGCTCACCCCCGACGATCTCCTCGACTTCCACCTGCTGCTCAGCCGCGACGACTGGGCCGATGCCCTCGACGCCGGGACTCGCGAGACGTAGACCCGATCAAGGCTCTCAGGGGCCGGGCGATACGATCGAGCGTCCTCAGCGCGAAGGGAAGCCCGTGCAGCTCGGTCCAGCCGAGATCTTGGTGGTGCTCGTCATCGCGCTGCTCGTCTTCGGGCCGAACAAGCTGCCCGAGGTCGGTCGCCAGGTCGGGCGGGCGATGAAGGAGTTCCGCCAGTTCCAGCAGACGATGAGCCGTGACATGCACGACGTGTTCTCGGACGATGCGTCGGCAGGAGATGCATCTGCGGGAGCCGAGCCGGCCCCGATGCTGCCCCCGAAAGCCGTGGTCCCGGACACCGATGTCATCGACTCCGGGATGTCGGATGCGGACGTCATCGATGCCGCGAGCTCCGAGGTCCCGCCGACCGAGCCCCATTCGTCCGAGGTGTCGTCCGATGCGACGCCCATCGAGCGCCCGGGGACGGCGACCACGGACCCCGAGACGAGCGCGTAGCGCATCGTGACTCCGGAACCGTCCGGCGGCCAGATGACGGTCGTCGAGCACCTCACCGAGCTCCGACGACGGATCATGTGGTCGATCGTCGTGCTCGCGGGCACGGTCGCCCTCTGCTATTGGTTCTCGCCCGACATCATCCGCTTCTTCCTGAAGTACTACACGGATGCGACCGACCGCGGGAGCTCGAACACGTTCGTGTTCACAGGACCGCTCGACGCGTTCGTCACGCGGCTGAAGGTGGCGACGTACGGCGGGATCGTGATCGCGCTCCCGTTCCTGCTGTGGCAGCTCTGGCGCTTCATCACGCCAGGACTGAACCCGAAAGAGAAGAAGTACGCGGTTCCATTCCTCATCGCGTCCATCGTGCTGTTCGTGCTCGGCGCACTGGTGGCGATGCTCACACTCCCCGAGGCGTTGAAGTTCCTGTTGAACGTCGGCGGTCAGGAGCAGCGTCCACTCCTCACGGCCGACAAGTACATCGGGCTCGTCGCCCTGATGCTCCTCGCGTTCGGGCTCGCCTTCGAGTTCCCGGTGATCCTCGTGTTCCTGCTGATCGCCCGAGTCCTCAAGACCCAACAGCTCCGCGACTTCCGCCGGTGGGCGATCGTCCTGATCTTCGTGTTCGCCGCCGTGATCACGCCGAGCCAAGACCCATATTCGCTCTTCTTCATGGCCGTACCGATGTGCATCTTCTACGAGGGGAGCATCGTGATCGGGAGGATCCTGAAACGATGACGCCCACCCGTCGTCGCGAGACGTTCCAGCCGAAGCGTGATCGTCGCGAGGTCGTCGTGGCCGTCCTCGCGGTGGTTGCGATCCTCGCGGTCACCGGCGTCCTCCTGTGGCTCTTCCGGCCCGACGACGGTTCGGACTCGGTGCCGTCGTCGCCGACGATCACCCAGTCCTCCACGCCGCCCGAGGTCACGAGCCTGCCGACGGACACGACGGTGCCGACGACGCCGGCACCCTGACCGCGGACACCCAAATGCCGGAGATGGGGATGCCGGGAATGGGGATGCCGGAGATGGGGATGCGCGGCGACTTCGAGGCGAGCCTCGGATTCCCGCTCGACGACTTCCAACGCCGAGCGCTCGATGCGCTCGACGCCGGGCGTTCGGTGCTCGTCGCGGCACCCACGGGTTCGGGGAAGACGGTGGTCGCCGAGTATGCGATTGCTCGAGCGTTGGCTCGCGGCGGCAAGGCCTTCTACACGACGCCTCTCAAGGCGCTCTCGAACCAGAAGTTCGGCGATCTCGCGCGCGTGCACGGGCGAGATCGCGTCGGGCTGCTGACCGGCGACAACTCGGTGAACGGCGATGCGCCCGTGGTCGTGATGACGACCGAGGTGCTCCGCAACATGATCTACGCCGCGTCGCCGGCGTTGGACGGCCTCGACTCTGTCGTGCTCGACGAAGTGCACTACCTCCAGGACAGGTACCGCGGCGCGGTGTGGGAAGAGGTGATCGTCCACCTGCCTCCCGAGGTCGATCTGGTCTGCCTCTCGGCCACGGTGTCGAACGCCGAGGAGTTCGCGGCGTGGATCGAGACCGTGCGCGGGGCGACGACGCCGGTGATCGAGGAGCGACGCCCGGTCGAGCTGCATCACCGCTACTTGGTCGGGGAGCGCGACGTCGACGCACTGCACCTCCTCCCGACCTTCGTCGGCCGTGACGATGATCTGCACCCGAACCCCGAGGCCGCACGACTGGACCGACGCGTCGGTCGAGGGCCGAAGGGCACCCCCCGCGCCAGTCGACGGCTGCAGACCCCGGGACGGGTCGAGGTCGCCGAGCTGCTCGCCAGCGAGGACATGCTGCCGGCGATCGTGTTCGTCTTCAGTCGGAAGGGCTGCGACCAGTCCGTGGAGCAGTGCCTGGCGGCCGGCGTCCGACTCACGACGCAGGCGGAACGAACCGCGATCCGTGAGATCGTCGAGCGGCATGTCCGCAGCCTGACGCACAACGACCTCACCGTCCTCGGGTACGACCGCTGGCTCGCCGGCCTCGAGGTCGGGCTCGCCGCGCACCACGCCGGGATGGTGCCGCCGATGAAGGAAGCCGTCGAAGAGGCCTTCTCGGCCGGGCTGGTCAAGATCGTGTTCGCGACCGAGACGCTCGCGCTCGGGATCAACATGCCCGCTCGATCCGTCGTCATCGAGAAGTTGACCAAGTTCACTGGTGAGCGCCATGAGTTCCTCACTCCCGGGGAGTACACGCAGCTGACCGGGCGAGCCGGACGTCGTGGCATCGACGCGTTCGGGTACGCGGTGGTGCTGTGGAGTCCCTGGGTGCCGTTCGAGCAGGTCGCCGGATTGGCAGCCCGACGCACGGACGCGCTGCGTTCGTCGTTCCGCCCGACCTACAACATGACCGTGAACCTGGTCGCCCGGTACTCGGCGGAGCAGGCCCACCATCTCTTGAACCTCTCGTTCGCGCAGTTCCACGCCGATCGCGATGTCGTCGCGCTCGAGCGGCAGCTCGCCAAGGCGGGCGCCCAGCTCGAGGAGCAGCGAACGCTCGCGCGGAGTGAGCTCGGTGACGTCGACGAGTACCGCAAGCTCCTCGACTCCCTCGGCGCGGAGCGGCGCGGAGCGGGGGCCGGTCGCCGGATCGCGAAGGCGATGGAGGCACTCGTGCCCGGCGACGTCCTCTGGGTCGGCGGCCGGAACGGCACGGTCGTCGTGCTCGCCCAGGAGTCCCGTCGTGAGTCCGTCCGCCTCCTCGCGCTCGCGCCGACCCGGCACCTTGTCCGACTGGCCCCGGACGACTTCGACACACCACCCGCCTCGGTCGGGCGCGTGGAGCTGCCCCAGCCATATGCACCGCGGAACCGCGTGTTCCAGCGGAACGTCCTCGAGTCGTTGCGCCGCGTGAAGGTGCGTCGCGCGCCACGAGCGCGGAGCACGAGCAGCCGGATCGAGGAGCTCGAGGCCGAGATCGCGGCACACTCCGTCGATCAGGATCCGAAGCGTGACGAGCGGGTGCGCGCCGCCGGGATCGTCGTGCGACTCGAGCGTGACCGGGCCCGGCTCGAGCAGCGCGTGCGCGGGCGGACCGACAGCCTTGCTCGCCAGCTCGACCGCGTGCGGCGCATCCTCGAGGATTGGGGATACCTCGACGGCTGGTCGCTCACGGACGCGGGCCGGATCCTCGCTCGGCTCTACACGGAGACGGATCTCCTCCTGGCCGAATCGGTGCGCGAGGGCTTGTTCGACCGGCTCGAGGTGCCCGAGATGGCCGCGCTGGTTTCGTGCTTCACCTACGAACGTCGTGGCTCCGACGGCGCGCCGCCCGTGCCACCGGCGCGATGGCCGACCTCCAAGATCGCGCAGCGGACGCGTCGCATCGAACGACTCCGGCGATCGCTCGCCACCGATGAGGGCGAGGCCGGTCTGCCCGAGACGCGGCTCCCCGATCCCGGCTTCACGCCCTACGCCTACGAGTGGGCCGCGGGCGACGACCTCGGTCGCGTCCTCGACGACGACGAGCTGACGGGTGGCGACTTCGTCCGACACATCAAGCAGTGCATCGACCTGTTGCGCCAGCTCGCCGAGGTGGCGCCCGACCCGGCGACGCGGAGCACCGCGCACGCGGCGGCGGACGCGTGCCACCGGGGCGTGGTCGTCGCAGCGAGCGTGGTCACCGGCTGATGCGTCCGGGCGACGCGTGGGGGATCCCGGCTTCCGGTGACCCTGATCTCGTGGCGCACGGCGGGGACGCCGAGCTCGCGGCAGTCAGCGCGACGGTCATCGAGCGGCGCCCCGGCGCCCTGGTCCGGTTCGTACCCGACGCGGCGTGCGACTTCGCGAGGGCCATCGGGCTCACGACGCAGTCGAGCGGCGACTTCGAGGTGGCGGTCGACCTGCTCCGGATCAGCGGGCCGGGAGCCGGCGAGAGGGACGGCTTCCCCGGCGAGCTGGCCGTCAACATGCTCGTCGTGGGCGCGCGCCCGGATCGCCTTCGTGCGTGGACGCGGTCCCGCGTCATCTCGGTCGAGGTCGACGGGCGGCTGCTCTACGACGGTCGCGCGACGTCGGTGGTCGTGGCGAACGGCCAGTACCTCGACGGCAGCGACGTCGTCCCGCGGGGGCACCCGGGCGACGGGCGGCTCGAGGTCCAGGTGTACGCCCTGGCACCGGGGGAGCGGCGGGCGATGCGCCGTCGTCTCGGCGGGGGGACGCACGTCCCGCACCCGCGGATCGTCGGTACGAGCGGCCGGCGAGTCGACCTGGTCGTGCAGCCACCGACGGGCTCCGAGGTCGACGGCGTCGCCTTCCCGCCCCGGTCCCGGTGGAGCGTGGAGGTGGTTCCGGAAGCGTTGCGCCTGCTGGTCTGAGCGCCTTCGTGGCGCTACCCGACGCCGGGTCCCCGGGCGTCGGGGGAGGCATCGGTACCATCGACCTTCCGTCCGTCGCCGAGGCACATCCGGGACCGAGCATGCACTACGTCGCCGAGCGCTTCACCCCCCAAGAGGAGGCGACGCTCCGGCCCTACTTCACCAACCTCGACGGACCGGTGTTCGCGCTGGTGAACCTTCCCGAGGTGGTCAAGGGCGCGCTCTTCGCTCGCTACTCGCGCAGCTCGAAGAGCCTGCGCCGACTGTTCCTCGACGAGTTCGTCGCCGACCTCGACCTCACCGGGGACCTCACGGTCGACGCCACGATCGGACTGCGGCGCGCAGAAGAGCTGTACGACCGCGTGTTCTTCGAATACGGCGACGACTCGGTTGCGCAGCTCGGCGGCGTCCACCTCGCGTGCGAACAGTCGTCCAACGTCCTGACGAAGGTGCTCGAGTGGGGTCGCCTCATGGCGTACCTCGAGCAGTCGACGCGCTACATCCCGTACGACACGCGCCTGGGTGGCCTCTACCGGTTCCTCCGGCCGCCGGCGATCCTCCAGTCGCGCCTCGGCGCGCGCTACGTCGGCGATCTCGACGCGCTGTTCGACGCGTACGCGGCGTGCCTGCCGCGCTTGTCCGACTGGGCCCGCGAGCAGTTCCCCAAGTCCCCCGACGACTCGGACTTCGTCTACAAGCAGACGATCAAGGCCAAGGCGTGCGATGCGGCGCGCGGCATCCTCCCGGCCGCCACGCTGTCGAACGTCGGCATCTACGGCACCGGCCAGGGCTATGAGCAGCTCCTGCTGCGGATGCGAGCGCATCCGCTCCCGGAGGCGCGTTCGTACGCAGCGCTGATGCTCGATGAGCTCCGCAAGGTGATCCCGTCGTTCCTCACGCGCGTCGACCGACCCGATCGGGGCCTCGCCTGGAGCCAGTACTTCGAGGAGACGCGCACCGCCACCGAAGCCGTCGCCGCCCGGGTCTTCACGGACGAGGTCCCCGAGGATCGGCCTGGGGTCACGCTCACCGACTTCGATCCTGAGGGCGAGGACAAGGTCCTCGCCGCGATCTGCTACCCGTTCCTCGATCTCCCCGATGACCAGCTCATCGCGCGGGTCCGGCGGCTCGGCACCGACGAGCGCGTCGCGCTCTTGCGCGCCTATGTCGGCGAGCGCGTGAACCGCCGCCACAAGCCCGGGCGCGCGTTCGAGCGCACGGGATACCGCTTCGACGTCCTCTGCGACTACGGAGCGTTCCGCGATCTCCAGCGTCATCGCATGCTCACGATCGAGTGGCAGACGCTCTCGACGCGTCACGGCTACGAGCGGCCGGCAGCCATCGACGACGCAGGTCTCACCGCGGTGTTCGACGATGCGATGGCCCGCTCGGCGGCGCTGCACGACGAGCTCGCGATGGAGGTGCCGGTCGAGGCGCCGTACGCCGTCTCCCTCGCCTACCGCATCCGCTTCGTGATGCAGATGAACGCGCGCGAGGCAGTGCACCTGCTCGAGTTGCGGACCTCACCGCAAGGCCACCCCGCGTACCGCGTGATCGGTCAGGAGATGCATCGCCTCATCGCAGAGCAGGCCGGACACCGTGCGATCGCCGAAGCGATGCGCTACGTCGACCACCAAGATCACGACCTCGAGCGGCTCACCGCCGAGCGTGCCGCGGAGGCGCGCCGACTGGCCAGCGTGCCGCAGAAGAAAGTTGCGGGTCCCTGACCTGCGGCGTCGCGCGTCGTCGCAGGTCACGCCGTCGCAGCCCCGCTTGACACGAGGCGAACCTTCGGGCGTACTGGTGGCTTCCCTGCGGTAGGGCTCGGTTCACGCCGGACGACGCCGTCGGGTGGCCGGGGTCCAGGAGACCAAGTAGAGAACGCCAACGAAACTCGCTGGAATAACCCGCCTGCCCGGCAGGCTGGGCCAAACAGTGCTCGTTCGGTGGCCCCAACGGTCTCCTGGGCCCCCTCGCCACGCCCTGGGCCCCTTGCCGGCAGGTCGGCAGGTCGGCAGTACGGCAGGACGGCAGTACGGCAGGACGAGCGAGGAGGGGCACCTGGGTGCGGCTCGCCGGGTGACGCGGAATGCCGGGAATGTTCGGACGGGGGCCGCGGTTCCAGTGCGGCCAGAGGGCTCGGGATATTGTCCGGCTCCGGTGATGCGGCGGGACGGCCGCGGGAGCGTGAATGACCGACGACACATTCCAGGACGAGCAAGCAGGCGACGTCGACCTCGACGAGGACGATCTCGCGCCTGAGGACCTCGCGCCTGAGGACCTCGCTCCGGATGACCTGGCAGCAGACGACGATGAGCTGGTCGTGGACGACGACCTCGACGCCGAGGTCATCGACGTGGAGGTCCTCGACGTGGAGGTCCTCGACGACGACGTGCTCGAGATCGACGGTGCGATCGCCGAGGTGCTCGTCGACCCGGCCGCCGCGCCGGCGGCGGGTGGCCCGGTCGACGCGGCGCGCGCGAAGCGATCCGACGAGGACGACGACGATGTCGTCGACCTCGACGAGGAGCTGCACCCCGACGATGTCGAGACCCCCCTCGATGCGCTCCTCCAGGAGAAGACGGCCAGCGCCAAGATGGAGGACGACGAGGAGGATCTCGAGGAGGAAGAGCCCGAGAGCACCGACCTCGGTGACGGTCCGGGGCGGATCGTGCCGCGGCGCCCGACCGAGTTTCACTGCTCGTCGTGCTTCCTGCTCCTCCCGCGCAGCCAGCTCGCCGACGAGGAGCGCATGCTCTGCCGCGACTGCGCCTGACGGAGCTCTCCTCCGAACCTGATACGGGAGACCAGCCGCGCCGTCCCACGAAGTGGGCGGGAGTCGGGGCCGGTGCGATCTCCGGACTGCTCCTCGGTCTCGCGTTCCCCGCGGCCGATCTCGGCCTGCTCGTCCTCGTCGCCCTCGTCCCGCTCCTGTGGTCGTGGCGCAACACCTCGCCGGCGCGGGCGGCCGGGTCCGGTCTGGTCGCAGGGATCGTGTTCTTCGCGTTCGTGCTGGGCTGGTCCCGCTACTTCGGCGCCGTAGCTGTGCTCCCCCTGGTGCTGGGGGAGGCGGCCTTCTTCGCGGGCACCGGTGCGCTCGTCGCCGCGTTCGACCGGCGGGGACTGCGATCACCGTGGCTCATCGCGGCGAGCTGGGTGGTCCTCGAAGGCCTGCGTGCGAGGTTCCCACTCGGAGGCCTGCCGTGGGGTGAGCTCGGCGTGGCGCTGCATGATGCATCGTGGGCGCGGGCCCTGGCATCGTTCGGTGGCGTCGCCCTGGTCTCGTTCGTCGTCGTCGCGGTAAATGCGCTCCTCCTCGACCTCGTGCTCGAGCGGCGTGGGCACGAGCGGCGAGCAGGGATGTTCGCCGCTGCAGGCCTGGTCGCGCTCCTCGTGGTGAGCGGCATCGCCGGCTTCACCCGTTACGTCCCGCAGGAGACCGGACACCTCAAGTTCGCGCTGCTCCAGGGCAACGACCAGAACCGAACGCTGACGCCGGCGGAGATCTCGTCCGACTACCTCTTCCGACACCACCTCGCCCTCGCCGACCAGCTGCGCGGTAAGTACGACCTCATCGTCTTCCCGGAGGCGGCGTTGGAGCGGGATCCCACCACGAACCCGGATGTCCGCGACGCGCTCGTGAAGGTCGCGCGTGAGCACGACGCCGTGGTGTTGGCGAACGCCCGGGTGCCCACGGCCGATGGTGGCCTCTCCAACGCCAACGTCGCCTACTCGCCCGACGGGAAGCTGCAGGGCATCTACGCGAAGCAGCACCTGGTCCCGTTCGGCGAGTTCGTCCCGCTGCGCGACGAGCTCTCGTTCATCGGCGAGCTCCAGCAGATCCCGTACGACTACGAAGCCGGCGATCGTCGGGTCATGTTCCACGCGGGCGGCCACCCGGTCGCGTCGGTCATCTGCTTCGAGTCTGCGTTCTCGCCCCTCGTACGTGATTTCGTGCGCGACGGAGCGCAAGCGATCGTCGTCTCCACGAACAACCGGTCGTACCGGCGCTCGGCACTCGCGGCGCAACATCTCGCGCTGAGCCAGATGCGGGCCGCGGAGACCGCACGTCCGGTCCTGCACGCCTCGATCTCGGGGATCACCGGGGTGATCGACCCGACGGGGGAGGTCAGGGACACCAGCGAGCTCTTCAGGAACAAGGTCACGACGGGCACCATCGCGACGACCACGGGGGAGACGCCGTACGTCCGGCTGGGCGATTGGGTGCTGCTCGTGTGCGGCCTGGGCCTCGTCGGAGCGGCGATCGTGGGGATCGTCCGGGCGCGACGTGCCTCCGGGAGGTGCTCCTGACGGGACGGGCGGCCTCGTACACTGGGACGCCGAGAGCCCGTCGTCATCCGGGATCGACAGGAGCAGGTCGTGGCCGAGGACAAGGACACCGTGGAGCGCGCCAAGGAGATCCTCGTGTACGGGCCCATCGGGCTGGCGCTCTACATGCGAGACACCGCGCCGTCGTTCCTCAAGGTCTTCGTGGCTCGGGGACGTGCCGAGTTCGATCAGCGCAAGCGCACCGTCGAAGAGCACCTGGGCCAGGCCAAGAACGTGGGCCAGGAGACGGTCAATCCCAGCTCGAGCGCCGGCGCGGCTGCCAGTGCAGCCGCGAGCTCAGCGGCCGCCGCCGCCCCGCAGGTGCTCCGCATCGTGTCCGACGGCCTCGGGAAGGTGCGTGAAGCAGCGGGGGGCGCACTCGGTGCGCTCGGCGTCGACGTCCCACTCGCGCCACCCGCGTCGCCGTCCTCTCGCCCGCCGTCCTCGCGCCCGCCGTCCTCGCGCCCCGCGCCCTCGGCCGAGGGGCTCACGGGTGTGCCAACCGGTCCGAACGTCCCGACGGCGTCGGCCGCGCCCGGCACTCGCGCAGCGCCCAGCCCGTCCAGCAGCAACCGGTCCGACCCCGTGCTGGCGATCCCCGACTACGACGAGCTCTCCGCGTCCCAGGTGGTCGATCGGCTCGAAGGCCTCGCACCCGGGGCGCTCGAGGCGATCCGGGTCTACGAGACGGCGCATCGTGGTCGGGCGACGATCATCGGGAAGATCGAACAGCTCAGCCAGACCGGCTAGTCACTCGTGGAGCACTGCCGCACCGCGACCCTCGACGACGCGACGCGCGTCGTCGAGTTGGCCCGCTGGCTGCGCGCGGAGCTCACCGAGCTGCGGGGCGGCGCGTTGTGGGCCGAGCGCGAAGGAGCGGGCGAGCCACTCGACGTCGCGTTCGCTCAGTGGCTCGATGACGCGGCGTGGCTCGTGGTCGTCGGGTCGATCGACCAGGTCATCGTGGGATACGGCGTCGTCGAGATCGAGACGTTGCGCAGCGGTTCGCACCTCGGTGTCATCCACGAGCTGTTCGTGGAGATCGAGGCCCGCGCCATCGGAGTCGGGGAGTCCATGGTCAACGACCTCGTCGCGTTCTGCCGAGCAGCCGACTGCGTCGGGATCGACGCTCGCGCCCTTCCGGGACATCGTGCGGCGAAGAACTTCTTCGAGACGCACGGGTTCACCGCGCGAGCCATCGTGATGCACCAGGCCGCGCGCTCGGATGGCGGAGATCCAGATCCTGAAGGCCCAGATCCCGGGCGCAGGACTGACTAGCTCCGAGCTCCGTGCTCCAGGATCGCGTCGATGGCCTCGACCGCGGTCGGGTAGGACGCGAGCGCTCGATCGTCATCGGGTGTCGTGGCCCACTCGCCCGTCCTGACGCGGATCGAGTGCAGCCCCGCGGCCTCGGCGCCGGCAACGTCCTTTGCGGGACGGTCACCGACATGGACCACCTCGTCCGCGGGAACGCCCAGCCCGTTGACGGCGACGCGAAAGGGGAGGGGATCGGGCTTGCGGTGCGCACGGCCGTGGTCATCGCTCCAGACCACCACCGTGAAGTGGTCCTCGAGCCCGAGCGCCGCGAGCTTGGCGCGCTGGATCAGCGGGTCGCCGTCGGACACCAGTGCGAGGGGTACCCGGGCCGCGAGTCGAGCGAGCGCCTCGGGCACGCCCACGTAGGGGGTGAGGCGATCAGGAACGTGGGTCCGGAAGGCATCGACCAGCGGCTCGATCGCGACGTCGGTGGCTCCGACCCGGTAGAGGGCACGATCGATGATCTGGCCACCGTCGGACCCGAGCGCGGCGATCGCCTCGAGCTCGACCAGGAGTCGAGCCCCGTCGACGCCGGCATGAGCGCCTGCATCGGCCACCGCCCGCCATGCGCCCGCCAACCACTCGGCCTGGGGGAAGAGTGTGTCGTCGAGGTCGAAGGACACTGCGCTGACCTGCAGCCGCGAGGGCAGCGGTCCCGCCGGCTCGGTCCCGGCTCGGGCGGAGCGGGTGCGATCGGGTCGGGTGGCAGTCATGAGTCGACCGCGAGGAGCTCGACGGGCAGGGCATCACCGAGGGCAGGCTCGTCGAGTGCGAGGAGACCATCCGCGTCTGCATCGTGGATCGCCCGCACCACTCGAGGGCTCACATGGCCGTCTCCGTACGGGCAGGGCTGAGACGCCGCACGAGCCTGGAGCATCGGAGCGGCAAGCTCGACCGCCGCGGCCAGGGCGAGGTCGACGTCGAGACCAACCAGGCGCGCCGTGCGGTCGATGACTCCTTCCCACCGGGGCGTCGTCGTGCGCAGGACCACGACCGGGACGCCGAACCACGAAGCTTCTTCTTGCAAACCACCCGAATCGGTCACCACCACGCGCGCCGCGGCGAGCGCGTCGAGCATGGCCGGGTAGCGGAGCGGCTCCTCGAGGCTGACCCCCGGCGTCGCCGCGAGCTCGGCCAGCGTCCCGGAGGCCTCGAGTCGCGCCCTCGTGCGGGGGTGCACGGGGAACCTGACCGACCCGAGCTCGCGCGCGAGCCCGCGAACGATCTGGACGAGGCGCGCGAGCCGCGCGGGATCGTCGACGTTGGTCGCCCGATGCGCCGTCACGAGTGCGCCGTGACGCGCCTCGGGGCCGAGCCGAGGTGGCGCGAGACGTCGGAGCACATCGGTGATCGGGTTGCCGACCACCGGGCGACGGGCTGCGGGAATGCCCTCGTTCCCGAGGAAGCGCGAGGCGAGCTCCGTGGGGGCGAGGTGCAAGGACGCCGTCGCGGCGACCACCCGTCGATTGACTTCCTCGAGCGAGCGCGCGTTGAACGACCGCAGGCCGGCTTCGAGGTGCACGACCGGAACGCCGAACCGGCGTGCCGCGAGTCCGTAGGTCGGCACCGTGTTGGTGTCGCCGAGCACGAGGACGACATCCGGGTCGATCTCGACCAGGTCGTCGTAGGCATTGCTCAGCAGCGCACCCATCCGCGCCGACTCTCCCGCGGGGAGCGCGTGGCGGTGATCGGGCTCGAACGCGAGATCGGCGAAGAACGCGTCGGTGAGCCCGGGCGCGTCGTGCTGCCCGGTCGCAACGGCGCGCACGGAGTCACCGGCTTCG
>JBBQFJ010000094.1:0-13996 GCA_038321755.1 Acidimicrobiia bacterium | reverse complement strand
AAGCTCGTGTTCGGGTTCTTCTCCGACAACACCTTCGTGATCGCAGCAGTCAGCGTCGTCTTCCCATGATCAATATGACCAATCGTGCCGATATTCAGATGCGGCTTCGTCCGCTCGAACTTCGCCTTCGCCATGGGACGTCCCTGTTCCTTTCGGGGGTGGTACCGAACTCCGGAGTGCGGCTACTCGCCGTGGACCCGGGCGGTGATTTCCTCGGAGATCGACTTCGGTACCTCTTGGTACGAGTCGAACTGCATCGTGTACGTCGCGCGCCCTTGGGTGCGCGAACGGAGATCAGTAGCGTAGCCGAACATCTCTGAGAGCGGCACTTGGGCATTGACGACGTGCGAGGTGCCACGCTGCTCCATGCCTTCGACCTTGCCGCGGCGCGACGAGAGGTCACCGATGACATCGCCCATGTAGTCCTCGGGCGTGACCACCTCGACCTGCATGATCGGCTCGAGCAGCACGGGATGCGCCAGCTTCGCGGCCTTCTTGAACGCGATCGAGCCGGCGATCTTGAACGCCATCTCACTGGAGTCGACATCGTGCGACGACCCACCGGTGAGGATGGCGCGCATGTCGACGAGGCCGTAGCCCGCGATCACGCCGCCCTCCATCGCTTCCTGGATGCCGGCATCGACCGAGGAGATGTACTCGCGCGGGACGTCGCCACCCTTGACCTTGTCGACGAACTCGTAGCCGCCGCCCGGACCGGTGGGCTCGAGGCTGATGATGACGTGGCCGTACTGGCCACGCCCACCCGTCTGGCGGATGTAGCGCTCCTCGACGTCCTCGACGGGCGCGGTGATCATCTCGCGGTAGGCGACCTGTGGCTTCCCGACGTTCGCGGCGACCGCGAACTCCCGGATCATGCGGTCGACCAGGACGTCGAGGTGCAGCTCGCCCATGCCGCCGATGATCGTCTGACCGGTCTCGTCGTCGGTGTGGACCTGGAACGTCGGGTCCTCCTCGGACAGCGCACTGAGCGCCCTGCCGAGCTTGTCCTGGTCGATCTTCGTCTTCGGCTCGATGGCCACCGAGATGACCGGCTCCGGGAACACCATGCGCTCGAGCACGATCGGCTTCGACGGGTCGCAGAGCGTGTCGCCGGTGGTGGTGTTCTTGAGCCCCACGGCCGCGACGATGTCGCCCGTGAACACGCCTTCCTTGTCCTCGCGGTGGTTGGCGTGCATCTGGAGGATGCGCCCGACCCGCTCCTTCTTGTCCTTGGTGGCGTTGAGCAGCGGGCTTCCGGCGCTCAACGTGCCGGAGTAGACCCGGAAGTACGTGAGCTTTCCGACGTAGGGGTCGCTCATGATCTTGAACGCCAGCGCCGAGAACGGTGCATCGTCGGACGGGGCGCGCTCGACCGGCTCGTCGGTCTTCATGTCGGCGCCCTGCACCGGCGGGATGTCGACCGGGCTGGGGAGGTAGTCGACGACCGCGTCGAGCAACGTCTGGACGCCCTTGTTCTTGAACGCGCTGCCGCACAGCACCGGGACGACCGCACCGCTGAGCGTTGCGGCACGGACTGCCGTCTGCAGGTCCTGGGCGGTGATCTCTTCTTCACCGACGTACTTCTCGAGCACGTTCTCGTCGAACTGGCTCACGACATCGACGAGCTCGTGGCGCCACTTGTCGGCGTCCGCCTCGAGCTCCGCCGGGATGTCCCGCGTCTCGTAGCTCTCGTCGAGGTCGTCGGACCAGACGAGCGCCTTCATCGTGAGCAGGTCGATGACGCCCAGGAACTCGCTCTCCGCGCCGATCGGCAGCTGGATGAGCGCGACCGTCGCGTCGAGGCGGTCCTTGATCATGTCGACGCAGCGGTAGAAGTCGGCACCGACGCGGTCCATCTTGTTGACGAAGCACATGCGCGGCACGTTGTACTTGTTGGCCTGACGCCACACCGTCTCGGTCTGCGGCTCGACGCCGGCGACCGCGTCGAACACGGCGACCGCGCCGTCGAGGACGCGCAGCGAGCGCTCGACCTCGACCGTGAAGTCGACGTGGCCGGGCGTGTCGATGATGTTGATCCAGGTGTCGCGCCACTTGCACGTGGTCGCCGCGCTGGTGATCGTGATGCCGCGCTCCTGCTCCTGGACCATCCAGTCCATGACCGCAGCGCCTTCGTGCACCTCACCGATCTTGTAGGTGCGCCCCGTGTAATAGAGGATGCGCTCCGTCGTCGTGGTCTTCCCCGCATCGATGTGCGCCATGATCCCGATGTTCCGCACATGCTCGAGCGGAACCTCCCGAACAACCGGCCCGCCCTTGCCCTTCTCGTCTGCCATCAGCTTCTTCTTCTCTTCTGCGTAGATTCTTCAGGTCAACAAACGTTCGAACGCACCCCCCCCGAAGCAACGTTCCCGCGGACGGGGTTGCGCCAGGGAGGTCCTGACCGCAGGGGTGCTCCTCGGAGAGGAGCAGTTGCGCCGACTCCGCCGAGACACGGGTCGAAGACCCGACCGAGCTTGCGAGGGAGCAGGGGCTCGGCGGACCAAGGCGCAGCGACGAAACGAGGTGCGCCCCGGAGGGCAGGACCGTTCAGGAAAGTAAAGACAAGAGGACCAAAACCGCTACCACCGATAGTGAGCGAACGCCTTGTTCGACTCCGCCATCTTCTGCAGGTCGTCCTTGCGCTTGATCGCGGCACCCAGCCCGTTGCTCGCGTCGAGCAGCTCGGCGGCGAGACGCTCCGCCATCGTCTTCTCGCGACGCTGCCGCGAGTAGCCGACGATCCAACGGATCGCGAGCGTGGTCGCACGGCGAGGACGCACCTCGACGGGAACCTGGTAGGTCGCACCACCGACGCGGCGGCTGCGGACCTCGAGGGCCGGGCGGACGTTCTCGACCGCACGCTTGAGCGTGGGAACGGGGTCGCCACCGGTCTTGGTCTCGATCTCGGTGAGTGCGTCGTAGACGAGCCGCTCGGCGATCGAGCGTTTGCCCTCGAGCAGCACCTTGTTGACGAGCTGGGTCACGACGACCGACCGGTAGACCGGGTCGGGCAGCAGGTCGCGACGGGGTGCGGGTCCCTTGCGAGGCATCCGATCAGCCCTCCCGCTTCGCGCCGTAGCGGCTGCGGGCCTGCTTGCGATCCGAGACGCCACTCGCGTCGAGCGCGCCGCGGATGATCTTGTAGCGCACACCCGGGAGGTCCTTCACGCGACCGCCACGCACGAGCACGATCGAGTGCTCCTGGAGGTTGTGGCCGATCCCCGGGATGTACGCAGTCACCTCGATGCCCGATGTGAGCCGGACGCGCGCGACCTTGCGGAGCGCGGAGTTCGGCTTCTTCGGAGTCGTCGTGTAGACGCGCGTGCAGACACCCCGACGCTGTGGGGAGCCCTTGAGTGCAGGCGTCTTCGACTTGTCTCGCTTGGTCTCGCGGCCCTTGCGGACCAGCTGTTGGATCGTGGGCACTCTGTGACCTTCGGTTTGGGTTTCGGCAGTTCGGGTTTCGGCAGTTCGGGCTTCGGCAGTTCGGGCTTCGGCAGTTCCGGTTTCGCCAGTTACGTGGTGCGACGGTTCCGGGCGTTCGGGAGAACCGAGAATAGTCTCACTCCCCGGTTCCGGTCCCTTCGAGGGGAGCGACGTCCTCGACGTCCGCGCCTGCATCAGGCACCGCCGTGAGCACACCGGACGTGGCGGCGAGCTCTTCCTCGCCCCCGCTCCCGATGCTCTCCCGCAGGTACTGCGCCATCTGCTCGGCGTCGAACTCCGAGGAGTAGAACGGCAGCGGCTCGTAGTCCGGAGCGTTGGTCGCGATCTCGCGGTAGGCGGGCATGCCCGTACCGGCCGGGATGAGCTTCCCGATGATCACATTCTCCTTGAGCCCGAACAGGCCGTCGACCTTGCCCTCGATCGCCGCTTCGGTGAGGACCCGGGTGGTCTCCTGGAACGACGCAGCAGACAGCCACGACTCGGTGGCCAGCGAGGCCTTGGTGATCCCCATGAGCTCGGGACGACCTTCGGCGGGCTGCTTGCCCTCCTCGACGAGACGTCGGTTCGTGTCGGCGAAGCCACGGGCATCGGCCTTCTGGCCGGGCAGGAAGGTGGAGTCTCCCGGCTCGGACACACCGACGCGTCGCAGCATCTGACGGATGATCACCTCGACGTGCTTGTCGTGGATCGACACGCCCTGCTCGCGGTACACCTTCTGTACCTCGTCGACGAGGTACTGCTGGGTCTCCCGGATGCCCTTGACCTCGAGCACCTTCTTGGGATCACGAGGCGTGAGGTCGTCACCGGTGAGCTGGTCGCCCGCCGTGACCTCGGCACCGTCCTTGATCTTCGGACCCTTGCTGCCGGCGTAGAGGTGGGCCCGTCGGGACACGACGTACTCGACCTCTTCGGCGTCGTCACCGACCACGATGATGACGCGCTCGCCCTTCTCGTTCTCGCCGATCCGGACGACACCCGAGTTCTCGGCGAGGACCGTCGCACCCTTGGGGGTGCGGGCCTCGAAGAGCTCGACGACTCGAGGCAGACCGTGCGTGATGTCGTCACCCGCCACACCACCGGTGTGGAAGGTCCGCATCGTGAGCTGGGTTCCCGGCTCACCGATCGACTGGGCGGCGATGATGCCAACCGCCTCGCCGAGATCGACGGGCTTCCCGGTGGCGAGCATCGTGCCGTAGCACTTGCCACACACGCCCGAGATCGAGTCGCAGGTCAGGACGGACCGGACTCGCACCCGGTCGACCTTCTTGTCCTGGGCCAGCGCCTCGATGTGGTCCTCTCCGAGCTCGGTGTCCTTGTCGAGCACCGTGCCGTCGGTCAGCTTCACCGGCTCGAGCAGGCAACGCCCGAGCAGCTTCGTCTCCAGGTACCGGTATGCGTCACCCTCGGAGTTGATCTCCTCGACCCAGATGCCACGGGTCGAACCGCAGTCCTCCTCGCGGACGATCAGCTCCTGGGCCACGTCGACGAGTCGACGGGTCAGGTAGCCGGAGTCGGCGGTACGCAGGGCGGTGTCAGCCAGTCCCTTGCGCGCACCGTGGGTGGAGATGAAGTACTCGAGGACCGAGAGGCCCTCACGGAAGTTCGACTTGATCGGGCGAGGGATGATCTCACCACGCGGGTTGGCCACCAGGCCGCGCATGCCGGCGATCTGACGCACCTGCACCGCGTTCCCTCGGGCACCGGAACCGACCATCATCTCGATCGGGTTGAACCGGTCCTTGGCCATCTCGGTCTCCATGGCCTTGGCGACCTCGTCGGTCGCGTCGGACCACAGCTCACGCTCGAGCTGACGACGCTCGTCGTCGGTGAGCAGCCCCTTGTCGAAGTTCTGCTCGATCTTGTCGGCCTCGCCCTCGAACTTCTCGAGGAGCGCAGCCTTCTGGACCGGGGTCTTGACGTCGGCGATCGAGATCGTGAGCCCGGAGCGGGTCGCGAACTCGAAGCCCAGCGCCTTCAGGTTGTCGAGGCTCTCGGCCACCTCGGCACGCGAGTAGCGGTCGACGAGCTCACCCACGACCGCCGTCAGCGCACGCTTCTTCAGGCCGCGGTCGTCGCCGGCGCGGAACGGGAAGTCCGGCGGGAACGCCTCGTTGAAGAGCAGACGCCCGAGGGTCGTCTCGACGAGCACCGTGCCGTGGCCGTTCGCACCGTTGCGCTTGACGACGAGCGCGCCCGGGTTGACTTCCTTGCCCTTGTCGTCGAACCGGGCCGGGAACTCCTCCGCGGGGAAGCGGCCGGCGGGCATGCGGACCTTGATCTGCGCGTGGATCGAGACCGAACCGTCGGTGGTGTCGCCACCGCGGACGCCCGGCTTCGTGTCGTAGGCCATGATCGCCTCGTCGAGGGTCGAGAAGATCCGACCCTCACCCGGCGCACCCGCGACCACCTCGGTGAGGTAGTAGACGCCGATGATCATGTCCTGGCTGGGCACGGCGATCGGACGACCGTGCGCCGGCGACAGGATGTTGTGGGCCGACAGCATCAGCAGCCGGGCCTCGGCCTGCGCCTCCGCGGACAGCGGGAGGTGCACGGCCATCTGGTCGCCGTCGAAGTCGGCGTTGAACGCCGCGCAGACGAGCGGGTGGATCTGGATGGCCTTGCCCTCGATCAGGACCGGCTCGAAGGCCTGGATCCCGAGGCGGTGCAGCGTCGGGGCGCGGTTCAGGAACACCGGGTGCTCCTTGATGACGTCCTCGAGGACGTCCCACACCTGCGGACGCGAGCGCTCCACCATCCGCTTGGCCGACTTGATGTTCTGCGCGTACTCGAGGTCGACGAGCCGCTTCATGACGAACGGCTTGAACAGCTCGAGCGCCATCTGCTTGGGCAGACCACACTGGCGAAGCTTGAGCTGCGGGCCGACGACGATGACCGAACGGCCCGAGTAGTCGACGCGCTTGCCGAGCAGGTTCTGACGGAACCGACCCTGCTTGCCCTTGAGCATGTCGGAGAGAGACTTGAGTGCGCGGTTGCCGGGGCCCGTGACCGGGCGCCCACGACGGCCGTTGTCGAACAGCGCGTCGACGGCCTCCTGGAGCATCCGCTTCTCGTTGTTGATGATGATCTCGGGGGCACCGAGGTCGAGGAGACGCTTCAGCCGGTTGTTGCGGTTGATGACGCGCCGGTAGAGGTCGTTGAGGTCCGACGTCGCGAACCGACCACCGTCGAGCTGCACCATCGGGCGCAGGTCCGGTGGGATCACCGGGACGGCGTCGAGCACCATGCCCATCGGCGAGTTGATCGTGCGGCCTTCGTCGTCGACCCGGTTGAAGGCCGAGATGACCTTCAGGCGCTTGATGCCCTTGGCCTTCCGCTGGCCCTTGCCGGTCGCGATCATCTCCTTGAGCCCGACCTCCTCGGCCGGCATGTCGAGACGCGAGATGAGGTCCTTCACCGCCTCGGCGCCCATGCCACCGGTGAAGTACTCCTGGTAGCGGTCGACGATCTCGCGCCACACGCGCTCGTCGTCGACGAGCTGCTTCGGTGCGAGCTTGGCGAACGTCGTCCACACCGTCTTCAGGTGCGAGATCTCCGCGTCGCCACGGGCGCGCAGGTCCTCGGCGTCCTTGTTGTACGCCTTCTCGGCGCGCTCCATGTCGACCTTCTTGCCCCCACGGGACTCGAGGTCGGCGACTTCCTTCTCGTACTCCTCGTGGCGCGCCTTCAGGCGACCCTCGAGCTCGGCGTCGAGATCACCGATCTCGGCCTGCATCTCGGCCTCGAGCTCGGGCTGGTCGGTGTGGCGCTTCTCCTCGTCGACCCACGTGATGAGGTGGGCCGCGAAGTAGATGACCTTCTCGAGGCTCTTCGGTGCGATGTCGAGGAGGTACCCGAGTCGGCTCGGGACGCCCTTGAAGTACCAGATGTGCGTGACCGGAGCGGCGAGCTCGATGTGGCCCATGCGCTCGCGACGCACCTTGGAACGCGTGACCTCGACGCCACAGCGCTCACAGATGATGCCCTTGAAGCGGACGCGCTTGTACTTGCCGCAGTAGCACTCCCAGTCCTTGGTCGGCCCGAAGATCTTCTCGCAGAAGAGGCCGTCCTTCTCGGGCTTCAACGTGCGGTAGTTGATCGTCTCGGGCTTCTTGACCTCACCGTTCGACCACGTGCGGATCTGGTCCGCCGTCGCCAACGCGATGGACAAGCGTGCTGACTCGTTCACGTCGTGCACTACGCGCTCCTACTTCCCGAATGGCTTCCCGCTTGGCTTCCCGATCGAGAGATCGAACGGGTGTGCCCGGTGGTCGATCCCAAGCTGTTCAATACCGTGCGGACTCGCGCTCGCGCTCCCGCGCGCGCGCTGCGTCCTCTTCGTCGGTCCCGCGCTCCGGCCGTGAGAGATCGATGCCGAGCGCCTCCGTCGTACGGAAGGCGTCCTCGTCGAGCTCACGGATCTCGACCTCCTGCCCGTCCTCGTTCATCACGCGGACGTTGAGGCAGAGGGCCTGCATCTCCTTGATGAGCACCTTGAAGCTCTCGGGGATGCCGGGTTCCGGGATGTTCTCGCCCTTGACGATCGCCTCGTACACCTTCACACGGCCGAGGACGTCGTCGGACTTGATGGTGAGGATCTCCTGCAGCGCGTACGCGGCGCCGTAGGCCTCGAGGGCCCACACCTCCATCTCACCGAAGCGCTGACCACCGAACTGCGCCTTCCCACCCAGCGGCTGCTGCGTGATCATCGAGTACGGGCCGGTCGAGCGTGCGTGGATCTTGTCGTCCACGAGGTGCGACAGCTTCAGGATGTACGAGTAGCCGACCGTCACGGGACCGTCGAACGGCTCACCGGTGCGGCCGTCGTACAGGGTCGCCTTGCCGTCGTTGCCGACCATGCGCTGGCCGTCGTCGCCGTCGGGGTTCAGCGTCTCGAAGAGACGAAGGATCGTCCCCTGCGGACCCGACTGCTCGACCTCGTCCCAGTGCGCGCCGTCGAACACCGGGGTGGAGACCCACACCGACGGCTCCGTCTGGGGTCGCGTCTTGGTGTCGACGCGCGGACCACGGCGCTGGCCTTCCCAGCCGTGACGAGCCGCGTAGCCCAGGTGCGCTTCGAGCACCTGACCCACGTTCATGCGGCTCGGCACACCGAGCGGGTTGAGCACGATGTCGACCGGCGTGCCGTCGGCCAGGAACGGCATGTCCTCGATCGGGAGGATCTTGGAGATGACGCCCTTGTTGCCGTGGCGGCCGGCGAGCTTGTCGCCCTCGCTGATCTTGCGCTTCTGGCCGACGTAGACCCGGACCAGCTGGTTCACACCCGGGGGCAGCTCGTCACCCTTCTCGCGCGAGAACTCGCGCACGGCGATGATCTTGCCGGTCTCACCGTGGGGCACCTTGAGCGACGTGTCGCGGACCTCGCGCGCCTTCTCACCGAAGATCGCTCGGAGCAGCCGCTCCTCCGGCGTGAGCTCGGTCTCACCCTTGGGCGTGACCTTGCCGACGAGGATGTCGCCGGGGCCGACCTCGGCACCGACCCGGATGACGCCGCTCTCATCGAGGTCCTTGAGGATGTCCTCGGAGAGGTTCGGGATGTCGCGGGTGATCTCTTCCGCACCGAGCTTCGTGTCACGAGCATCGATCTCGTGCTCCTCGATGTGGATCGACGTGAGCACGTCGTCCTTCACGAGTCGCTCCGAGAGGACGATCGCGTCCTCGAAGTTGTGGCCCTTCCACGACATGAACGCCACGAGGAGGTTCTTGCCGAGGGCGAGCTCACCCTGGTGCGTGGAGGGTCCGTCACAAAGGACGTCGCCTTCCTTGATCTCGTCGCCGACGTCGACGAGCGGCTTCTGGTTGATGCAGGTGCCCTGGTTCGAGCGAACGAACTTCGAGAGCTCGTAGTTGACCTTGCCCTTGCGGGAGCCACCGTCGTACTCGACCGAGATCGAGTCCCCGGCGACGTCGGTCACCCGACCATCACCTTCGGCGAGGATCACGTCTCCCGCGTCACGAGCGGCACGGGCTTCCACGCCGGTCCCGATGAACGGCGCGGTCGGACGCAGCACCGGCACCGCCTGGCGTTGCATGTTGGCGCCCATGAGCGCGCGGTTCGCGTCGTCGTGCTCGAGGAACGGGATCAGCGCCGTCGCGACCGAGACGATCTGCTTCGGCGACACGTCCATGTAGTCGACCTCGTTCGGGTCGACGTACGCGAGCTCACCACGACGAGCGCGCACGAGCACGCGGTCGTCGACGAACTTGCCGTTGTCGTCGAGCACGGCGTTCGCCTGCGCGATGACGTAGCGGTCCTCGTCGTCGGCCGCGAGGTAGTCGAGTCGACCCGTCGCCTTGCCGTGCTCCATCTTCCGGTACGGGGTCTCGATGAAACCTAACCGGTTGATCCGAGCGAAGCTCGACAGGTAGCCGATCAGACCGATGTTCGGGCCTTCCGGGGTCTCGATCGGGCACATCCGGCCGTAGTGGCTGGGGTGCACATCGCGGACCTCGAAGCCGGCGCGCTCACGGGACAGACCGCCGGGCCCGAGGGCCGACAGACGACGCTTGTGGGTGAGGCCGGCCAGCGGGTTCGTCTGGTCCATGAACTGGCTGAGCTGGCTGGAGCCGAAGAACTCCTTGATGGCCGCCACGACCGGACGGATGTTGATGAGCGTCTGCGGGGTGATGGCCTCGACGTCCTGGGTCGTCATGCGCTCGCGCACGACGCGCTCCATGCGAGAGAGCCCGACCCGGACCTGGTTCTGGATCAGCTCGCCCACCGAGCGCACCCGGCGGTTGCCGAAGTGGTCGATGTCGTCGCGGAAGTAGTCGTCGGGCTGGTCGTTGGAGTGCAGCTTCACGAGGTACGAGACCGTCGCGAGGATGTCCGCCTTCGACAGCTGGTAGTCGACCGCGCCGGCTCCGGGATCCGCGTTGGGGATCGTGAGCTCGTACTTCGACAGCGGGAGCTTCTTGTACTCGTCGGCCAGCTTCTTCGACACCTTGTGGCGCCCGACCTTGGCCATGTCGTAGCGCTTCGGGTTGAAGAAGAGGTTCTCGATGAGCTGACGCGCGGAGTCCGGCGTCGGGGGCTCGCCCGGACGCAGCTTCCGGTAGATGTCGATGAACGCCTCTTCGGCACTCGCGGTGTTGTCCTTCGCGAGGGTGTTGCGCATCGAGTCGTACGGATCGCCGTTCGGGTCGAGGATGAGCGACAGGAGCTCTTCCTCGGTCTCGCCGAAGCCGAGCGCCTTGAGCAGGATCGTGACCGGCTGCTTGCGCTTGCGGTCGACGCGGACGTAGACGATGTCCTTCTTGTCGACCTCGAACTCGAGCCAGGCACCACGGCCCGGGATCATCTTGGCGTCGACGACGTCCTTCTCGGGCTGCGTCTTGTCGGGGCTGATGTTGAAGTAGACGCCCGGCGACCGGACCAGCTGCGAGACGACGATGCGCTCGGTGCCGTTGATGATGAACGTGCCGCGCGCCGTCATCATGGGGAAGTCACCCATGAAGACGGTCTGCTCCTTGATCTCACCCGTCGTCGAGTTCATGAACCGGGCGGTCACGAAGAGCGGCCGCGCGTAGGTCATGTCCTTGTCGCGGCACTCCTTCTCGGAGTGCTTCGGCGGGTCGAAGACGTGGTCCGCGAGCTCGAGCTTCAGCGTTCCGGTGAAGTCCTCGATCGGCGAGATGTCCGCGAGGACCTCCGCGATCCCGACGTCGATGAAGTGGTTGAACGAGAGGCGCTGGACGGCGATGAGGTCCGGGAGCTCGAGGACCTCGGGCAGCTTGGAGAAGGACAGACGTTCGCGGGACGCGAGACGAGGCACTAGCGACTCCTCAATTGCAAGGGCGAGAGAAGGACACGGGCGCGCGCGGACCCGAAATTGGGGTCAGCAAAAGGCGGGGCGGAACAACACGGCTCCCTGCATGCTATACGCGTCGAAGCCCGGCCGCAAACACGCGCCAGCGGCCAGACCCCCGAGGGGGTCTGTGACCAGCGGGGGTGACCCTACGGCGGCGGGTCGCGCGGGTCAAGGACCCTCCTCAGGCACTTTCGCCCTCGGCGGCGGCGGGATCAGGTCGGGGTGTTGGTCAGCTGCGGGAGGCGGCGCTTCTGGTCGCGCTCCTGCTCGAGCGTCGTCTGCATCGCCGCGAGGGCGGGCGGTACGGAAGGGGCGAGGTTGTGGCGTTCTTCCGGGTCTGCGGTGAGGTTGTGGAGCTCCCAGAAAGGTGGGGGTTCCTCGGTTGCAGGGCCGAGGGTCGGGGCGGGGGGGCGGCCCTGGGCTTCGAGCCATTGGGGGAGGGCGTCGTAGTAGTGGTTGAGCTTCCAGAGCTCTTCGGTGCCGTCGGGGGCGGTGGGGAGGAGGGCCACGACGGACTCGACCTTGGAGGGGCGGCTGACGGCCTCGTAGGGCGCGCCGGTGAACGTGTTCACCTGGACCGAGCCGCGGGTGACGTCGTCCTCGGTCATGAAGTAGACGGGCGTCTGCGCCGAGGCAGGGTCGGCCGTGCCGGTGATCACACCGCTGAGGTCGCGGCCGGGCAGCGTCTGCGTCTCGACGTGGTGGCGCGCGACCTTCTCGGCGGCATCGGCCTGGTCGATGCCGGCGAGGCCGAGCAGCGTCGGGATCAGGTCGGCGTGGCTCGTGGGGATGCCGATTCCCTCGGGACGGACCGCGACGCCCGGGCCGGTGACGACGAAGGGCACGCGGGTCGCCTCGTCGAACGCGTTGTACCACTTCTGCATCAGGCCACCGTGAGCCCCGAGCAGGTCGCCGTGGTCCGACGTGAACACCACGATCGTGTCGTCGGCCATCCCCGAGTCGTGGAGCGCGTCGAGGGTGCGGGCGATCGCCCGGTCCACGAGCTTGTGGAGGTAGTAGTAGAGGCGCCGGTACGCGAGGTCGGGCGGCTGGGGGTACAGCAGCTCGGGCCACGTCGTCAGGAACTCCTCGTGGCAGGCGGGCCGGTCGGCGAAGGGGTCCTGCTGGGACGGTGCCTCGGGGATCTCCGGCACCGTGTCGTCGGGCGGTCCGAACGCCAGCATCTGCTCCCAGCCCATGCCGGAGAACGCGATGTCGTGCGGGTTCACGAAGGACGCCACGGCGAGCCACGGACCCTCCGCGCTCCCCAGGTCGTCGAACATCTCCACGACCTGCTCGGCGAAGACGCCGTCGCGCACCACGCCGCAGTCCGACTTGTCGGCGCCGTGCGGCTCCCGACCGATCCACCCCGAGAACCCGTACGGGTCCAGCCGGTCGGCCCGCCGGTAGGCGTCCCGCCCAGCGCGAGCGATCGCGCCGTCGCCGTCGCTCGACCGCAACGGCTCGTGGGTGCCGGCGATGGTCAGATCGGCGTCCGAGACGTGCCACTTGCCCCGATAGTGCGACTGGTACCCGCCCGCCCGGAAGTAGTCGCCGAGCGTGGGCACCGCGTCGGGGTCGAGCCAGGAGACGTCGGGACCGCTCGCCGACTTCGCCAGGCCGTCGGTGCTCGTGACCCCGTGCAGCGAGGGGTACTGCCCCGTGAACATCGTCGCCCGACTCGGGGAGCAGGCTGTCGAACCGACGTAGTGCCGGTGCAGCTCCAACCCGTCCCGCCGCAACGCCGCCCGAGCCGGCAGCTGCTCCGCCCGAAACGCCGCAACCTCCGCCCCCTCGTACGGCGGCGGATACCGCTCCTCATCCGTCATCACCAGCAAGACGTTCGGCGAGCTCATGCGTTCCTCTCAAAAGAGAAGCAACGACGACACCCACGTCTCGCGAGGACGTGGGTGTCAGCGTTCACGCGGGTGGAGCGGAGAGTGCGGTGACTACTTGAGCTCGACGCTCGCGCCGGCGGCCTCGAGCTGGGCCTTCGCCTTCTCGGCGTCTTCCTTCGAGGCCTTCTCGATGACCGGCTTCGGTGCTCCGTCGACCAGGTCCTTGGCTTCCTTCAGTCCGAGGCTCGTGAGCGTGCGGACCTCCTTGATGACCTGGATCTTGGCGTCGCCGGCAGCGGTGAGGATGACGTCGAACTCGTCCTTCTCGGCCTCGGCACCTGCGGCGTCGCCACCACCAGCCGCGGCGGGACCGGCGACGGCCACCGGAGCAGCAGCGGTGACGCCGAACTCCTCTTCGAACGCCTTGAGGAACTCGTTCAGCTCGAGGACCGTCATGTTCTTGAAGACGTCCAGCAGCTCTGTCGTACCCATGGTTGCCATGTCAGCTTTCCTCCGTGCTGTTCTCGGTCTCGTCTGCCGAGGGGGCCTCGGCAGCGTCGGTCTGGTCGGCGTCGGCGGCAGGCGCCTCGGCCTCGGGGGCTTCTGCAGCAGGTGCTTCCGCCTCGGGAGCCTCGGTCTCGGCCGCTGCTTCGACAGCCGGTGCTTCGACGGCTGGTGCTTCGACGGCCGGAGCCTCGAGCACCTCGCCGCCCTCGATGCGCTGGTCGACGTACGCCTTGATGCCGTACGCGAAGTTGCGGGTGAAGGCCTGGAACAGACCGGCCGCCTTCACGAGCGGGGCCTGGAAGCCACCGGCCAGTCGGGCGAGCAGCACGTCGCGCGGCTCGATCTCGGCGAGGGACTAGACCTCCGCGGTGGTGA
>JBBQFJ010000093.1:0-14036 GCA_038321755.1 Acidimicrobiia bacterium | reverse complement strand
CATCGGCCCTATCTGGTGTTCCTCGTCGTGAACCTCGTGGTGCTCGCACTGACGCTCGGGCCGGTCGGGAGCTACTCGCTCGCACGCCTGCGCGGTCGCGCCCCGTGGCTCTTGGTCGGCGGTGCTGCCGCAGCCATCGCGATCGCGGACCTGACCGGGATGTCGAAGGCCGAGGTCGAGCGCATCTGGGTGCCATTCGCGATCTGGCTGCTGCTCGCTGGCGGGGCGCTACGGGCCACGCCCGGTGCACTTCGCGCGCTCCTCGGGATCCAGGTACTCGCGACACTGGTCATCGGCGCGACCGTCATGACCGCATGGTGACCGACGTCGGCCCAGCCAACACATGTGTCACAGCTCGTCGATGATCTCGCGCAGCTCACGTGCCGTCAGACCACCAAAACGGACGTCGACCTGCCGACCGCTGGCATCGAAGAATGCGGTGATGGGCATGCCTCGGGTGCCACCGACCGATCGGTAGAGACCGTTGTCACGGTCTTCGCCGAGATCGCGCGCGACTGCATAGTCGAACAGCCCGTGGCGCTCTGCCATCGCGGTGCCGTTGCCATCGTCATTGGCGTTGACGAACACGAAGGCCACGGCGCCTGCCCGCTCCTCGGCAACCGTGATGAATTCGGGAAGCTCGGCGTCGCAGGTCGTGCACCACGATGCGAAGAAGTTCACCACGACGGGCGTGCCTCGGAAGTCGGCGAGGCGCACGCGGTCATCGACCGTCCGCAGGGCGGGAAGATCGAAGGCCTTGGCGGAGGTAACACCGCCGGCCTCGTCATCGGAGCGGTCGAGCGACACCGCAACCAACCCGGCGACGAGCCCGACGACCACGACCACGATCACCAGGAGCCATCGCCACATCGATGGCGTCGCCTTCGATGTCGGGAGATCGGCGGGACCGATCGGCTCCATACCCGACTCTACCGATCCACGGCGGGTGCCGGATGCTTCCATCGGGCAGACCACGGGTGAGACTGCGGCCATGCGGGTGTTGGTGACGGGCGGGGCCGGGTTCATCGGATCACACGTGGTCGACGAACTCGTGGCGAACGGGCACGAGGTGCGGGTATTCGACTGCCTGCACCCGGGCGCGCACGCGGGCCGCCCCGCGTATCTGCGCGACGACGTCGACCTCCGACTCGCCGACCTCGCCGACCAGGAGGCGCTCGCCGATGCGGTCGTCGGAGTCGACGCGGTCTCCCATCAAGCTGCAATGGTCGGGCTCGGCGTCGACTTCGCCGACATCGACGGCTACGTGCGAGACAACGATCTGGGCACCGCGCTGCTCCTCCGAGCGCTTCACGACGCGCACCTGTCGGTGCCCGTGGTACTCGGTTCCAGCATGGTCGTCTACGGGGAGGGACGGTACCGGTGTGCCGCCCACGGTGGAGTGCGCCCGGTCCCGCGCGCTGAGGAACAGCTCGCGCGAGGCGAGTACGACCCACGATGCCCGTCATGTGAGCGTGTGCTCGTGCCCGAACCCGTCCCCGAGGACGCGCCGGTCGATCCGCGCAACGTGTACGCAGCGACGAAGCTGCACCAAGAGCACCTCGCGGCAAGCTACGGGCGTGAGCACAGCAGTCGGGTGGTCGTGCTCCGGTACCACAATGTGTACGGCCCGAGGATGCCGAGCGACACGCCCTACGCCGGAGTGGCGTCGATCTTTCGCAGCGCGCTGGCAGCCGGCCGGGCGCCACGAGTGTTCGAGGACGGGCAACAACGGCGCGACTTCGTGCACGTGCGAGACGTCGCCCGGGTCAACCGGCTCGCGCTCGAGCACCCCGACGCCTCGACCACGCTCAACGTCGCGAGCGGCGAACCTCACACGGTGCTCGACCTGGCCGAGGCGCTCGCAGACACGTTCGGGCCCGACGCGTCGCGCCCGGAGGTCGTGGGCGGATTCCGCCTGGGCGACGTGCGACACGTCTTCGCCGCCACCGACCGTGCCGAGCATGTCCTCGGCTTCCGGGCCCAGGTCGGATTCATCAACGGCATCGCGGAGCTGGCCGGGGCCGAGATGCGCCGACCGGCAACCGGCAGCCCGCTGGCTCATCCAGATCCCCACGCTGCCTCGTAGACCGCGAACCTCTCTCTGCCTCGCGCCCTACCCAGGAGACCACCCATGTCCGATCCACGCCTGACCCTCGATCCCAAGCTCTCCGATGCCCTCGACCGGGCGCTGCCCGTGGTCGCCGACGGTGCCGACGCCGCCGACGCTGACGCGAAGTTCCCCCGCGCCTCGATCGAGGCACTCGCCGGTGCCGGTCTCCTCGGCCTCACGCTCCCTGCTGACGTCGGAGGGCTCGGGGCCGGACCGTCTGCCTACGTCGAGGTGCTCGGGCGGGTCGCGGCCGCGTGCGGCTCGACCTCGATGATCTACCTCATGCATCTCTCCGGTGCCATCGTCATCGCCGCGGCACCCCCACCCGCGGCCGACGGTCTCCTCGCCGAGCTCGCCGCCGGGCGCACCCTGACCACGCTCGCGTTCAGCGAAGCCGGCTCACGTAGCCACTTCTGGGCTCCAGTCTCGCGGGCGGTACGCAATGGCGACACCGTCCACATCGACGCGCAGAAGAGCTGGGTCACCTCGGCGAGCGAGGCCGACGTCTACGTCGTGAGCACGCTCGCTGCCGACGCCGAGGGGCCGAACGACTCCAACCTCTACCTCGTCGACCGCACTGCGTCCGGCGTGACCGTGACGAACCGCTTCGACGGACTCGGCATGCGGGCGAACGACTCCGCACCCGTCCACCTCTCGGTCGACGTGCCCGAGGGCGCCCGGCTCGGCGACGAGCAGTCGGGCTTCGGTCTGATGATGCAGGTCGTGTTGCCGTGGTTCAGTCTCGGGAACGCAGCGGTCACGCTGGGGCTTGCCCGATCGACGATCGAGCGGGCCATCGCGCACGCCTCGGGTGCGCGGTTCGAGCACCTCCAGTCGTCCCTCTCCGAGCTGCCGACGATCCGTGCCTACCTCGCCAAGGCTTGGGGCGACCTCGTGGCCCACGAGGCACTGCTGCGTGAGACAGCATCTCGGGTTGCCACACCCGACGACGGCACCGTGCTCGCGGTGCTCACCACCAAGGCCGCGTGCAACGAGGCTGCGCTGCGCGTCACCGAGACGGCGCTGCGGGTGACCGGGGGTGCCGGCTTCTCGAAGCACGTCGGCATCGACCGGCCGTACCGCGACGCCCGCGCCGGGTTCGTGATGGCACCCACGTCAGACGCCCTCTTCGACTTCGCCGGCCGAGCCCTCTGCGGCATGGATCTCTTCTGATGGCCGCCGGCCAGCAGCACGACGAGCTTGTCATCGGCGCGGTCGCATACTCTCCGAACGTCGTTCCCATCTGGGAGGGGATGCGCGACTACTTCGCGCCGACACCAACACCGATCGACGTCGTGCTGTACCTCAACTACGAACGCCAGGTCGACGCCCTTCTCGCCGGCCACATCGACATCGCATGGAACACGAACGTGGCATGGATCCGATCGCTACGACGCACCGACGGAGCGGCGCGCGCGCTGGCGACGCGCGACACCGACCTCACGTTCACGAGCTTGATGATCGCTCGCGCTGGCTCCGAGCTCTCGGGGCTCGAGTCGCTCAAGGGCAAGAGAGTGGCGTTGGGGTCCCGCGACTCAGGACAGGCCCGCATCCTCCCGCTCTACTACCTCGCGCGAGCAGGGGTGACCAGCGAAGACCTCGATCTCGTCATCTTCGACTCCGACGTGGGCAAGCACGGCGACACAGGCCGTTCCGACCTCGACGCGCTCCGGGCAGTGCTCGACGACGTCGCGGACGCGGCCGCGGTCGGGGTCAACACATGGAGCGCGCTGACGGCAGCTGGCGACAGCACCGTGAGCGAGCTCGAGGTCGTGTGGGAGTCGGAGCACTACAACCACTGCAACTTCACGGCACTCCCCACGCTCGACGAGGCACGAGCGGAGGCCTGGGTACAACGTCTCCTCGCGATGGACTGGGACGTGCCTGACCATCGGCGCATCCTCGAGCTCGAGGGATTGCGGGAGTGGAAGCGCGCCGAGCTGAGTGGCTACGAGACGCTGTCCAACGCGATGACCGAGCAAGGGATCGCTGACACTTGGTAACCCCGGTCCGATGCCTGTCGACCTGACCATCAAGCTCATCGAAGCCACCGGCGCGATCGCCGCCGGAAGCCGCGTGTTCGTGCCCGTAGACGGTGTGCGCGACGTGGAGCACGTGCGCGCCTGGGCCGACGCGACGGGCAACACGGTGCTCGCCGTCCACCCCGACGAGGTGGAGATCGTGCGGGGCCGGATCGCCGACCCCGTCGACGCACTCCCGGAGGACCGCCGACCCGGCTACCGACTCTGGATCTACACCAACTTCCACTGCAACCTCGCGTGTGACTACTGCTGCGTGTCCTCGTCACCGAGGGCGGCGCCGCGCGTGATTCCCCTCGACCGCTTCGGCGCGCTCATCGACGAAGCACGCGCGTGCGGCTTCGCCGAGCTCTACCTGACGGGCGGTGAGCCGTTCCTACTCCTCGACCTCGACGAGCGGCTTCGACTCGCGAGGGACGCCGGGTTCCCGACCACCGTTCTCACGAACGGCACGGTCTGGACCGGCGAACGACGACGACGTCTCGAGCGGGTCTCCCGCGAGCAGCTGACGCTGCTCATCAGCCTCGACTCCTCCACTCCCGAACTCCACGACCGACACCGCGGCACCGGAATGTTCGACCGTGCACTCGACGGGATCCGACTCGCGCTCGACCTCGGCTTCCGCGTGCGCGTAGCAGCGACGCTCGGCTCCGACGCCGGCAACGCCGAACCCGAGCTGCACGCTCTCCTCGACGGGCTGGGGCTCAGCCGGGACGCACGCGTCGTTCGACGCGTCGCGCGCCAGGGCAGTGCGCACGCGGGGCTCGCGGTGTCGCGAGCATCACTCGTGCCGGAGGTCTGCGTCCATGCCCAGGGGATCGCGTGGCACCCAGTCGCCGCCATCGACCCGACGATGCAGGTCGCCGGTTCTGGCGAGTCGCTCGCCGCAGCGACGGAGGCGATCCGCGAGGAATACCGCCGCTACCGGATCGAGGGGGACGTCCTCGCCAGCACGTTCCCCTGCGCGTGATGGCTGAGCGCTCGCCGGGGCGGCTCGGCATCGTGGGGGGTCACAGCCTCCTCGGCTCATCGTTCGGTGCAGACGGTAGGACACTCGACGTCGCCATCGATGGCAGCGTGTCCGGCACGCTCCTCGGCGGCCACGAGTACGTCTTCCTCCAGCGCCACGGGGCCAGCGACTATCGACCGCCCCACCGCATCGACCACACGGCCAACTTCCGCGCTCTGCAAGCGGCTGGATGCGACCGCGTGCTCGCCGTCGGGTCGGTCGGTGGATTGCGAGCCGAGCAATCGATCGGCGACGTGCTCGCGCCTGATGACTTCATCGCGCTCGACCACGTCGTCTCGATGTTCGACGACGGGCGCGGTCACCGGGTACCGAGCTTCGACGCATCCTGGCGGCGAACCGTCATCGACGCCTGGAACGACTCGACCTTGGTCAACGTGGTCGAAGACTGCACCTATTGGCAGACGAGCGGACCGAGATTCGAGACTCCTGCAGAAGTGCAGTTGCTCGCCCACTTCGCGGACGTCGTCGGCATGACGATCGCCTCGGAATGCATCATCGCTGGCGAGCTCGGCATTCGCTATGCAGCCATCTGCGTCATCGACAACCTCGCCAACGGACTCCAAGACGACGCACTCACCCTCGACGAGTTCGAAGCCGGGAAGGCCGCGAACCGCCAACACGTCATCGAATCCCTCGAGCACGCGGCCAAGACGCTGTCCTGAATCGTGGCTCGCTACGTGTCAGCAACCAACCCGCGCCGCAGTCCGCACGCTTGACAGGAATCGTCCCGTGTCGTGGGCGAGCGTCTCCCAGAACATGCAGAACGCCGCACGCAGACTGCGCGCGACGTCCTCGAGCAAGCTCACGACTTCACGAGGCGCGCGATCGCCGCCGAGGCCTCGGCGATCTTCGCGTCGGCCTCGGGGCCACCGCTGTTGATCGCCTCGCGGACGCAATGTCCCAAGTGTTCGTCGAGGAGGCCGATCGCGACGCTCTGGAGGGCGCGCGTCACCGCGGCGACCTGCGTGAGGATGTCGATGCAGTACGCGTCGTCATCGACCATCCGCTGCAGACCCCGGACCTGGCCCTCGATCCGGCGGAGTCGAGCCTGCACCTGCTGCTTCTCCGCCGGCGAACCCTGCACCCGTTGCCCCCTCACCATTCACCATCTGATACCCCCCAAGGGTACCCCGACCCGTCGAGCCTGAACCCCGGGAAGCGAACCAGCATGACTCCGCTCAGGATTCTCATGACTCGCGCGGCGGGCGGCGGGCGCGAAGTGCAACGACGGCAACGGCCCCGGCGATGGCCGGGAGGAAGGTACCCAGGGCCCGATAGACGAGGGCGCCGGCCAGTGCGGCACTGACCGGAGGTCCGTACCAGTGCACGACGGCGGGGATGATGGCCTCGACGACGCCGAGTCCGCCGGGCAGGAGCGGGATGAGCGCTGACGCCGCCGCGGCCCCGGCAGCCAGGAGCGCGATGTCGAAGCCGACGTGGGCATGGGCGGCGATGAGGGCGAAGTACAGGCACGCAATGTCCGCGAGCATCGATCCGACCGACAGGCCCATCAACACGACTCGGCGACCAGGAGGACCGGCGACCTCGATCGCGTCCGCGTGAAAGCGGGCGCCACCGGCTCGACGCTCGCTCCGATCGGGTCGCGCCTTCCAGAACTGCGCGGCCCCGACGATGAGGGCGAGGCGTTCCATCGTGGCGGGCCGGCTCGCCAAGAACGCAGTCACCGCGAGGAGGACCAGGATCACCGGTGCGACGATCAACGGCCAGGTCGAGTCCACCGGGAAGTCTCGGGTCGCGACGATCCAGCACAGGTTGAGCGCGTTCACGAGGAGGAAGACCCGCAGGCTGAACCACTGCGAGAAGCCGAGTGCGAGTCCGATGCGACGGCGGTCGAGACCACGACGGGACAGCTCGGACGCCCCGAACGCGAGACCTTCCGCCGGAGATGCCGGTGTCAGGAGCCCGAGTCCGTTGACCACGAGCTCGATGCCCGTGGCCGCAGCGGGCGACACCGCGGACTCGCCGGCGAGGCGACGGAGCCGTAGTCCCGACAGAAAGTACGCGAGGGCCTCGAAGAGCGCAGCCGGGACGAGCCACCACCAGTCCACACTTCGCAGCGCGTCCAGTGCGTCACTCAGGCCGCCAGAGGCAGCCACCACGACCCAGGTCGCCGCCGCGCCGAGCACGATGCCGAGCACGAACCGCAGCACGCGTCGCCAGGCGCCCCGCACTTCCGTTGGCGGGGTTGCCGCTGCCGTCTTGTCAGTGCCAGCGGGCTCGACCACGGCGGGTGCACGTCCCTTCCTGAAAGCGCCAGTCACGCCGACGCCGTGCATCCGATCCGTTGAGGCTGATGTCGAGCATCGGACACGGAGGTGACCCTAGGCATGCGCGCGTGGTCCGCGAGCTGTGCGTCGAACCAGGCATGGAGGGCGACGGCGAGCTTGGCTTTCGTCGTCCGGAACGTGATGGTCGCGCCGCGTGGGGCATCGCGGTACTCGATGCGGAGCTCACTCGAACCGCGTTCGAGCTCCGCGAGTCCGGGCATGTGCGCGCCGTGGATCGCGGCGGGATCGTGGAAGTCTCCGGAAGCGAAGAGCCTGGCTTCGTGCTCGAGGTGCATTCGGACCAAGGCGATATGGGTGGCGTCGGTCGGATCGTTGGCTGTCACCGTCTGGGTGCCGCCGTCCACGGTCTTCTCGAAGACGTGGGTCGTCTGGGATTGGTCGAAGGGCATGACATGAACACCGCGCGCTTCGACGACTGCCTGGCGATCACGGACGCTGGTGTCGTTGCTTCCGTCGGACGTGAGCGCGAAGAGCGCGCCAATGCCTGCGAGGACGATCACTGTCGCGGCGGCGATCACAGCCGCCGGCCAGTGGTTGACCGGGCCCTTGTCTCGATGCTTCGTCATGCAGCGGTCACCGTGAAGGTGGTGCGCATTCCGAGGTCGAACGTGGCGTGCTTCGAGGAGCCTGCGGCAGCGCTCACGCGCCGTGTTCCTGCGGCACCGGGCCGTTGGAGGAGTCCGCGCCACCTTCCGCGGTTGCGATTGCCCAGGCCGCGTTCACGAGACCAATGTGGGTGAACGCTTGGGGGAAGTTCCCGAGGAGCTCGCCGGTCGTCGGGTCGATCTCCTCGGCGAGGAGCCCCACATCGTTCGCGAACGATGCGACGGACTCGAACAGCGCTCGGGCCCGGGACGTCTCTCCCAGTCGAGCGAAACACTCCGCGAGCCAGAAAGTACAGATCGCGAACGTCCCTTCCTCTCCCTCGAGGCCATCCGGATCGAGGTAGCGGTACACGAAACCCCGATCGTCGGTGAGCCGCTCCGCGATCGCGTCGACCGTCGCTTGCATCCTCGCGTCGCTCCGGGGCAAGAATCCGGTGATCAGGAGCATCAGGGTCGATGCGTCGAGCGCGTCACTACCGAACGACTGCGTGAACGCGCCGGCACGCTCACTCCACCCCCGGTCCTCGATCGCGCGGCGGATCTCGTCACGAGCGGTACACCACGAGTCCACCCGCGACTCGGCATCGAGCATCGGCGCGAGTCGAACTGCACGATCGAGTGCCACCCAGCACATGAGCTTCGAGTGGACGAAGTGCCGCGGGGGACCACGGACCTCCCAGATCCCCTGGTCGGCGTCGTGCCATCGCGCGGCGGCTGCGTCGGCGATGTCGACCAGGAACCGTGCGGTGACATCGTCGAACGCGTCGATCTGGTCCGCGAACAGTGCCGCGGCATCGAGCAGCTCGCCGTAGACGTCGAGCTGAATCTGGTCCCAGGCGCCGTTCCCGACTCTGACCGGACGACTCCCCTGATAGCCGTCCAGGTGGCCAAGCTCATGCTCGGGAACGAATCGCTCACCCCCTACTCCATACAAAATCTGGAGGTCGGCCCCAGGTCGCACGCGTCCGCCGGCCGCGGTGGCGAGGAAACGGAAGAAGTCACCGGCCTCGTCAGGGCACGCCGCGACCCAGAGCGCTTGAAGCGTCAAGCTCGCGTCCCGCACCCAGCAGTAGCGGTAGTCCCAGTTCCGAGCACCACCCAACGTCTCGGGCAGTGACGTCGTCGGGGCCGCCACCACTGCCCCAGTGGGCGCGTAGGTGAGCGCCTGCAAGACCCGGCCGCTGTGTCGAACCTCCTCCGCATACGGACCGTCGTAGCCCTGGTGCAGCGCCGACCACGACCGCCACCCGGCGATCGTGTCATCGAGCAGCTCCTGCGCCTCGGAGGCGCCGAGCAACGAGCCCGACCTGTCACCCCACGGCGACTCGACCGCGAGCGCGAAGTGGAACACGTCACCCGCCGCAACCTTCACCTGCGCGACGCAATCCGAGCCGGACACCTGGACCGGGACGTCCGACGAGAAGGCCAACGCGTTCGGGCCGCCCACCGAGCGGGCGCCACCGGGAACGCCCACGAGTACGGGCTGGGTGAGCCCGTACTCGGGACGAGGCGAGAGCACCAGTTCGATGTCGACCGACCCTTTGATGCCCTCGACACGACGCACGATGACGTGGGGCGAAGCCTTCCCGATGTGATGGCCGTGCTCGCCCGCACCGAAGACCATGGCGTCGGTCAGTGCAATCGACCCCTCGTTCGTGTGAAATGTCGTCCGCAGCACCATCGTGTCGGTGAGGTACGCACGTTCCACCCGGGACGGTGCGCTCGGGGCGATCCGCCAGTGTCCGGCTCCCTCGCCGAGCAGCTCTGCGAACACGGAGCCGGCGTCGAAGCGTCCGAGACACGCCCAGTCGATCGAGCCACTCCGGCCGACCAGGGCAGAACCCTGGCAGTCGGAGAGCAACGCATAGTCAGCGATCGGATCGTTCGCCACCAGCTCGGTCTAGCGCGACCGGAGCAGGTCGACACCACGAACGAAGAACGACACGCCGGTGACGATCGGATCGTGTGCTGCCCGAAGGTCCTGGTAGGCCAGCGCCGCTCCGAACGGCGCGTTCCAGTATTCGGGGTCGCCCGGCCGGGCGGAGTCCCGGGGCCCGACGTAGAGGTACGGCTGCGCCGAGAAGCTGTCACCCGGCGATGCGCCGAGGTTGGCACGTTGGTCCGCGCCGAGCGCGACGTCGCAGCCGGCGTCGAAATGCTCGGGCCAGAGTTGCACGACCGAGGCGTCAGCTCCGGGACCGAGCTCGGCCAGCGTCCGGTCGAGTGTCGCCCACGCGAACGCGAACCACCCCGCCACCACGGCGGCCACGTCGGCGTCGACCCCCAGCGGGTCTGCCGTCGGCCCGAGCGGCGGTGTGTCGTGACCAGCCTCGAACTTGGGTTCGAGGCTCACCTCGACGAACTCAGCGGAGTCCGCCAGCGTTGCGGTGGACAGATCGAGAGAGCTCGTGTGGGCCGTCACACCGGAGAGCTCGCGGACGAGGCGGGTGCCGGCAATGCGCACGACCTCATGGTCCGGCCCGCATGCCGGCGTCCCGATTCCTCCGGGCGTGGCCCGCAGCCCGAACTTCCCGCAGAGCGCAGCACGCCGACGGGCAAGGATGTGCGTCGCGACTCGTTGCAGCGTCTCGCGACCGGACGCATAGGTTGACGGGACGGCCAAGAGTTCCATGACCGAGGAATCCTACGACAGGCGAATTCGTTCGGTACATCGAGAACCGTTGCCACAGGGTCGATGATCGGCGTAGTCACGAGATGAAGACATCCGATTGGGCCACTTATCTGGCCAGCTTCCACGAAGAGCACGCCGGCATCACGGAACAGCTCCTTTCCAAGGCTCTCGCCGCGAGTGGCCTGAATCCCTACGACTGGATCGCAGGCAGCGTCAATTCGACGGACGTGGCGGTGGACCTCGGCTGCGGGAGCGGACCCATGGCTGCGCGGTTCCCCGGATGGGTGGGGGTCGACATCTCCGTCGCTGAGCTCACGACCGCTCGCTCGAAGGACCGCGCCCCCTCGAAGGGTCGTCCGCCTGTCGTCGCAGCCCGAGCCGAGGTGCTGCCAATCGCCGATGGATCCGCGGGCGCAGTGATCGCCGCGATGTCTTTCATGGTCGTCGACGACCCCGCTGCCATGGCCCGAGAAGCAGCAAGGATCCTGCGCCCCGGCGGCCAGCTGGCCGTTCTCATCCCCACCGATCACCCGCTCACAACCCGTGACCGACTTCGCTATGCGGCGCTCCTCACCGTCCTCGGACGCACGGCGCTGCCGTTCCCTCACCGAGACCTCGGCCGCCGCATCCACCATCTGCTCGGATCAGCCGGCTTCGACCTCACCCGAGACGAGACCTGCCGCTTCGCCTACCGGGTTGACGACGACCTCTCATCAGATCTGTTCGTCGACTCTCTCTATCTCCTCGACGTGGCTCCTCGCCGCATCGAGCTCGCCCGGGCCCTGGTCAGGGCATGGCGCAATGATCTCGGGTTGCCACTGCGGCGAATCTTGGCTGAGCGAACGACGCGATGACCCTCACGGCGTCACGGCGAACGCGACCATGGCGCCACGGTGAGCGGATTCGGACCGCGCCGAGGCACCTCGAGCACGCCGCCGTCGCAGATGTCAGGCCTCGGGGGTGTCGGCAGCTGCCGGCCGAGCGAACGCCAGGAGACCGAGCCCGCCCAGGACGAGCAGCACGACCGCCGTCAGCACCACCCAGGTCGAGAGGAACGTGCCCGGCTGCGGGTCGCTCGACTTCGTCACATAGTCCCCCGCGCTGAGCAGCCACAGCGCGATGTAGTTGACGAAGAGCGCGATGCCGAGGAACGGCAGCCAGCTCCGTCGGTTGCGGAACACGTGCAGCACCGAGAGCTTCGCTCCGAGCAGGAGGAAGAGCGTGCCGCCGAGCACAGAGTGCAGGAGCACCCGGAAAGGATCGGTCGGCCCGGCCTGCACCAGGAGACAGGCGTACCCAAGCCCCAACGAGAGCACGAGGAGCGCACGCCCGTTCCACCGATGGAAGCGCGACGCCTGGTCGCGAGGGACTCGCAGACCTCGTCCGGCCCAGAAGCGTCCGGCCAACGCGACCTGGAGTGCGGCGAGCGCAACGATCAGCGAGGCGACGCCGGTCTTCCAAGCGAGGAGGTGGCCGGCGGTCAGGTCGTTGAAGAACTTGACGATGTCCACGGCTCAGCCCGAGACCTTGATCGAGGCGGTCATGTACTGGTGGATGTCGCAGAAGTAGTCGACCGACTTCTTGATCGTCGCCGAGTACGACTGACCCTGGTCGAGCTTCCCAGAGTCGAACGACTGGTCGGACGCGGTTGCGGTGTGCACCGTGCCGTCCGCGTTCTTGAACGTCACCTTGGTGCCCGCCGGTACCGTGAGTGTCTCCGGCGCGAACGCGAAGTTCGAGATGACGACGTTGCCCGGCTTCGTCTCGACCGTCTGGTTCTGCTTGTAGATGATGCGGATCGGGACGAAGACCGCAGTCCCGATCATCAACGCGATGACGAGCGGCCAGACCACCCTGCGCACCCCGGACTCCGTCGCCACGCTGCGTCCCCCTGTCCCGCCACGGCCGCTGTCGTGCCGTCAGCGTTCATTCGAAGCTGGTCGACAAACGGATGTTTTTGATCTCCCTCCTGTTGTGACCGTGGCCTCGAAGCCCGGCGGCAACAAGCGCTCTGCCTGGTCCGCACTCGTCCTCCTTATGAGCCTCAACGGCGGCGTGTGGGACCCGGACCCACCCCGCCCTTGGTGCAGCGCGCGATCTCGAGCACCTCGCGATGATCCGGATCCGGCTCCCCGGCTCGCTCGGCCAGGGGCCTGACATCGCATTCGCCCTCATGAGAAGGTGACATGGTGAACGAGGACCAGGTCGGGGACGCGATCGAGCGCCACGCGACGAACCTCGAGCTCTTCCTGGACCTGGTCTTCGTGTTCGCGGTTGCCCAGGTCGCCACGGTGCTCGGCAAAGGCACCGGCATCGACTTCGGTCGGGGTCTGCTCATCGCCTGGCTCGTGTGGTGGCTGTGGTCGCAATTCACCTGGCTCGGGACCGCAATCGACCTCGAGGGTCGTGCCGTCACGCAGTTCCTCGTCCTCGCCGCGGTGCCGCTCGCGCTCCTGATGGCGGTCGCGATCCCCAACGCCTACGGCAGCTCCGGACTCGAGTTCGCAGGTGCGTATCTCGCCGTCAATTTCTGGGCGCTCGCAATTCAGGGCCGCGGATTGTGGTCGGAGCCGAGCACGCGGCGGGCGTGGCTCCAGTACGTGCCACTCGCCGCGGCCGCACCGTGTCTCTTGATGATCGGCGCCTTCTTCGAACCCGGCCCGCGAACCGTGATCTGGTCGGCGGTGGCCGCGTTCGACATCGGCTCGGCACTCGTTGCCGCACGCCGAAGGTCCTCGGGTGACAGCCAATGGAAGATCGACCCGCTTCACTTCGTGGAGCGACACTCGCTGTTCGTGATCATCTCCCTGGGCGAAGTGCTCTTCGCCGCGGGACTTGCCGCCTCCGAGGCCAATCTCGAGGTGAGCGTCGCCCTTGGACTGCTCGCCACGGTGTCGCTCGCATGTGTGTGCTGGTGGATCTACTTCGCGTACGTCCCGAGAGTGATCGAGGACCGTCTCCGCGCTAGCGATGCGCAAGATCGCGGGAGAGTCGCACGGGACATGCTCTCCTTCGGCCACTTCCCCCTCATCTTCGGCATCGTGGTCATCTCGGTCGTCGGCCACCGCATCGTCACGCACCCGGGACAGGAACTCGACACCTTCTACCTCTTTGCACTCGCCACGGCGATCACGTCGTTCATCGGCGGGTTCCTCGATCTGCAATGGCAGGCTGCACGGCATCTCGCCCCGGAGCGTGTCATCGTCATTGTGGTCGTCATCGCCGTCTGCGCCATGGCCGGATCACATGTCCCGGGCGCGGGGCTCGTGGCGGCGGTCGCGGTCCTCCTCGCGACTGCCCAGGCGATCACC
>JBBQFJ010000092.1:0-14038 GCA_038321755.1 Acidimicrobiia bacterium | reverse complement strand
CGGGCGGATGAGCCCGAGCAGGAGGGCGGTCTTCTGCCGCATGCCGCGACTGAAGCGCGCGGGAAGGTCGCCGGCGCGCGCGGCGAGGCCGAAGTTGTCGAGCAGGAAGTCGGCGGACTTGGGGCGCTCATCGAGTCCGTGCAGCTGGCGGACGTACTCGATGTGCTCGTCGACGCTCAGGTCGTCGTAGAGGGCGGGTTGGTCGCCGATGTACGAGAGGTTCGCCCGCGCGTCGATCGACCCCGCCGGCTCTCCCTCGATCTCGATCGTGCCGCTGGTCGGCTCGAGCAGGCCCGCGATGAGTCGCATGAACGTCGACTTCCCGGCGCCGTTCGAGCCTACGAGCGCGACGAGCTCGCCCGGAGCGAGCGAGAGGCTGACGTCGTCGAGCGCGACGAGGTCTCCGTAGTCCTTCACCGCGTTGCTGGCGACGAGCACGGGCTCCGTGGTGTTCATCCGACTCCCAATCTGCGCGAACGCAACCAGAACCCGACGCCGAACACGACGACCAGCGCGATCGGGACGAACCCGAACGCGGCCCCGACCGGGTCCTTGGCGTCCTGCTGGGCAATCGCCACCGGTACGAGCGAGAGGATCACGAGCACCGGCGGGAAGACCTGCCGTGCAATGAGCAGCACCGGCCCGAGATCGGAGAAGCCCAGACCCGACGTCGTCTCGGCCGACGGAGCTCCGAGCACCAGCGCGGCGGCCGCAGCCACCGCCGCCGTGATCGCGACGGGGACGAGCACGAGCGCCGTGACGGCGAGCGCCGTGGTCGATGCGGTGACCGCGAAGACGACGCCGACGGTCACCACCAGGACGACGACGGTGCAGCACCACGGCACGACCAGGTGATGCAGGATCAGGTCGCCCCAGTGATGGGGGTAGCCGGCGGGTCGTTCGGAGTGATCGGTCTCCTCGCCGAGACCCTCGGCGACGTCGAGCCCGACGAGGAACAGCGCAGGACCGGCGACCAGGAGGAACGCGAGCGCGCCCTCCCAGACCGCGGCGAGCGCGAGGCCGCTGATGACACCGAGCGCGAACGATCGCACGATCCGACTCAGCGGCCATCGGGCGACGCCCTGCCAGTCTCGTTGCCAGCAGAGCAACGACGGGATGCGCCCGGGCATGCGCCAGCGCGGTGTCTCGCGCGGCAGCTCCTGGCTGAGCTGGCGGTGCAGCACCATGACCGTGCGCACGTCCTGCATGGTCGCAGCGAAGCGAAGCTGGCCGACGAGGCCGGCGCGGCGCTGCGCGGCTTCCAGTGACAGTCCACCGATGACCGCGAGCCCGACGGCGGGGATGACGAACGCGGCCACCGCGCCGATGATCGCGACCGGTGACCAGTCGAGCGGCGCGAGGCCGATGCGCCCGAGGAGGGAGGTCGGCGAGGTCGTGATCTCGAGTCCGATGTCGATCCCGGCCCACGCGACGAGCAGCACTCCCAACAAGGTCGCGGTTCGGCGGCTGATTCGCAGCCCCGATCCGATCAGCGCGGCACCCCAGGTGGCGATCGCGATGAGGATGCAGACGGCGCACGCCGCGACCAGCCACTCGACGAGATCACCGCGCAGGCGGAGGTGGGCGAGGTACCCGAGCATGATGCCCGCGACCGCGCCGGAGTAGAGGACGCCACGCAGCTGACGCAGCGCCGCATTGCGCAGCACGGGACCACGAGCCACCGGCGCAAGCATCACGTAGGTGACGTCGGCCGGCTCGAGACCGAGCGGCCCGCCGCGGCTTCCCGAGCGCAACCCGAGCGCGAGGGTCACCGCGAGCACCAGCCCGACGATCGCGGGACCGCGATGCTGGATCTCCGACAGGACGTCCGATGAGACCGGCGTGTCGCCGAGCAGGGGAGCAAGGTAGAAGATCGGGACGCTCACGCCGATCACCGTGAGGTACGCCTTGTAGACCGAGTCGGTCCAGTCGTGATCCTCGAGGTGGTGGTGACGGCGGGCCCGCTGTCGGGTGCGGAGCGCCTGTCTCGTCGAGCGCGTGTCGAGCAAGGTCTCGGAGCGTATCGGTGCGCCGACGCGATCCTCGGGTGGCGAGCGCGCCAATGTAGGCAGTGCTGACACGGAGGCGTCCGTCGCGGACCGCGACGACGCAGCGCTGCTCCCACCCTGGAAGGATGAGAGTGATGGGGTCCGTCGACGAAGCGGAGGCAGCGGCTTCGTTGGCGACCCTGTACGCATCGCTCGCCGAGGAGAGCGCGGACGCGATCGTCGTCGTGTTCGACGACGGGAGCATCCGGTACATGAACCCGGCTGCAGGAGTGGTCACCGGATGGGAGCCACACGAGGCGTGCGGTCGCAGCATCTTCGACCTCGTCCATCCTGACGACGTCGAGCGCGCGATGTTCGATCTCGGCGTGCACTCCGAACCGGGCGCGCCGCCAGGGTGGTCGACGTATCGCGTGCTGACCGCCGACGGATCCTGGCTCCCGATGCAGCTCACGAGTGCGGAGACGTCCGACGGATCCCACCGGCTCCTCGCGACCTACTGCCGCGCGGCGGACGTCTCACCTACCCAGGTGCTGTTCGGTCTCTTGCGCGGCACCTCGCCGGAAGATGCGCTCCGGCCGGTGCTCGACATGTTCAACCGCAAGGTGTTCGGATCGCTGGTCGCGATCACGTGGTCCGACGACGACGGTCTCCATCACCTCGGCACGGATGTCCCGGCGGAGCTCGCGGGTGTCGACGAGGCGCCCGACACGCCGTGGGCGCGGAGCCGTCGGGATGGCGAAGCCCAGCACGGAGCCGACCTGTCGGCGCTCGACGACGGCCGACGAGCGATGGCCGACGAGCTCGGTCTCGGGGCGTACTGGATCGAGCCGGTGCTCCTGGACGCGCCGGAGACGCACGCGCTGATCACCGTCTGGACGCGCGCCGGCGGGCCGCCACCCGAGTACCACATGTCGGGGATGCAGGCGGCGAAGGACTTCGTCGAGCTGATCCTGCGCTGGACCCGGCAGGTCCGCCTGCTCGACGTCGCGGCGCACCGCGACGCGCTGACCGGACTTGCGAATCGGAAGGCGTTCTTCGACTCACTCGGTGCCGGCGGCAAGGGCGCCGTGCTCTACTGCGACCTCGATCGCTTCAAGCCGGTCAACGATGTGCTCGGACACCACGCGGGCGACGAGCTGCTGCGCGCGGTCGCTCGACGGATCCAGGGCTGCGTGCGATCGGGCGACGTGGTCGCGCGGCTCGGCGGTGACGAGTTCGCGGTGCTCTGTGAGGGGGCGACGGAGCAGCAGGCAGCCGACCTTGCCGAGCGCATCCGCGTCGCGATCCAAGAGCCGTTCCACGTGGTCGGTGCGCCGGCGCACGTCGGGATCAGCATTGGTGTCGCGCACACCAGCGAGCGGCTCGGTGACGCGGTGCTCGAGTCGGCTGATCGTGCGCTCTACGAGGCCAAGGCGGCCGGTGGGGGTGCGGTGCGGTGGCCAGCACGCGACGGACCCGGCGACTCCGAACAGCACGCGCCTGGTCTCGGCTGACGAAGCGCGTCAGCGACCCTTACGGCGCCGCGTCGATGCCTCGGCCTCGCGATGGAGGATCCGCCAGGTTCCGAGCCGGTCGGCACTGAGGTCGCCACACGCGATCGCGTCGAGGACCGCACAGCCGGGCTCGGTGACGTGGTGGCAGTCGGTGAATCGGCACGAGAGGGCGAGGTCGTCGATGTCGGCGAAGGTGTCGGCGACCGCGGTCGTGTCGGTCCAGATGCCGACGGAACGGATGCCGGGCGAATCGATCAGCACGCCGCCGGTGGGCACGACGTGCAGCTCGCGCGTTGTCGTCGTGTGACGGCCCTTGGCGTCACTCGCGCGGACCTCGCCGGTGGCTGCCGTCCCTGCGCCGATGAGCGCGTTCACGAGACTCGACTTCCCGGCACCCGACTCACCGAGCATCGTCACCGTGTTGCCGTGCACGAGCTCTCGAAGCGCATCGAGCCCTTCGCCCTCGCGTGCTGATGTCACGAGGACGTCGAGTCCGGGAGTCCATTCCTCGATCTGGGCCACCATCGCCTCGGCCGCGTCGCCGCCGCCGATCGCGGCCTTGGTCAGCACGACGACCGGGAGCGCGCCAGCGTCCCGGGCCACGGTCGTGCCGCGGTGGATGCGACCGGCCTTGAGCGGTCGATCGACCCCGCACACGAGGAGCACGATGTCGATGTTCGCGGCGAGCACCTGCTCCGTGTCGCTCCCCGACGAGCGGCGGCGCAAGAGAGAGGTCCGCGGAAGGACGGCGACGATCTCCTCGCCGGCGTAGGCGACCCAGTCGCCGACGGTCGGGGCCGGATCGAGCCGGCGAGCGAGCTGCAGCGCGAGGGGGCCCTCGGCGGTCGCGAGGAGCAGTCCGGAGCCATCGTGACGCACCACGCGCGCCGGCGAGCAGTCGGGGTGTGGGCCGAGGAGCGCGGCCCAGTGGGCGCCCCAGCCATACGGTTCGAGAGCCAGGACCTGCACCGCCAAATGCTACGACGGAACTGACAGGTGCAGGACGCCGTCGGCTGTCGCGATCTGCGCACGAAGCGTCCGAACCGGGTCGAGCGCTTCACCGTCGACGAGGTCGGGGTTGAAGTGGGGGAGCGCGCCGACTGACACCGAGAAGACGACCTCGTACTCCTCCGGGGCCAATGACGCCGCCGCCCGGAGCAATCCAGTGGTCGCCGACGCGCGCTGGAGGCTGCCCGAGACGGCGAGGATCTGCATGCAAGATGTTCTCATGCGGTTGCGTCCTGATGCCGCTTCCGAGATCCGGTGTCGGGCCGTACGATCGACCCGATGCGCGTGTTGCTCCCGCTGCCCGATCACGAGCAGCACTGATCTCGAAAGGCCGCGATGCACCTCGCAGACGATGATGACATCGCCACGTGGCACGACGACGGCTGGGTGCTCGTCGACGGGCTCGTGCCGTCGGATGAGGTCGACGCCGCGGCGGTCGACCTCTGGGAGATGTTTCCCTCCGCCGCGGCGTACCACGCGGACCCGGAGTCCGAGCGCGGGCGCTGGCTCGGAACGCCACCGGAGTCGCGCGAGCTGTTCACTTGGCCCGCGGAGGGACCAGGCTTCCGGCCCGAGCAGCACCGCTGGCGCGGCGAGTTCCCTTTCCGCGGGTCGGGCGCACTGAACCGCCTCTGCGTGCACCCGGCGATCGTCGATTTTGCCGAACGAGCCTTGCTCGACACCGACCTGCGGCTCTACCAGGCCCAGGCGACCGCGAAGTACACGGGCGAGACCAACAACGAGCAGCCGATGCACACCGACCGCAACCACTCGTGGCTGCCGGCGGTCGCGCGAGCCCCGTGGTGGCACCTCGAGACGTTCCTGTACCTCTCGGATGTCGACGAAGGGACGGCGGCCACCCATCTGGTGCCGATCGGCGACTCGGTCGGTCGCGTGCCCACCGCGCCGCTCATCATGCCGAGCCAGGATCCGGAGCTGTACGCCGCCGAACGTCCGGCAGGCGGCATCCGTGGCTCGCTCCTCGCGTACCGCCCCGACGTGTTCCACCGGGGGGTCGACCTCACGCGCCCCGGTGCCGCGCGGTTCCTGCTCAACGTGAGCTTCAAGGCCGCAGGCCAGGACTGGGTCGGCTTCCACTCGATCCAGTCACGCGCGAACTCGCCGGACTGGGTCGCCTTCGTCGAAGGGTCCACGCCACGCGAGCTCGCACTCTTCGGCTTCCCGGAGCCGGGGCATCCGATCTGGGACGATGCGCTCCTCGCGGCGACCGCCGAGCGATATCCGGACCTCGACCTCGGGCCCTGGCGAGCCGCGTAGCCTGCGATCGTGCCCGTCGACCGGATCATCAGCATCGACGGCGGTGGGATCCGCGGCGTCGTCCCGACGATCGTCTTGCAACGTCTCGCCGCCGAGCCCGGTCTCGACCTGCTGGATCGCGTCGACCTGGTCGCGGGCACGTCCACCGGCGGTCTGGTCGCACTTGCGCTCGCGGCCGGAATCGACCTCGCTCAACTCCGGGCGCTGTACGTCGATCGTGGCGCGGCTGTGTTCGCCGACAGCGTCCTCGACGACATCGCGGACGTCGGGAAGGTGCTTGGCGCCGACTACGACATCGCGAACCTCCGCTTCGAGCTCCGCCACGTCTTCGCCGACCGGACCCTCGCCGAGCTCACGAAGCGCGTCGTGATCCCTGCCTTCGACCTCGACAACGAGGACCCGACGGCTCGCAGCTGGAAGCCGAAGATCTTCCACAACTTCCCGGGTCCCGACAGCGATGGGGTGCAGCTCGCCTACAAGGTCGGTACGTACACGAGCGCCGCGCCCACGTACTTCCAGACCGAGGACGGCTACATCGATGGCGGTGTGTTCGCCGCCAACCCGAGCATGTGCGCGCTCGCGCAGGTGTTGGATGCACGGGTGCCGCCCGACGAACGGGCTGAGCTCTCGGAAGTGCGTCTGCTCTCGCTCGGGACCGGACGCTCGCTCGTCCATGTCGAAGGCGACTCGCTCGACTGGGGGTACGTGCAGTGGGTGCGCCCGCTGCTCGGGCTGCTGCTCGATGGCGTGAGCGGCATCGCGCACTACCAGTGCACCCAGATGCTCGGCGAACGCTACTTTCGCCTCGCCCCGACGTTCCCGGGGGGTACGGAGATCGCGATGGACGACGTCGACCAGATCCCGTACCTCGTGGAGTTTGCCGAGCAGCTGGATCTCGGTCCCGTCATCGAGTGGCTCGGAGCGAACTGGTGAGCGGCGAGCGGACCGAGCCGACGTTCGTGCTCGACGAACGGTCGATGCTCGAGGCGTGGTTGGAGTACCACCGCGAGACGCTCGAATGGAAGTGCGCCGGGCTCACCCATGCGCAGCTCAAGGAGCGCGCAGTGCCGCCGTCGACGATGTCGCTCATCGGGCTCGTACGGCACATGGCGGAGGTCGAGCGGAACTGGTTCCGTCGGTGCTTCGGCCGCGACATCGACGCGGCACCGTTCTACTACTCCGACGAGGACCCCGACGGTGACTTCGACAACGTCGACGACGCGGACGTCGACGAGGCGTTCGCGACGTGGCGCGGGGAGTGTGAAGCCGCAGTTGCGCTCACCGCGCACGCGGCGTCACTCGACGACGTCGGTCTGCGGAGAGGAGATCCGAACGGCAGCGAGGTCTCGTTGCGCTGGATCCTGGTCCACATGATCGAGGAGTACGCGCGCCACAACGGGCATGCCGATCTCCTGCGTCAGTGCATCGACGGCGCGGTGGGCGACTGACTCAGCTGCGTCCTGCGAACGCATCGCCGTTCGCGCGGAGCTGGCCGGTCTGGTCGTGGAGGCCGAGTGCGGGCATGCCGTCGGCGTCGAACCAGATCACGAAGGGGAGATCCAGGTCATCAAGGGTCTTGAGGTGGTTCGTCACCACGGACGGATCCACGCTGTGTTGACCGATCTCGTGCGTCACGACGTCATGCCCGGTCGCCTTCCGGAGGAATGTCACCGAATCGCGCAGCGCCGTCGAGTCGTCGATGTACCAGTGGAAGTTCACGTAGTCGAGCGGGAGCTTCCTGTACGCCGCGACGAGCTCGGTGCCTCGAGTGAGCGCATCGGTCAGGTGCTGTGAGTGCAGGCCGGTGAACGTCGGCGCCAACAGGTCCGCAAGGACGATGCGGTCCTTCGGGTCGGCGAACGCACGTCGGGCGAAGTCGTCCGCCGACGCGTCCTTCCCGCGGTCGTGCAGGTCCTTCCACGTGAGGAGGGCGAGCGTGTTCGAGGTGATCCCACCATTGGTGACCGGTACGTGGTGTACGTGGCCCACTGCGATCGCTGCGGCGAGCTCCGCGAGGTAGTCGTCCACCGATCCGGATACGAAGGGACTTCCGACCTCCTCGTTCTCGACCGCAAGGAGCGCCGGGTGGGTTGCGTCGAGCGTTCGCCCGAGATCCGCGCGGAACTCCGCGAGGTGCTCGGGCGTGTGCGGGGGGAAGACGGTGGCTTTCCCGGCCGCTCCGGGCGCTGGGCTCGCCCGCAACGTCAACACGAGATCGAACCCGGCTGCGGCGAACGCCGTCGCCTGGCTGCTGATCGGCGCGCTGAGGTTCTGCTCGACGCGGAGCGTCTCGACACCGAGCGAGCGTGCTTCGGCGATGGTCTGGGCCGGGGTGCTGACGATCGAGCCATTCGTGACCCGGGGGATGAAGATGCCGACGTGCTGAGTCGGGCGTTCGGTGGCGCCAGCGGCAGTGCCGGCGATGCAGCTCGCGGCAAGGACGAAGGCGACCACGAGCGCTGCGTGACCGCGGGTGCGAGCGTGGGCGAGTGCGTGCATGCATGTGACCGTAGGGAGGTGACGTACGGCGTGGGTTCGAGGAGTGTGAGGTCCTCGTGACGCGACTGCTCAGTCGCGCTCGCCGAACGCGAGCAGGTGTCCGTCCGGATCTTGCACCACGAAGTCGTGGTTGCCCCACGGATGCCGGGTGAGCGGTGACGCGATGGCGGCACCGCTCGCGACCGCCGCATCGTGGAGGCCGACGACGTCCTCGACGTCGTAGTAGGCGCAGGCAAACGTGGCCACGGCCGGCGGGTCGGCCGCGACGAGCCCGAGTCCGACGCCATCGCGTGCGAGCAGCGCGAAGTCGGGTGGATCACCCATGGTGGTCTCGACGGTGAAGCCGAGGGCGTCTTCGTAGAACGCGATGGACGTCGGGACGTCGCGGACGCCGAGCGTCGGGCGGGTGCGGAGCAGACGGCTCTTCATGAGCGCCGAGTCTGCGTCGGGTCTTCACCTTCGCGCCAGGAGTCGATGACGAGCTCCTCGCCGTGGACGGTGACGATCGAGGCTTCGACGAGATCGGTGCGGAAGAGGTCGGCTTCCGGCGGGGCCTGGCCGGTGTCCTCCTCGAACCTGCGCAGGTAGTCGGCGACGACGTTCTCATCCGTGATGCGGATGGCTCGGCCGGAGAGCTTGGCGTCACCGTCCGCGAGGTCGAGGTCTACCGGTGCGCAGTGGATCGCGAACCGGGGATCACGTTGGAGGTCGGCGCTCTTCACGGAGTCGGGCATCATCCCGAGCCAGAGCTCGCCGCCCCTGAAGCTCGTCTCGATCCCGCTGAGACGGGGGGACCCGTCTCGGCGCAACGTGGCAAGCATCGCGTGCTTGTGCGCCCCGAATCGGGCTTCGATCCGCGTCGCGAGGTCCGGTGCTGTTGTCGTCAGCTCGCCCCAGTTGGCCATGCGATGATTCTCGCCGATCGAGTGGAGTGAGGCCATGGACCGAGCACAGCTGGAGTCGTTGTTCGACCTGACCGGTCGCGTCGCGATCGTCACGGGCGGGACGCGCGGGATCGGCCGGTCGATCGCGGAGGGCTTCACGGCCGCGGGCGCAAAAGTCGTGGTGGCGAGCCGGAAGGCCGACGCGTGCGCGGAGACCGAGGCGCACCTCACGGCGATGGGCGGTGAGGCACTCGGCGTTCCGACGCACCTGGGGGAGCTCGACGACCTCGCCCCACTGGTCGCGCAGACGATCGAACGGTTCGGGCGGCTCGACATCGTGGTGAACAACGCCGCGACCGCGCTCACGCTGCCGTTGGGCACGTTCACGCCCGAGGCGTGGTCCAAGTCCTACGACGTGAACCTGCGCGGACCCGTCTTCCTCGTCCAAGAGGCGCTGCCGCACCTGCGCGAGAGCCCCTGCGCCGCGGTGGTCAACGTGATCTCGGCCGGCGCGTTCCTGTTCTCCGCTCCGGTGGCGATGTACGCGGGTGCGAAGTCGGCGCTGATGTCGTTCACGCGGTCGATGGCGGCTGCCTTCGCGCCGGACGGCATCCGCGTGAACGCGCTCGCGCCGGGAAGCATCGATACGGACATGATGCGGGCGAACCCGCCCGAGGCGCAGGAGCGGATGGCGGCGTCGAACTTCCAGCGACGCGCCGCGAGTCCCGACGAGATGGTCGGACCGACCCTGTTCCTCGCATCCGATGCCGGGAGCTTCGTGACCGGTCAGGTCGTGATCGCAGACGGCGGGCTCGTCCCGCACTGAGCGGGAGGGTCAGAGCAGCCGCTTGCGGATCAGGTCGTTGGTGGCGAACCACCCGGGGATCGCCGGGAGGTAGCTGACGGCGAGCTGGTGGGCGAGTACCGCCGCGGATCCGACCGCGGCAGGGACGCCGAAGGCGGTGAGCATCCCCGCGAGCCCGACCGCAGAGACCGCGGTGCCGCCGCCCGGGACGGGGACGAGTGATGCGATCGTCGAGATCCCGAGGTTGATCGCGAGCAACGTCCAGAAGTCGACGCTCGACCCGAATGCGTGGAGGCACGCAAGGAGTGAGCAGGCGTAGAGCATCTGGGCGATGACGTTGCCGACGATGAGCAGCGCGAGTCGGCTGGGGGACTTGATCGCGCTCCAGATGCTCCGCGCGGCACGGATCACCGGTGGGAGCACGGCCTTGCGGACACGGCGGACGCTGAAGACGATCGCCGCGGCGACGCCGAGTACGAATGCGGCGATGAGCACGATGACGACGATCTGGTTCGTGTCGATGCGACCGAACTCGATCGAATCGGGTGAGAGCCACAGCGCGACGACGAAGAGCCCTGCGGTGACCGCGATCTCCGAGACGGAGCTCAGGATCCCGCCCGTCGCGACCGCGGAGGGCAGATCGAGCCCGTTGCGCTGGAGGTAGCGCACCTGCATCGCCGTGTCGGCTGCCACCGGAATGGCGAGGTTCGAGAACGAGAGCGCGGACTGCAGCTCGATGCTCGGCCAGATGCGCAGTCGGATCGGGACGTTGCCGAGGAAGGTGATGCCGAACGCGACGTCGGTCAGCATCCCGAAACCGAACGCAAGAGCGACGAACCACCAGTTCGCGTTCTTCACCGTGTCCCAGAACACCTGCGGGTCGCCGACCCGACTGAGGAGCATCCCGACGCCGAGCAGCGCCGCAACTGCCATGACCAGGCTGCGTGGGTGGATGCGGTACAGGGACCGGAGCTGAGGGGCCTCGGCGCCGGCGGCCACGGCGGCGACCGTCCGGAGCTCCTCGAGGGCTTTGTCGGCATCCTTGCGTCCGCCCAGCGCATCGTGCGTCCAGCCCGAGACGGCTTGCGGTTGGAGCACAGGCAGGGCGGTGGCGACGGCATCCGGTCCGATGCCGCGGATCGCCGCCGCGACGGCGCGCTCGGGACCGACCTGCGCAGAAGTCGACGCGAGGAGCTGCGCGACGTCGGCAGCCGACTGACGAACGCCGGCGCTGGTCGATGCGTGCGCGAAGCCCACGATCGCTCCGTGCGCGTGGTCGACGACGACGTGATGTCCGTCGAGCTTGCCGTGGGCGATGCGCGCGTGGTGCAGCACATCGACCTGGTGCCAGATGTCGTCGAGCAGCGCGTCGCTCACGTCGGCCGCGTCGATCTCCTGGAGCTGCACGCCGGTCGCGACCCGCTCGACGAGCAGCGCGAGCGAACCGGACGTTCCGGCGAAGACGATCGACGGCACCTTGACGCCGGTGTCGCGGGCGAGGAGCGCGACGTACGCCTCGTACTCCACCTGTTGACGACGAGTCGGGAACAGGTTTGCGGTCGAGTCCTTGTACGCGATGAAGCGCCATGCCCGCGACATCAGCTGGGCATCCGCCTCGTCTCGACCGATCGCGGTGATCCTGAGTGGACCGCCGGGATCGGAGGCGAGGAACACCGCCCGCCCGAGCGGCTGGTCGGGACCGAGGCAGAGATCGATCGCCGGGATCCCCAGTCGCTGCAGTGCTCCGTTCACCTGCGCAACCGTCGGACGCCCTGCGGGAGTACCGAACGCGTAGTGGACCGCCGCGGCGACACCCCAGCCGAGGATGATGGCGCCGAGCAGATCGGTCGGGTAGGCGCGCCCGAGGTACATCGCGGTCATCGCGAGCACCACGACGAGCGCCTGGCCGAAGCGCCGCGACGGGCGCGTCAGGTGGGGTGACGCCACCGTCACCATCGCGACCGCCACGCCCACCCGCACGAGTGGGAAGCGCGGCGCGTCGCTGAAGTCGAACGCGACCTTGAACGCGTGCCAGAGGTCGGTGTCGCTGACGAAGAAGCCCGCGAGCCGCCCGAACGCCCATGCCGCCAGGCCCGCGACCAGCAGGTCGCGGGCAAGCCGCCACCGACGGAGGAGGAGGACGACGACGACGAGCAGGCCGACGGCCCAGAGCGCCATCACGTCGTAGATGATGAGGACGAGCGTGTCGGCATCGCTGGGGAGGGACGTGAACACGCGCGTGAACGAGCGCTCGAACGCCGTCGGGTGATTGGCGTGGAACGCGAAGGCGATGAGCAGGACGATCGCGACGACGATGCGAACCGCATCACTCGGGCGTCGGCGAGCGATCCCCTCGGGCATCGTGCGCACTGCGCGCTTGCGCACCCGAGCCAGCCACGTCACTCGGGCAGCCTGCCAGATCAGTCGCGCGTGGGGCGTGACTCCGGCGCGAGCCGGGCGTAGATCCGGAGGGTCGTCCACTCGTGCTTGTACCAGTCGGCGTCGACGAGGCGGCCTTCGAGGCGGAAGCCGAGGTGCTCGAGGAGCCGGTGCACCGTGGCGTTCCGGTCGTCGGCGTGTGCGAAGACCCGATGCAGGCCGGCCTCGGCGAACAGCCAGTCGACGAGTGCGCCGAGCGCCTCGCGAGCGATTCCCCGACCCTGGGCGGCAGGCGCCAGGGTGACGCCGACCTCGGCGGTGTGGGGCTGCAGGTCGTCGAGCCGGACCGCGCAGTCACCGCAGACGGTGCCGGTGTCGCGCTCGACGATCGCGACCTGCAGCCACTCGCCCGGACCACCGAGACCGTCGGGCTGCGATGCCACGAGTCGCTCTGCGTCGGCTGTCGTGTACGTCGGCTCCCAACCCTGGTAGCGGGCGACGTCGGGATCGCGCCGATACACGACAAACGCGGGGATGTGCACCGTGCCCAGGGGCTGCAAGTCGAGGCGCGCGGTGTGCAGCTCGAGCATGCTCAGATGAACGTCGACTCGAGGCGGAGGCCGAGCTCGGGGAACGCGCCGATCGCGATCGTCTGGACCGATCCCCAGCCGACGCCTCCGCCGACCGGATCCTCCACGCGCACGACGCAGTCGCGGTGTTGGTGGATCGTGCGGGCGACCTCGATGGTGTCGCACGCGTCGTAGTGGTCGCCATCGACGTGCAGCTCGCCGCGCCACTGCCCGTGGCGTGCGCCGTCCAGTCCGAAGTAGAGCCCGGTGCCGAGGTGGAAGCCGGTGCCGGACTCGAACGCGTCGATCTTCACCGGTCGTTCCGTGCCGTCGGCAGTGACGAACGTGATCTCTCCGCCGACGAGACGGCGGTTGGTGTCGTCGAACTCCACGTCGAAGTGGGCGTCGACGAACGCATCTTCGGTCCCGTCGGGATGCTCGACGCCGCCGCGGATCCGGCGTCCTTCGGAACCCGGGAGGTTCGAGTCCATGAAGTAGTGGAACAGCGCGTAGCGGCTCCCGTCGGGGCGTTCCATGAGCCACGGCGCCCAGCTGGTGAACGAGCGCGGATCGCTTGGTCGCACCGCCGGTTCGAGATCCGTGAGCGGATTCCCGACCTGCATGCGCACGCCCCACGAGTGGTCGCGTGTGCCGACCCATTCGTGGGAGGTCGCATCGACCCGGACGCCGTCCACTTCGACCCACCCTTCGGCGATGCCGGTCTGGTGGTAGCGCACGACGTCGTTCACAACCCGGTTCCCGTGCGGCGAGCGATGCACCTCGCGATCCTCCATGCGCGGCGGCACGACCCCCGTGATGAGGAGGTCGAAGGCGATCGGCTGCACGTCGTTCGCCTCGAGGCGGACCCGAACCGTGTCGAGCGGATCCACGATCTCGTAGCGCAGCGGCCCGACGAGTGCGTTCATCGGATCGGTGTGGAGCGCGCGGCTCGAGCGCACGGTCCACTGCTCCGTCCCCCGGGAGACGCCACCGAACGCATCGATCACGTTGCGGTTGGTGTACTTGCCGAGTCCGAAGAGCACCTGGAGCGAGCCGTCGCGTGCACAGGCCTGCAGCCAGATCTTCTCGGTCCAGTTCACGTCGTGCGGCCCCA
>JBBQFJ010000091.1:0-14188 GCA_038321755.1 Acidimicrobiia bacterium | reverse complement strand
GTGACGGGGATGCTGCACGCGGTCCGCGCGCAGCTCCTGCGCGAAGGTCCAGATCTCGTGCGCCGCGGTGAACGCCGCGGCGATGTCGCCGCCGTACTCCGGGTCACTCGCGCCGAGCACGATGTTCGTGTTGTCGTAGATCTGCCGGTAGTCGGCCTCGGGCACACCCATCATCTCGCAGATGATCTGCAGCGGGAGCGCGGCGGCGACCTCGTCGACGAAGTCGCACTCGCCCTTCTCCGCGATCGCGTCGACGATCGTGCGGGCGCGGTCGTGCACGCTCTGCTCCAGCGCCCCGACCTGGCTCGGTGTGAACCCGCGGTTGACGATCAAGCGAAAGCGCGTGTGCTGCGGCGGATCCATGTTGATCATCGAGCCGAGGAACTCGTTCACCTCGGGAGGGAAGTCGGGGATGTTCGTGCCCTTGCCCGAGATGAACGTCTCGGGATGACGGCTCGCGAACTGCACATCCTCGTGACGCACGACCATCCAGTACCCGGGGCCCTTCCCGAGTCCGAGGATCTCGGGCTCGGAGTGCCACGAGATCGGCTTCTCGGCGAGCAGCTTGGCGAACATCCCCGGGATGTCCGGGCGGTGCCACAGCTCCATGTTGCCGAAGTCGATCTCGTCGAGTGCGAGGTCGGTGGTGGGGGTCGATTCCATCCCCAGACCCTAGGAGGCAGCAGGGGACAACGGTGAACGCCCGACGCCGGCCGCCCCGGGGGCCTGCTGCGTGATGCAGTGGACGTTGCCGCCGCCGAGGAGGATCTCGCGGGCGGGCACGCCGATGACCTCCCGCTCGGGGAACAGGGCTGCGAGCTGATCACGCGCCTGGTCGTCGTGGCGCTCGTCGAGCAGCGGCATCACCACCCGAGTGTTGGCAACGAAGAAGTTCACGTACGACGCCGCCAGGCGATCTCCGGAGCGCCGGGGCTTGGACCCGTCGACGGCGAGGAGCCCCGCCGCCTCGGCATCGGTCATCGTGAGCGGGCCGGGCTGGTGCACGAGGTGGACCTCGAGGGCGCGCCCTCGCGCGTCGGTCGCAGCTTCCAGGCGGCGGCGCGCGTCGAGGGAGCGCTCGTACTGCGGGTCGGTGCGGTCATCGGTCCAGGTGAGCGCGACCACACCCGGCCGCACGAAGCACGCGAGGTTGTCGACGTGTCCGCCGGTCTCGTCCCGGAACACCCCGAGCCCGAGCCAGATCACGTGCTCGACGCCGAGGAGATCAGCGAAGATCGCCTCGACCTCGGGACGCGTCCGACCGGGATTGCGGTTCGGGTCGAGCACGCACTCCTCGGTGGTGAGGAGGGTGCCGTCGCCGTCGGTGTGGATGGCTCCACCTTCGAGCACCAGCGGCGCGCGGTATCGACCTGCGCCCTCGAGCTCGAGGATGGCGTCCGCTGCCGCGTCGTCACGATCCCACGGTGTGTAGAGGCCACCCTCCAGCCCACCCCACGCGTTGAAGATCCAGTCGACGCCGCGTCGGCGGCCGGCATCGTCGACCACGAACGTCGGCCCGATGTCGCGCATCCAGGCATCGTCGGTCGCGAGCTCGACGACACGGCATGCCCTCGGGAGCGCAGCAGAAGCCGACGCCACGCCCGCCGGTGAGGCCGTCACCATCACGGGCTCGCTGGCCGCGATCGCCCGGGCCACCTCCGCGAACGCGACCCGGGCCGGCCTCGCCCCCTCCCGCCAGGTGTCCGGTCGCTCGGGCCACGCCATCCAGGTCCCCGCGTGGGGCTCCCACTCGGCCGGCATCCGGAACCCGTCGGCGGCCGGCGTGGAGTCGAGCGCCAGTCCCATCGACCCCAATCCTGCCCGAGCGGCCGCTAGATCTGGCGCCCGGACCTGGCGCCCAGATCTGGCGCCCAGATCTGGCCTCAACACCTCTCGATCGAGCGCCGATAGGTGAGGAACAGGAAACGACACCTCGCCGGGTGAACCCGGTGGGCTGGGAGGAACCGCAATGCACAGCATCAGCATCCGCAAGCTCGTCGCGGCCACCGTGCTCGCCGTCGTGGCACTCGCGACGATCGCGGCAGTTCCCGCGGGCGCGCAGGAGACGCCGTCCGTGAGCCCGGTGCTCGAGTGCGTCTTCGACGCCGGAGGCGGGTCCTACGTCGCGCTCTGGGGCTACCTCAACCGCGGCACGACGGTGGCCGAGGTGCCAGTCGGGAAGACCAACTTCTTCAACCCCGACCCGCAAGGGCGCGGGCAGACGACGAAGTTCGAGGTCGGTCGCGTCGTCGGTGCGTTCACGACCAAGTTCGACGGCAACAACCTCGTGTGGTCCCTCACCGGACGCACGGCCACGGCGGCCAAGGGATCGGCTGCGTGCAAGGAGCCGCCGGTGCCGGTGGGGAGCGACAGCCCCCAAGCGCTCGTGCTGATCGCAGCAGTCGGTGGGATGGTGGTGCTCGGGAGTGGCATCGGTGCATGGTCGATGAAGCGCCGGCGACGAGCGGCCGCGTAGCGCCGGCTCGTCACAGGCCTTGGGGTCGCGTGCCGATCACGTCGTTGGACTCGAGCTCGTCGAGCTCGGCGTCGTCGAGGTCCAACCAACGGCTGAGCACGTCGCGTGAGTGCTCGCCGAGCGTCGGAGCCGGCGTGTGAACCCAACGGTCGATGCCACTCCAGCGATACGGCAACCCCGGGACCGGATGCGTGCCGACCACCGGGTGCTCACACTCCTCGTAGAGACCGCGAGCGACGAGCTGCGGATGCCGTGACTGCACGCGCGGGTCCCACGCCGTCGCCGCCGGGACACCGTGCTGCAGCAGCAGTGCAGTCGCTCGCTCGACGTCCTGCGTCGCCGCCCAGTCGCCGAGGTGAGCATCGAGCGCGTCGGCCGCGGCTCGTCGTCCCGCGAAGCTCTCGAACGCCGGCTCGGTCGCCCACCCGGGTCGTCCGAGTGCCGCCACGAGTCCGCGCCAGTGCTCGTCGGCCACGACCGAGAGGGCCAGCCACCGTTCGTCACCCAGGCACGCGTACAAGCCTTGTGGTGCGGCGTACGGCGATCGGTTGCCGCTGCGCTCGAGCACCTGCCCGTAGGCCGTGAACTCGACGACCTGCTCCGCCGCGCAGCTCAGGGCAGCCTCGACCATCGTCGACTCGATGAAGACACCTTCGCCGGACGGACGAGCCTCCTCGAGCCCGACCATGAGCGCGAACGCACCGTGCATCCCTGCAATCGGATCGCATGGCCCGCGCACGATGCGCGGCTGATCCTCGGCGAAGCCGGTGACCCACGCCATGCCCGACATCTGCTCCATCGTCTGAGCGAAGCCGACGCGGTCGCGCCACGGACCGGTGAGGCCGAAGGCTGGCATGCGCATCATCACGGCGCTCGGGTTCCGTTCGTGCACGACCTCCCAGGTGAGCCCCCACTGCTCGAACACCCGCGGCGCGAAGTTCTCGACGACCGCGTCGCAGCGGCCGATCAGGTCGAGTGCAAGGTCCTTGCCACGGGGCGTCCCGACGTCGAGGGTGAGCCCCAGCTTCTCGACGTTGACCGGCAGGAACATGTGCCCCCACTCCCACCAGTCGGCGTGGCCGAAGTGGAAGCCCGTCATCCGCATGCCGTCGGGATGGCCGGTCGACTCGACGTGGATCACCTCGGCGCCGAGCATCGCGAAGACGCTCGTCGCCGACGGCCCCGCCCACCAGCTGGTGAAGTCGAGGATCCGCACGCCGGCAAAGGGCAGCGCGTCGTCGGGGTCGGGTGAGAGCGGCGCCGGTGGGCCCGCGGCGATGCGACCGTTCCCCTCGCCGAGGGTCGGCGCCGGCGCGAGTCGGCGCGCCGCGCGGCCGTTCACGAGGTAGGGCGGACGGGGTTGCAGGAAGCCTGCAGGGTTCGCGATGAACGCTTCGCGTGCGACGAGCTGCTCGTTCCCGAGCACGGTCTCGCCGCTGTACACCTCGGTCGCGGGGATCCGCAGCTCCGCGGCACGCTCGAGGATGTCGGCGACGGTGTGCTGCGACGTCCAGCCGCGCACGATCGCGCTCCACTCGTCGATGCGCTTGCTCCGACCGGCGAGGCCTGCGAGCTCCGCATCATCCAGCAGATCGGGACGTTCGATCATCAACAGAAAGCTCTGGAACATCGCGCCGGTGTTCGTGTTGAAGCCGACCCACCCGTCGGACGCCGGCTCGATCGAGGGCGTCTCGTAGCCGCGCGCGACCGTGCCGTCGAGCGGGTATCGACCAAGGATCGAGTGCATGACATCACTGAACGTCGAGCCTGCGATGGCCATCACCTCGAGCATCGAGCAATCGACGTGCGCGCCCGCGCCATTGCGGCGCGCCGCGATCACCCCGGCGACCACGGCCGGCGCGACATAGCTCCCGGTCGTCCACTCGCTGATGCGTCCACCGGCTTGGAACGCGGGCCAGCCGGGCGCGCCGCGCGACAACGTCGAGCCCGACTCGGCCTGCACGGTGAACTCCGTCCAAGGACGATCGGCCATCGGTCCGGTCCGACCGAACGGCGTCACCGAGACGACGACGAGGTGCTCGTGGGCGCGCCGGAGTGCGTCGACGTCGAGGCTGCCACCCTCGACGACCACATTCGCGCTCGCGACCAGGGCCTCGACCTCGAGGTCGTCGGACGCCCCGACGACCGACCGCTTCGACGTGTTGAGGAACCGGAAGAGCGCCGAGTCCTCGTCGGTCGGTGTCGAGCCCGATGCCGACCACCCACGCATCGGATCGCCGTCGGCATCCTCGATCTTGATCACTTCTGCGCCGGCGTCCGCGAGGAGCTTCGTCGCGTACGGTCCGGCGATCCCGCTCGTGAAGTCGATCACCCGGACGTCAGTCAGCCCTCGGATCGTCATGGGCGCGGCACGCTCGGCATCGCGGGCGACGCTACCCAACGCGCCGGCCCGGATCCGTCAAGCGCCGCGCTCTCGAATCGTGCAGGACGGCCGGTAGAGTTCCTCGCCACATGCCCAGTCGTCGTGAGTTCCTCGCGGGAAGCGCAGCCGCGGTCTTCGTCGCCGCCTGCTCCGACGGTGCCTCCAGCGAGTCGACGACGAGCACCACGACCCTGCCGAGCACGACCACGACGATGCCACCCACGACCACGACGGTGCCGCCCACCGGCCCGGCGGCGTTCACGAGCAGCGGCCCGACCGACACGAACCGGGTCGCCCTCACGTTCCACACGAGCGGCAGCCCCGATCTGGCGGCCCAGCTGCTCGACGTCCTCGCGGCACGCCAGGTCGTGATGACGTCCTTCATCGTCGGCGAGTGGCTCGACGCGGACCCGACCTGGGCGGCGCGGATCACGGGTGCCGGTCACGAGCTCGCGAACCACACGTACACGCACCCGACCTTCGGATCCCTGTCCCCCGACGCCATGGTCGAGGAGATCGCTCGCTGTCGCGACGTGCTCGTGCGCCTCAGCGGCTCCGGAGGGTCGTACTTCCGCCCGTCGGGCACCGCCGATGGCACGACCCAGGTGAGCGACGCGATGCTCACTGCCGCCGGGAGCACCGGGTACCGGACGGTGCTGGGCTTCGACGTCGACCCGCTCGACTACCAGGACCCCGGCGCTGCCGCGATCACCGAGCGGGTCCTCGCAACGGTCGCGCCGGGGTCGGTCATCAGCCTCCACTTCGACCACGTCGGCACCATCGAGGCCCTCCCCGGGATCCTCGACGGGCTGAGCGCACGAGGACTCCAGCCCGGCACCGCGGCGCAGCTCTTCGCCACCGCCTGAGCGCTCCTTCGCCCGGGAGTCGCCGACGGGACCGCGACGGTCGTAGCTGTCGTACCCATGAGCGATGATGGCGGTGATGACACAGCTCCATCTCGGCCCCCCGGGCATCGTCGGCGGGTTCCATCCCGCTGTCGCCGAGTGGTTCCGGCGACGCTTCCCCGACGGACCAACCACGCCCCAAGCCGATGGCTGGCCCCAGATCGCCGCCGGCCGCGACACCCTCATCGCCGCGCCCACCGGCTCCGGAAAGACGCTCGCCGGCTTCCTCGTCTGCATCGACCGGCTGTACCGCGCCCACGCGCCCGGCCAGGACGTCGGCCAGGACATCGGCCAAGACATCAGCCAAGACATCAGCCAAGACATCAGGGGCATCACCCGCGTGGTCTACGTCTCGCCCCTGAAGGCGCTCGCGGTCGACATCGCCGAGAACCTCCAGGCGCCCCTCGCCGAGATCGCCGCGATCGGCGCCGAGCTCGGGTACGCGGTCCCCGACATCCGCGTCGGGGTCCGCACCGGCGACACCACCGCGTCGCAGCGCGCCTCGATGCTTCGCAATCCACCGTCGTTCGTGGTCACGACGCCCGAGTCGCTCTACCTCCTCGTCACCAGCGAGAAGGGGCGCACGATGCTCCGCACGGTCGACACGGTCATCGTCGACGAGATCCACGCGGTCGCCCGCGACAAGCGCGGTTCGCATCTCACCCTCACCCTCGAGCGACTCGAGGCCCTGTGCGAGCAGCGCCCGGCACGCATCGGGCTGTCCGCGACGCAACGTCCGATCGAGACGGTGGCCCGCCTCCTCGTCGGCGACCGGCCGCTGCCCGCGATCGTCGATGCCGGACACCAGCGCGACCTCGACCTCGCGCTCGAGCTGCCGGAGGGTGAGCTCGAGGCCGTCACCTCCGCCGAGCAGATGTCCGACGTGCTCGAGCGCATCGCGGCACTCGTCGCCGAGCACCGCACCACCCTCGTGTTCGTCAACACCCGACGGATGGCCGAGCGCCTCGCGCATCAGCTCGGTGAGCGTCTCGGCGACGACGTCGTCGCGGCGCACCACGGCAGCCTGTCGAAAGATCGCCGCCACCGCGTCGAGACCCGGCTGCGCGCCGGAGAGCTCAAGGCACTCGTGGCCACGGCGTCACTCGAGCTCGGCATCGACATCGGCCCGGTCGAGCTCGTCTGCCAGATCGGCTCGCCGCGCAGCATCGCCACGTTCCTACAGCGCGTCGGTCGCTCCAACCACAGCCGCGCCGGGACACCCAAGGGGCGCCTGTATCCGTTGACGCGCGACGAGCTCGTCGAGTGCGCGGCGTTGCTCGGAGCCGTCCGCGCCGGGCGCCTCGACGCGATCATCCCCGCGCGACTCCCGCTCGACATCCTGGCCCAGCACGTGGTCGCCGAGCTCGGTGCCGACGAGTGGCGCGCGGATGACCTCTTCGCGCTGGTGCGCCGGGCCGCGCCGTACATCGACCTCACTCGCGCCCAGTTCGACGAGGTGGTCGAGCTCGTCGCGGAGGGCATCCAGACCGGACGCGGTCGCCGGGGCGCGTACGTTCACCACGACGCGATCAACGGCGAGCTGCGTGGGCGCAAGGGCGCCCGGCTCGCGGCGCTCACGTCGGGCGGTTCGATCCCGGAGACCGGCGACTACCGGGTCGTGATGGAGCCTGACGACACGTTCGTCGGCACGGTGAACGAAGACTGGGCCGTCGAGTCGATGGCCGGCGACATCTTCCTGCTCGGCACCCACTCCTGGCAGATCCGCAAGATCGAGCCGGGTGTCGTGCGCGTGCGCGACGCGGGTGGTGCGTCACCCACGGTGCCGTTCTGGATGGGTGAGGCGCCCGCGCGCACGGCCGAGCTCTCCACCGAGGTCTCCGAGCTGCGTACCCGGGTCGATGAGCTCCTCGCATCGGGCGACCCCGACGCCGCACGAGCGTGGCTCATCACCGCGACCGGCATCGACGCGGCCGCCGCCACGATGATCGTCGACTACCTCGCCGTCGGTCGCGCGGCACTCGGCGCGACGCCGACGCAAGAGCGCCTGGTCCTCGAGCGGTTCTTCGACGACACGGGCGGGATGCAGCTCGTGCTGCACTCCCCCTACGGCGGTCGGATCAACCGCTCGCTCGGCCTCGCGCTGCGCAAGAAGTTCTGCCGCACGTTCAACTTCGAGCTGCAGGCTGCCGCGAGTGACGACGCGGTCGTCCTCTCGCTCGGTCCGCATCACAGCTTTCCGCTCGAAGAGGTGCCCCGCTACATCTCGAGTCGCAACATCGAGGAGACCTTGCGGCAGGCGATCCTCGACTCGCCGATGTTCTTGTCACGCTGGCGCTGGAACCTCAACCGGTCGCTCATGGTGCTGCGCTTCCGCGGCGGTCGGAAGAACCCACCGCCGATCCAGCGCATGGAGGCAGACGACCTCATGGCCGCGGTGTTCCCGCAGGCTGCGGCCTGCCAGGAGAACATCACGGGCCCGATCGAGATCCCCGACCACGTCCTCGTGCGCCAGACGATCGCCGACACGCTCAACGAGGCACTCGACATCGACGGCGTGCGCGACCTGCTCGTGCGCATGGAGTCGGGCGAGGTCGAGGTCCACTGCTGCGACACCACCGAGGCCTCGGTGCTCGCGCACGAGATCCTCACCGCGCGTCCGTACGCCTTCCTCGACGACGAGGAGCTCCAGAACCGGCGCACCAACGCGGTCTCGCTGCGCCGCGGCTTGTCCGTCGACCTCGCGTCGATCGGCGCGCTCGACTCCACGGCAATTGAGCGTGTCCATGGCGAGATCACCCCGGACCCGGCGAGCCCCGACGATCTCCACGACCTGCTGGCCTCCCTCGTGCTCGCTCGGGCACGCGACGACTGGCGCGAAGTGTGGGACCAGCTCGTCGCGCGCGGTCGAGGCCGCGTGCTCACCAACGACGGCGTCGAGCTCTGGTGCACCACCGAGGCGCACGACCAGGCCGCGCGCGCGATCGAAGGCGCCGACGAGGCGGTCGTGGCCGCCGTGCGTGGCCACCTCGAGATCGCGGGCGTCACGACGGTCGACACGCTGGCAGATGCCATCACCGTGCCCACACCCCGCGTCGCGTCGGCACTGGCGGTCCTCCAGCAGGAGGGACTCGCACTCCAGGGGCACTACTCCCCGAAGATCGACCCCGATCCAGGAATCGACCCAGGAATCGACCCCGAAGTCGAGTGGATCGCCCGGCGCCTGCTCGCCCGGATGCACTCGTATTCGCGCCGCACGCGCCGCCAGGGCGTCGCACCCGCCACCGCGCAGGACTTCATGCGCTTCCTGTTGCGCTGGCAGCACGTCGCCCCGGGCACGCAGCTCGGGGGTGAGGCCGGGCTCGTCGCCGTGATCGATCAGCTCCAGGGGTACGAGAGCGCCGCCGTCGCATGGGAGCCCGAGCTCCTCGGGCGCCGACTCCGCACGTACCAGTCCACCTGGCTCGATCGTCTCGGGCACGACGGGCAGGTCAGCTGGCTCCGACTCACGCCGCGCGCCGGGGATGACCCGAACGCCCCTGCGGGCGCACCGTCGAAGGCCACGCCGATCTCGATCGTCTTCCGCGACGACCTCGCGTGGCTCCTCACGGCAGCCCGCTCGGGCGGCGAGCACGTCGCGCCGACGGTGGGGGCGACGGCCGAGGTCCTCGAGGTGCTCCGCGACCGAGGCGCCTGCTTCTCGACCGAGCTCGCGGAAGCCACCCATCGCCTTCCCGACGACATCGAGCGCGCGCTCTGGGATGGCGTCGCACGCGGGTTGGTCACCTCCGACGGCTTCGCGGCCATCCGCGCCCGTATGGGCGGTGGCCCCCGTGGCGTCGAGCACCGCCGACTCTCACGGTTGATGCGCGGATCCCGCCTCGGCGGTGGCGCGGCAGCAGGTCGCTGGTCGCTCGTTCCGACCAGCGCCGAGGATCCGGTCACCGGTGGCATCGATCGCGACGAGCTGGCGGAAGCAGTCGCCGAGCTGCTGCTCAACCGCTGGGGCGTGGTGTTCCGTGACCTCGCAGTGCACGACTCGATCCGCTTCCCGTGGCGCGACATCCAGTGGGCGTTGCGCCGGCTCGAGGACCGAGGGCTCGTACGTGGCGGCCGGTTCGTTGCGGGCTTCAGCGGGGAGCAGTACGCGCTACCCGTAGCGGTCGAGCAACTCACCCAGGTTCGAAAGCTTGCTCGCACCGGCGAGCGTGTCGTGGTGAACGGCACGGATCCCCTCAACCTCGTGGGGCTGATCGTGCCCGGAACCACTGTCACGTCGATCCGCACACGCGAGGTCGTCTACATCGACGGCGTGTACGACGGCGTCAACGACGGCATCGCGGAGGCCTCGTCGGACGAAGATGCCGCCCGACTCGCGCTCGTTGCGGGAAGCAGCTGAGCTCGATGCGGTGGACGGTGCACGGCGAACGCGCGATCTACGAGAGCGAGTGGGTCAACCTCGTGCTGACCGACGTCGAGATCCCCGACGGGGAGCGCTTCGACCACCACGTGGTGCGCATGCCACAGCAAGCAGCCGGTCTGATCGTGTTCGACGCCGAACGGGGACTGCTGCTGCTCTGGCGGCACCGCTTCGTCACCGACACCTGGGGTTGGGAGATCCCGGCCGGGCGCATCGACCCCGGCGAGTCGCCATCCGAAGCGGCCGCACGCGAAGCATTGGAGGAGACAGGCTGGCGCCCGGGTCCGTTGCGGCCGCTCTTCAAGTATCAGCCCACCAACGGACTCAGCGACCAGGTGTTCCACATCTTCGTCGCCGAGGGCGCGACTCACGAGGGCGACCCCAGCGATCCCGGTGAGTCCGACCGCGTCGAATGGGTGCCCATCGACCGCGTTCGCCGCCTCGCGCGCACCGAGGAGATCCTCGACGGCCTCTCGCTGACGGCGATCCTCTACGCGCTCGCCTTCGACGAGGTGCGGTGATGCAGTCGCGCTAGTCCTTGTGGATCGTGGCGCGCTCGGCCCGCTTCGCGTTCTTGGCCGCGCGCTTCTCCTTGAGGGACTTGCCGACCTTCTTGTCCTTGCCGGATTTCTGGATCTTCTCTGCCATGCGGCCAGCCTACGTGCGCGATCGGCAGACCGCGTGCACCTGCTCAGCTACGGGATCACGGCGCCGGAGCGTCCACCCCGAGTGCCTCGTCGATCTGGTGTGCAGTGATCGCGAGCGCGTTCAGTGCCTCGACCTTCGAGTTGTAGTCGGCGACGAGCCCGTTGAACTGATCGGCGAGGGAGTTCGCCCGGTTCACCGCCGCGTTCTGGGGATCCACCAGTCGGTTCGACTCGTCGATGCGACCCTGGGCGCGCAACGAGTCGATCTGGCCCGCCAGTCGGTCTGCCTCGGCACCCGCGGCCTGCACCTGAGGTTCGAGGTCCTTGAGCTGGGCGTCGAGGGCGTCGGCCTCGCTCGAGAGCTGGTTGTACTGCGCCTCCAACGCATCGAAGACGCTCTGGTAGCTCTGGAACGCCCGAACGATCTGCTGCCGGTCTTCGAAGTACCGCGCGTAGTACTGCTCGAGCGCCGGTCCGAGCGCCACCACTTCGGTCCCGAGCAGCGAGTGCAGCTCGTTGTGGCGAGCGCCGGGCTCGATCGTTCCGTACTCGGCGATGACGTCGCGGAGATGCGGATCGGTCGACGACGCGAACGCAGCGTCGAGCCGCCGGTTGATCTTGCGACGCTCAGGCGGCGCGAGCCGCGCGTAGGCCGCATGCAGCATCTCGTGCGCCGCGGTCACGGGCATGATCTGTGAGAGGTCGGGCCGGTCGACCCGCAACAAGAAGATCCGGTCGGCTCCCTGACAACCGAGCACGAGCGTTCCCGGGGAGTCAGGCACCGGACAGTCCTGCGCGAACCTCCGCTTGTCTTCGATGCGCGGTTCGTTCGATCCGAACAGCGCGCGAGCGTCGCGCGTCATGGTCGTCTGGTGCGCGAACCCGATCACCTCTTCGCTCCGGGACTGCTCGATGGCGTCGACGATCCGGTACGCGTCAGCCCGCGACAGCTGGCCGTCCGGGGTGAACTGGAGGGTGGTGGTGGGGCCGGGGGTCGTCTGCGAGATCGCGCTGCTGAGCGTCCCCCGGAGCGCCGTGCCGTCGACGACGGCGTTGAGACCCGTCATCGTCGGATCGGCCGCGACAGTCGCTGCACCTCGGTCGGTGAGCGCGAGCTCGATGCCGAACCTCGGCCTCGCCTTCTTGGACGCGCGCGTCGCTCGCACCCGCGCGGACGCGACGTCGCTGCCGGTCAGACGCGACGGGCCGAGGTAGAGGCGATCGGCGCGCGCGATGGTGGTGTGGACCGGATCGACGACGCAGGCGCTCGGCACGTCATCGACCCGCGCGGTGTTCAGGACGCCAAGGGTGCTGGTGACCGCTGCGAGATCGCACGTCGCGACCACCGCCTCGCCCAGCTTGGCGATCGCCGTCCCGGCCGCCGACCGCAGCCGGGGCTCCGGAGGAGCTTCCCAGATGCTCGGGCGGATGCGCAGCACGTGCGTCGTCCCGGAGACGAACCCGTCTGGGATGTCGTTCGCGACGTCGCCGTTCGCGACCCTCGCGGGCACGAGCAGCGACGCGACCAACCCCAGCGCCAACCCCAGCATCAGGACCAGCGCTCCGCCCCTGCCTCTGCCCACCGCCAACCCCCTGATCGTGCCGAGAGCGTACGTGCCGGGTCGGATCACCGAGCGCGTTCGATCGCCTCGGTCGCCGCCGCGACGTACCCACCACCGAACTTGATCGCATGCACGACGAGCGGCGCGATCTGGTGCAGCGGGAGGCGCTCCTGCCAGCCGTCGGCCAGAGGGCTGTCCTCGGCGTACGCCGCGAAGCACGCGGCGCCGAAACCACCGAAGAGTCGCATCATCGCGAGATCGAACTCCCGGTGACCGCCGTGCGCGGCCGGGTCGACGAGCCAGCTACGACCGCGCGTGTCGACCAACCGGTTCCCCGCCCAGAGATCACCGTGCAGTCGCGCGGGCGGCTCGGGCGGACCACCGAGGTCGACGAGACGGGCCGCGACACGCTCGAGGTCGGCAACGACAGTCCCCCGCAACGTGCCCGATTCGCGTGCGAGCCGCGCCAACGGCAACAACCGCTGCGTCGCGTAGAACTCGACCCAGGTGGTGCACGGTTCGTTCGGGAGGCCGCGACTCCCGGTCGCGCGGCGGTCCTCGCGCCCGAAGCATGGCGCTCCGACCCCGTGCAGTGCCGCGAGCGCGTGCCCGAAGTCGGCCTCGGTCGTTGGGCCCGTCGCTCCCTCCTGGATCCACTCCAGGACCAGGTGGCTGGGGACGTCGGCGCTCGCATCGCCGTCGGAGGCGGCCAGCACCTCCGGGATGTCGAGGAGCTGCGGGGCCCGTAGCCATTCCAGGCCGGCGGCCTCGGTGGTGAAGAAGCCGGCCGGGGCACTCCGGTGCGTCTTCGCGAACACCCGGCGGCCGTCGTCGAGCTCCACGCGGTACGCCTCCGCCACGTCACCGCCCCGTACCGACACCATCGAGACGACCGAAGCGCCCACGCCGCGCTCGATGGCCGCTCGTAGCTCGGCTCCGCCCGCGTCCATGGCTGAGCGTACGTCCCGATCCCTGACGGAGCCTCGGATCGACGACCTTCGAGCGAACCAAGGAAAAAGTGTCAGGTCGGCAAGTCCCCGTCTCTCGGACATCGAACGACCCACGGACGGGTCGTACGACCGAAGGGACAGCCCAATGACCATCCACGCCAAGCACCTCACCGGGAAGCTCGTCCGCTCCGCCGCCGTCCTCGGCATCGCCACGATCGGCAGCCTGTCCGCGGCCATGATCGGGACTGCAGCCACGGCCCCGGCGGCCGGGGCGATCCCCAACTGCCCGCCGATCCTGCCGCACTGCGTCCTCACGACGCCGAGCACCCGGCCGCCGGTCGTCGATCCCGGCACCGTCGGCCCCGGCGTCCTCGACCCGAACGCGGGAGACCCGCCCGTCACGACGCCGCCGACCACGCCCCCGACGACGCCGACCAACCCCACGAACGGAGGGACGACCAACACGCCGCCCCGGACGAACACGGGTGGGAACGGCGGATCGGGTGCCCAGACCCAGACGAACGCGACCCCCACGCCTACGGTCGACGCGAACACGGCGACCGAGACGAACGCGGCGGCGACCGACTCGAAGCCCGATGACGGTGGGAGCAGTGTGGCGATCATCGCGATCGTCGGCGGCATCGCGGCGCTCGGAGCGGCCGGCACGGGGCTGTACCTCCGGTACGGCCGCCGGGCATGACGAGTGACGACCCGACCGCCGCACGGCGTACGACGGGACCGGCCTTCGGGCCGGTCCCGTCCGACGCGTCGACTCGTTCGTACGCCGGCTCGACGTCATCTACCCTGCCGCGACACATGGCCAACTCGACCGACACCGAGCTCGTCACCCACGCCCAGGCGGGCGACCGGGCTGCGTTCGCCGGCAT
>JBBQFJ010000090.1:0-14274 GCA_038321755.1 Acidimicrobiia bacterium | reverse complement strand
GCTGCCGCCATTCGGGAGTCTCGGTGGGTTCGCCCCAGTAGTCGGTGACGCGTACCACTTCTCCGTCTTCCATCTCTCCGATGGTGACGTTGCGGTACAGGCGCCCATCCCCGTAGTTGCAGGTCCACTCGACCACCACGACGTCATCGAGCTGCAAGCGCCGACCGACTTCCAGCGTGAGCTCGGGAAAGTTGCCTTCGACGTCCGCGATCAGCTGCCTCGAGCGCACGATCTCGCGCATCTGGGGCCACTGGCGGACGACATGTTCGGCCAGGGGCACACCAAGGATGTAGGCGACCCGTGTTGCGCCGTTGGAGTCTTGCTGGTTGCTGGTCATGCGAATCACCTTCTACCTTCTGCTGCTGGGGAGATAGGACGCTCCGGCATTTCGACGCACCGGAGACCTCTTCGGACCGTTCGCATCGAGAAGTGAGCGTGTCTTACGTCGAGGTCAGACCCAATCTTTGCGGCCAGTCAGGTTCGGAAGAAGTGGGTTGTCGGCTGTGGCAGGTGCTCACCGTCGAGAACGATGTCGACCTTCTCGTTGTAGAAGGAGATCAGTCCGGCGATCGGAGTGAGCTGGCGGGTCGGAAAGTCATAGGCCCACGCGAGGTCGTCGTGCAGCTCCTCACCGACGCGCACCGACCAATAGTCGCTCGTCTTCCCTTTGTAGGGACAGGACGTGACGGTGTCGGTCGCAACCAGATGCCCGAAGTCCACTTCGGTGGGGTTGAAGTAGTAACGGGTGGGGAGGCCCGTCTCGAAGACCATCACTGGTGCGTCTGATTCGGCGAGCACGACCCCGTCGAGCCCGATGCGGACGTGACGGGTCGATCGCAACGCATCGACACGGGTATACGGGTTGCGCGGGTGGACGAACACCTCTTCGTCCTCTTCGAACCAGCTGTCCAGAGAGGCCCACTCGAAGCGTGCCATGCCTGTGAGTCCCGCGACCGTGGCCTCGGTGTATACCCGCGCCGCCTTCGGACGCGAGACGTCCCCGACGCAGAGCCCGTAGCGCTGAGCCGACCCCCGCTTGAGTTGCTGCGAGTGGTGCTCATCGATGAGATGCGCGGGGTTCACGTCGCCGAACGGGATGTAGTACTGCGGGTAGTTCGGCCACTCCCACACATACAACGCCCGGGTCGTGTCGAGCACCACTTCGCCGGCCAATGTCGCGCGGATCCGCCGCGGCACCGGCTCGATGCGATCGATCGCGGCGACCATCTGCGGGTAGTCATTCACTGCATCTCCTTTACGGTCTGGGTCACACGGGGTCGATGCGATCAGCCGTGCTGTCCCATGGACCAGATCACGACGGTTGTGCCGTCGTCTTGGTGTGACCTGTAGAAAGCGTCCGCAAAGAACCGGTTCTTACACCATCCGTCGCAGGATTTCCCCTGCCGTCACCGGGAGCGGGCTGCGCCGGGCACACCGAGAGCCGCGGCACGGTGGTGAAACCAGTGGTGCCTGCCGACAGAGCCGGCTCGATCCAGCGGCCGCTACCCCGAGATTGCTCGGATCGCGGCGCCGGGAATGGCCGTAAGGTTGGAGACCAATGAGCCCTCGCATCGTCATCCTTGGAGGCGGTACGGGTGGGACCTTGACGGCCAACCGGTTGCGCAGGGCGCTCCCGAGGTCGGAGACCTCGATCACGGTCGTCGACGGCAACGATGGTCACGTGTACCAACCCGGATTGCTGTTCGTTCCCTTCGGTCTGGCTCATCCCGAGGACATCGTGCGACCGCGTGCTCGCCAACTGCACGCCGGTATCGAGTACCACCAGAGTGCAGTCGACCACGTCGATCTCGAGACCGATCGCGTGCACCTCGAGGACGGGTCTGTCCTCGAGTACGAGGTGCTCGTCATTGCGTCGGGATCGCGACTGGTACCCGAGGAAACTGCCGGCCTCACCGGTCCGGGATGGCTGGACACGATGTTCACGTTCTATGACCTTCCCGGCGCGACGGCACTCGCCGCAAAGCTCGAGACGTTCGACCGTGGGCGCCTGGTCGTGAACGTGATCGACCTGCCGATCAAGTGTCCGGTGGCACCGCTCGAGTTCTGTTTCCTCGCGGATTGGTTCTTCCACGAGCGCGGGGTCCGTGACCAGATCACGATCACGTTCGTGACGCCGCTCGATGGCGCGTTCACGACCCCGACCGCGTCGAGCACGCTCGGCGGGATGCTCACTGAGCGCAACATCGAGCTGGTGACAGAGTTCAACACCGGTGAAGCCGACGGCCCGGGTGGGCGCCTCCTCGGCTACGACGACCGCGAGGTGCCCTTCGATCTCGCGGTCATGATCCCGGTGCACAGCGGCGCGGCCTACATCGGGGCTTCACCCGATCTCGGCGACGCGCTCGACTTCGTGTTCACGGACGAACACACGCTCCAATCGACCGCGAAGCCCAACGTGTTTGCGATTGGTGACGCGACCGGGCTCCCGATCTCCAAGGCCGGTTCAGTCACGCATTACGAAGGGGAAACGCTCGTCGAGAACGTGCAGCGGTTCCTTCGGGGCGATCCGCTTGACGCGTCCTATGACGGTCACGCCAACTGTTTCATCGAGACCGGTTTCCACAAGGCCATGCTCATCGACTTCAACTACGACCAGGAGCCGGTCGGCGGACACTTCCCGACACGGGTTGGACTGCCCTTGCTCAAGGAGTCGCGGCTCAACCACCTCGGGAAGCTGATGTTCCAGTGGTTCTACTGGCACGCCTTGTTGCCCGGCCGCGACATCCCCGGCATCACGCCCGACATGCCAACGGCGGGCAAGAACCTTCCCGCCGACACCGCCAAATGAAAGGACTCGCCCATGCCCACCGCGACCATCGCGGGAGTCGACGTCGCCGTCAACGATGAAGGCTTCCTCGAGCAACCCGACCAGTGGACCAAGGACATGGCCATCGAGATCGCCGAACGAGAAGGCATCGACCCCTTGACCCCGAAGCACTGGCAGGTCATCGACTTCATGCGCAAGGAGTACTTCGAGAAGGGCACCGGCCCCACCGTGCGTGCGCTCGGTAAGACATCGGGTGTCTCGATCAAAGAGCTCTATCAATTGTTCCCGAAGGGACCCGCGAAGCTCGCGGCAAAGATCGCGGGCATCCCGAAGCCCCGCGGCTGCATCTGAGGCGAAAGGAACGCCGATGTCGGACAGCATCGAGAAAGTGTCGATCGTGATCTCGAAGGGATCACTCGAAGGCATCTATCCCGCGCTCATCATGGCCAACGGTGCCCGCGCCGAAGGGATCGACGCCAACCTGTTCTTCACCTTCTTCGGCCTCGACGCCGTGCACCGTGAACGTATCGACCACATCAAGGTCGCGACCGTCGGCAACCCCGGCATGCACATCGCCAGCCTGATCGGCGTGCTCCCGGGCATGTCGGCGATCGCCACCAAGATGATGCAAAAGAAGATGGCCAACCTCGACATCCCACCCGTGCACGAATTCATCGAGATGATCGGCGACACCGGCGCCGGCATGTATGCCTGCAAGGCCTCGGTCGACATGTTCGGCTTCTCCAAGGACGACTTCGTCGACCAGATCCAAGAGATCATCACCGTCGGCGAGTTCTACGAGAAAGCCGCCGGCGGCGAGATCATCTTCACCTGAGGTCGGCGCGCCACCGGCGACACTCGATCGTCTCGAGGAGTCGGGCGGCGGCTCTCAGGGTCGCGCCATCCCCGGCATCGACGTCAAGGACGCGTCGACCTCGCCGGTGAAGCATCGGATCGACGAGTTCGAGTCGGTCGTGTCGAGCAAGACGTAGTGGTAGATCCCGTCGGGGAACTCCGGTGTCGGGCTGGTCAGGCCGTTGCACGCATCGAGCTTGGATGCGCTGACCTCGTCGCCGTTGACATCCCGGTTTCCGTAGATGGGATACCCGTCGAACGCGACACCGATGATGTGGGAGGGACCGCCACTGGTGTCGACCTGCGACGACACGCACTTGGGAAGCGCGTGATAGTGGTACTCGCCCATCGGCGTGGGGTGGCCGCTGCAGCTGTCGAGGAACGCGACGTCCTGGCCCTGGGAGTTCTTCACCGTGAAGTTCGACGCGGCTGCGACCGTCGAGTTGTCGCCCTCGTACGGGTTGAAGAGCGCTGCCCCTGAGATCATCAGCCCGATCGTGCCGAGGCTCGTGTCAGTGGGTGCCGCCGCCTGGGTGGGAGTCGTGGGGATCGTGAAGCTGTAGCTCTGCGCCACCGTCGGATCGGCGCCAGCCTGAGCGGTCGCCGCGCTCGGGACGACGACGCCCGCGTTCGGAAGGGCGTACTCGGCTTGGCGCGCGTGGTTCGGGATGCCGTTGCTCGTGTAGGTGATGGACCCATCACCCGCCTCGAGGGTCACGCCGTCGGACCAGCCGGCCGCGAGCAGCACGTCGGAGAGCGACGCGGCGGAAGCCGTCGAGCCCGAAGCGCCGGTGCTGGTCGTGGAACCGCTCGTGGACGAGACGCTCGAGTCGTCGCTCCCGGCACATCCGGCGAGGGTCAGGGCCACGAGCACGAGCAGCGCGACCCCGACGGTCCCTCGCCGGGCGGCGCGGCGAGAGAGGTGGCGGATGGCGGGCGTCATGGAGCTTCCTCTCGGAGTGGGAGCCGGCCGTCGACCACGAGCGTCGGCCTGGTACCGCAGATTCGCGGCGGCGCGAGCGTAGAGCGACCGACCTGAGGGCACGCTGAGACCCAGCACACGGGGCGTGGCCGGCCAGAACGCGAACGACGCGCTGGCTGGGACGACGATGTCGCCCCGGCCAGGGGCCAAGGGCCCGATCCGGGGCAGTTTCAGAGGTAGGCGCGCTCCTCGAATGCCCACGTGGCTTCGGCCGGGCCGAGTCGGCGACCGGTGATGAAGAACGGCGCGATCGCGAGCCACGAGTCGCGGTCGTGCACCAACCACGGCTCGGGATCGAACCGCTCCCGGAAGGCAGCCGCGTCGGGGTCGACGTGCTCGATCGTCCCCCGCACGAGCACCGACCACCCGGTGTGCCCGTCCTCGTCCACACCGTCGATCTCGAACGCGACCGCCCACGGCGCCTGGTCGATCACGTTTCCAGGGCGGGTGCGGAGTGCGATCCAGGGCGCGGCGCTCGTCTCGACAAGGCGATAGTTCACGGGGAACAGGACCGGGAAGTCGTGGACCGTGAAGGCGATGCGCCCGACGGTGCCGTCGCGCAGCAGCTGCATGCACTCGTCGAGCGAGAGCTCCTCGAGCGCTGCCTCCACCACGTGCACACCGTCCCGTCTCGACGCCGACGCGCCGACTGTACCGCCGCCCGTTCGGGATGCCGCACCGAGCGACGCCCCGGCGGGCGTCTGCCATCATGCAGTGTCGCGCCAGGCGATCCGCGCAGTGAGGACCATGGGGGAGCATCAGACCACGTCCACACCGGCCGGCCGCACCGGCGCGCCGGTCGAGCGCCTCGCCGCGGTCATCTTCGACACCGACGGCGTCGTCACCCGCACCGCCACGGTGCACGCGGCAGCCTGGAAGGAGATGTTCGACGCCTTCCTCGCGGCACGCGAGCCTGCGCCGGGCGAGTCGTACGCGCCGATGACCGACGACGACTATGTGCGCTTCGTCGACGGCCGCGCGCGCGACGACGGCGTCGCGACGTTCCTGGCCTCCCGGAGCATCGCGCTGGCGCCGGGCAGCCCCGACGACCCGCCGGAGCGCGAGACCGTCAGCGGGTTGGGGAACCGCAAGAACGCGGCGTTCGGCGCGATCGTGCGCGAACAGGGCGTCGAGCCCTACCCGACCACCGCCGCACTGGCACGCGGGCTACGCACCCACGGGATCCGCACCGGGGTCGTCTCGGCGAGCGAGAACTGCGCGGAGGTCCTCGCCGCTGCAGGTGTGAGCGACGCCTTCGAGATCCGGGTCGACGGGATCGACGCGCGGACCCAGCACCTCGCCGGAAAGCCCGACCCGGCCCTGTTCCTCGAAGCCGCGGCGCGCCTGGGCGTGGCGCCCGCGGACGCTGCGGTCGTCGAGGACGCGCTGCCCGGGGTCGAAGCCGGGCGCCGTGGCGGGTTCGGGCTCGTCGTCGGGGTGGACCGTCGCGGACAGCCGGACGCGCTCAGAGCGCACGGCGCGGACGTGGTGGTGCCCGACCTCGCCTGGCTCGAGGTCGGCCCGGACGGGAGGTGGAGGGTCCGTGCCCCGGACGACCACTGAGCTCCCCGACGCGCTCAGCAGCCCCGAGCTGTGGGGGCGTCTCGCGGCGCAGCCGGTCGCGCTGTTCCTCGACTACGACGGCACGCTCACGCCGATCGTTGCCCGCCCCGAGCTCGCCGTCCTCGACGCGCCCACGCGCGCTGCGCTGGGGCGGGTCGCGGCGAACTGTTTCGTCGCGGTCGTGAGCGGCCGGGACCTCGACGACGTCCGAGCGATGGTCCTCGGGTCCAAGGATTCCGGGGCACCAACGTCGATCTGGTTCGCGGGCAGCCACGGCTTCGACCTTGCCGCCCCGGACGGCACGCGCACCTCCGTGGGGAATGCCGAGGAGCACCTCGCGTTGCGCGCCGCGGCCGACGACCTCGAGGTCAGCCTCGCCGGGATCCCCGGGGCCTGGGTCGAGCGGAAGCGCTTCGCGATCGCCGCGCACTTCCGCCAGGTCGACGACGCATCGATCCCGCACGTCGAAGCCGCCGTCGAGGCTGCGTGCCGCGCCCACCCCGGTTTGCGCACGACCGGCGGGAAGCGCATCTTCGAGCTGCGCCCCGACGTGGCGTGGGACAAGGGCCGCGCGGTGTGGTCGATCGCGGAACGCGCCGGGTTGGGGCGCGGCGAGACCACCGCCGTCTTCCTCGGTGACGACGTGACCGACGAAGACGCGTTCACCGCGCTCGGCGACAACGGGATCGGCATCGTGGTTGCCGACGCGGCCCGCCCGACCGCGGCCGACTACCGGCTCGCGACGCCCGACGCGGTGCGCACGTTCCTCTCCCGGCTGGCCGGGATCCTGGAAGGTTCGGGACGATGAGCGAGTGGCTGCTCACCTACGAGGGCTTCGAGCCCGACGACGAGGGGCACCGCGAAGCGATGTGCGCGCTCGGCAACGGATACTTCGTGACGCGCGGCGCCGCACCCGAAGCCGTCGCCGACGGTGTGCACTATCCAGGCACCTACGTCGCCGGGGTCTACAACCGGCTCGGCTCCGAAGTGGCCGGGCGGTGGGTCGAGAACGAAAGCATCGTCAACGTCCCCAACTGGCTGCCCCTGACGTTCCGTGTCGAGGGCGGGCCGTGGTTCGGCGGTCCCGACACCGAGGTGCTCGAGCACCGCGTCGAGCTCGACCTGCTCCGAGGCGTTCTCACCCGCCAGTCCCGTCTGCGAGATCCGGACGGGCACACGCTGCACGTCACCCAGCGCCGCTTCGTGAGCATGCGTGACCCACACCTCGCCGGGCTCGAGACGACGCTCGTCGCCGAAGGCTGGTCGGGGCGCCTCGAGGTGCGCAGCGCGCTCGACGGCACCGTGACCAACGCGGGCGTCCCCCGCTACGCGACGCTCCCGAATCGGCACCTTCGGCCGCTCGGGACTGGCCGGGAGAACGACGAGGTGGTGTACCTGCAGACCGAGACGACCCAGTCCCACGTGCGGATCGCCGAGGCGGCGCGGACGCGCCTGTACCGGGGCGGCGAGCATCTTGCCCTCGTGCCTGAGCTCGTCGAGTCCGAGGGCTACGTCGCGCTGCAGGTCGGCGTCGATGTCGCTGACGGCGACGACCTCATGGTCGAGAAAGTCGTCTCGTTGTTCACGTCCCGCGACGACGCGGTGAGCGAGCCGGGCGAGGAGGCGTGCCGGCGGATCAGCCGGTGGGCGCCCGACTTCGAAGACCTCCTCGAACGTCACGTCGTGAGCTGGCGCCACGCGTGGTCCCGCGCCCGGATCACCGTCGGCGGTGGCCCCGATTTCGTCCAGGCGATCCACATCGACACCTTTCATGTCGGACAGACGGTGTCGAACAACACGGTCGGGCGCGATGTGGGTGTGCCGGCCCGCGGGTTGCACGGCGAGGCGTACCGCGGGCACGTGTTCTGGGACGAGCTGTTCATCCTGCCGTTCCTGTCGCTGCGTATGCCCCAGGTCGCGCGCACGCTCCTCGAGTACCGGTACCGGCGTCTCGACGAAGCACGGGCGGCGGCGTACGAAGCGGGCGCCAACGGCGCAATGTTCCCGTGGCAGAGCGCGAGCAGCGGCCGCGAAGAGACCCAGACCATGCACCTGAACCCGGTGTCGCAACGGTGGTTGCCGGACGCCTCCCACCTGCAGCGGCACGTGAACGCAGCCATCGCCTACAGCACGTGGCAGTACTACCAGGCGACCTCCGACCTCGATTTCCTCCGCTTCTACGGTGCCGAGATGATCCTCGAGGTCGCGCGCTTCTGGGCCAGCACCGCGACGTACAGCCACTCGCTGGATCGCTACGAGATCACCGGAGTGATGGGCCCCGACGAGTACCACGATGGGTATCCCGACCGCGATGCACCCGGGCTCGACAACAACGCGTACACGAACCTGATGGCCGTGTGGTGTCTCTGTCGCGCGTTCGACACCCTCGACTTGCTGCCGAACGAGTCGGCCCAGGACCTCACCGAGCGGTTGGCGATCAGCCCAGCCGAGCTCGACCATTGGCGCGACGTGAGTCACAAGATGCGCGTCTGCTTCCACGACGGCGTGATCAGCCAGTTCGAGGGGTACGAGCACCTCGCCGAGCTCGACTGGGACGACTACCGCACCCGCTATCCCGACATCGCACGGCTCGACCGCATTCTCGAGTCCGAGGGTCTCAGCGCCAACGCCTACCAGGTCGCGAAGCAGCCCGACGTCCTGATGCTGCACTACCTCCTGTCGAGCCGCGGGCTCGCTGCGTTGCTCACGCGCCTCGGATACGACGCCGACAACGGTCTGATCGAGCGCTGCATCGACTACTACGGGCGCCGGACCGTGAATGGCTCGTCCCTCAGCCGGGTCGTCGAGGCCTGGCTGGCCGCGCGCCGTGACCCGGAACGCTCTTGGGCGCTCGTCGAACGCGCGGCGAGAGCCGACCTCGACGACGGCACGACCGGGACGACACGCGAGGGCGTCCACCTCGGCGCGATGGCCGGAACGCTCGACATCCTGCAGCGCGCCTACACCGGGTTGGAGACCGAAGGCGATGCGCTGTACCTCGACCCGTGCGTTCCGGTGGCGCTCGGCACGATCGAGTTCACGATCCGCTACCGCGGCCACCTCGTGGACCTCGAGTTCACTCCGTCCGTCGCGCGAGTACGCGTCGACGCGAACGAGGGAGTGCCGATCACGGTCGTTGTCCAGGGCGCACGACACGACCTGGTCCCGGGAGAGCTCCTCGAGGTTGACCTCACCACCGTCGAGGACGGGAGCCGGGGCGTCCTGGAGGCGTGACCCCACCGACGGTGGCTGCCCCGTGGACGGGATCCACACCTAGCGTGACGCGAGCACGCATCGGTCCGCGAGCCGACGCTCGGCGCGATGGCGGCCTCGATGGCAATGCTCCGGGCGCGGCGCTCGGCGAGGATCAGGTCCGGGCGGGCGCGAAGCTGGGGACGCTGCGCGGGAAGCAGGTGCCGGAGACGCCGGGCGGGGCGTCGGTGCCGGCGACGCGGCCTGGCTCGGCGAGTCGTCGACTGTCGCCCCGACTCCCGGTGGACGGTCGAGGAACGCCTGCAGCCCGGTCGACCCGATCTGCACCGCCCCGATCACGAGGGCTGCGAACACGAAGCTGCCCGTCACGATCTGCGCGATCCGCTTGGCGCGTCGACGGCTGCGGGCCCGCTGCTTGGTCGCGGGACGGGGGCGCGCGCTCATCTCAGTCGTCCACCGGTCGCTGGACGAACGCCTCGGTGCCTCGCCCGACGAGCTCGCGGACCAGCGGCGTCATGCCGATCACGAACGTGCCGGCGAGCACGAGTGCGAGCGCGCCGCGCGCGAGTTGATGTGTGTGCGTGCGTCTCGACCGACTCCACCAGCGCCGCACGGGCGGCAGCCGCAACACGACGAGTGGTGCGCTGACGACGAGCGCCTGCACGAAGGGGCCGGTGACGCCGAAGAGTAGGAAGAGGTGGACAAGGATGAGCGCCCAGATCGCGTACACCAGGCGATGGAGTCGTTTCCAGTACCCGCCCAGCCAGCGATGGGCCCGTCGCGTCGATGTGAGCGCCAGTGGGACGAGGAGGAACACGGCCAGCGTTCCCGCGAGGAGGAACGAGCGGCCGCCGATACGCCCGAGGACCCCGCCGGAGAACGTGTCGCCGGTCGTCGTCGCGGCCAGGACCAGGTCGAGTGCTGCACTGGCGAACATGGCGACGCCGAAATCGCGACGCAGCGAGAGATGCCAGGTCCAGCCGGTCATGGTGTGGACCGGCGTGACGGCGAGCATCATGAAGCAGAGCACCAGCGACGACGTCCCGAGGACGAGCGCGGTCGACACCGAGATGTGGGCGGCGGCGTTCGGCCGGCCCTGGAGGGCCGAGATGATCTCGGGGGCCATGAACACGAATGGCACGACCAACAACGCCCGGAAGCACCAGAGCGCAGTCATCCCCGGGGCGACGCCGGGCGAGGACTCGGACCCCGGCTGCCCGCGTGTGGGCGGCCGTCCGATCGGCGGGCGGCTCGCCTCGTCGACCTCCGGCGTGCCGGTCGTCCGTTCCGTGACCTCGACCATTGTTGGAGAGTCGCGAAGCGCCACTGAGAGGAACCTGAGATGCGAGACCGGACTGAGGATCTGCCATCACGCGTCGCGCCTTCGTGTCATGCAGCAGTCACCGTGAAGGTGGTGTGCATGCCGAGCTCGAAGTGGTTGTGGTCCATGCCCATGCCCATGCTGTCGGTGACGTTGCAGTACGCCACGTAACGTCCTGGTGCGAGGTCGAAGGTGGCGTGCTTCGTAGCGCCTGCGGCGACGTCGGCGATCTCTCCGACCGTCTTGCTCTCGAGTGCCTTCTCATCGACGGTTCCGTCGGACTTGGTGGGGAGCGAGGCGGCGTCGGCGGCCTTGACGATGATCAGCTCGTGGGTGTGGTGGCCGGTGTTCAGCGCGGTGATCGTCTGGGATCCCGCAGGGATCTGCCGGGAGTCGGCGGTGATGCCCCACTCGTAGAGGCGGAACTGGCCAGCCTTCCTGGATATGTTCTGGGACTGGGACTGGTGACCGCCGGTCCCCATACCGCCACCCATGCCGTTCCCGCTCGACCCTCCCGAGCACGCAGCGAGCGTCACGGCGGCAACGCCGACTGCTGCGATGGTGAGCAACGTGTGTCGTCTCATGACTTGGGCTCCTTGTCGTACGGACGGTGTGCGGAGGAGTTGTAAAGCGCGGATGAGGCTGCTCACCAGTGGCATCGGGGCGCGAAGCCGAGGCGTGTGAGCACCAGCGAGGCCGGGCATGCGTGCACCGTGACGTAGAGCCACTGGTTGATGCCGACGAACGTGGTGAGCAGCAAGAACCACGGGCTGACCAGCACTGCGAGCGCGACGCTCACCAGGGTCATGGTTCCCGCCAACGCGAAGAGCACACGCTCGAGCGGCACGCCGCGCTGTACGTCAGCACCAGTCGGACGGCTCGACTCGGCCAACTCGATGGGCGTGGGTTCGCTGGGAATGGACACGGCTACCTCCTTGGGACGGCGCGTCGCTCGCTGTGAGCGACGTCGTTGTTCAGGCGAGCTTGAGGAAGAGGCGTTCGACCTCGGCGAGCGGATACCCCTCGGCTGCGCTGCGCTCGGGGTCTTCGAGACATTTCGTGAGGCCGGCCGCGAGGAGCTTGAACCCGACCTGTTCGAGTGCCTTCGTCGCGGCGGCGACCTGGGTGACGACGTCGCGACATTCGCGGCCCTCGTCGAGCATGGTCTGGATTCCGCGGACCTGGCCTTCGACCCGACGCAAACGGCGCTGCAGGTCGCTGATGACGTCGCTGCTGAACTCCACGTTGACCTCCTGGTCGCTTCCGAATTGGTACCCCGGGGGGTACCCTGCTACTCTACTCGATACCCCCCGGGGTAACAACCTCGGGGCCCCTCCGCACACCGGGAGCCCGCGATGTCCCTGACCACGCCACCCAAGGCGCAAGTGCCGGCCGACCACGAGCCGTCGACGCCACCGGATGAGCGCGCCTGGTTCTCACGCCTCGCGGCCTGGTCGGCCCGGCACCGTCGCGGCGTCATCGGCACCTGGATCGTCCTGGCGCTCGCGGCCGCACCGCTTGCGCTGACCCTCAACGGTGCGCTCTCGGGCGCCGGCTGGGAAGCCCAAGGCTCGACCGCGCAGATCGTGCGCGACGAGCTGCGCCGCGACTTCCCCGCGCTCGGCGCGGAGAACCCGGTCGTCGTCTACCACCAGGCCACACCGATCGCGTCGAATCCCGCAGGGCTCCGAGCACTCCTGCGCTCGCTGCGCACGGCGCCCGCCGCCCGCTCGGTGGCCGATCCCCTGACGTTGCCACCGGACACCGGGTTGATCGCTCGCGACGGACGCACCGCCATCGTTCCCGTCGACCTTGCAGTCCAGAGCGATGCCGACCGTCCCGTCGCCGCCGGTGCGCTCGGTGACTACGTCGCCGGGCTCCAGCTGTCGCCCGGCGCCCGGGCCGAGGTGACCGGCGAGTGGCCGGTGTGGAGTGACTTCAACAAGGTCAACGAGAGCGCGCTGCACAAAGCCGAGCTCCTCAGCGGGCTCCCCAGCATCCTCCTCCTCTTCCTCGCGTTCGGCGCCGCGGTCGCGGCCGGCATCCCGCTCCTCCTGGCGGTCGCGGGTATCGCCGTCGGCTGGGCGATCCTCCATCTCCTCACCGGCATCATGCCGCTGTCGGTGTGGTCGATGAACTTCTCGATGATGATCGGCCTCGCGGTCGGCATCAACTACAGCCTCTTCATCGTCAGCCGCTACCGCGAAGAACGCGCCGAAGGCAAAGACGCGATCGCCGGGATCGAGAACACGCTCTCCACCGCCGGCAAGGCCGTCTTCCTCTCCGCGCTCACCGTGGTCCTCTCCTTGGCCGCGGTGTTCCTGGTCCCGGTCATGGTGTTCCGCTCGATGGCGCTCGGCATGATCCTCTCGGTCGTCGCCGTCGCGTTCGCCTCGCTCACACTGCTCCCCGCGCTCCTCGTCGCACTCGGGGATCGAGTCCTCGTCACCCGCGACAAGCAAGACCCCGACATCGTCGCCGAGAGCCGCTGGGCCCGCTGGACCGGCGTCGCCTTGCGCCGCCCCGCGACGATCCTCGCGATCGGTCTCCTCGTGCTCGGAGCCCTCGCCGTCCCTGCACTCGGGATGAAGCTCGGCATGCCCGGCGCACGCGTCGTCGACCGCGGCAACACGAGCCGCGACGGCTACGAGATGCTCGTCACATCCTTCGGCGACGGTGCCGCCGCACCCGCCTTCATCACCGTCCCCGCCGCCGACGCGGCGACCGTCGTACGCGTCGCGAGCGCGGAGCGTGGCGTCGTCGACGCGCGCATCGTGAGCCAGCCGGCATCGACCGGTCGTACCGTCGTGCGCGTGACCGGTTCGACCCCGGTCGACAGCTCACGCACCGCCGACCTCGTCGACCGCCTCCGCGCGCAACTCACCAACCAGGTTCCCGCCGCTCGAGTTGGCGGACCCGCCGCACAGAACCGCGACCTCACCGATGTCCTCACAAGCACCGCACCGGTCGCGATCGGCATCATCCTCATCGTCGCGTTCTTGCTGCTCCTGCTCGTCTTCCGCAGCATCGCCATCGCGATCACCTCGATCCTGATGAACCTCGTCACCGTCGGCGCCGCATTCGGATTCGCGACCATCGTGTTCCAGCACGGGATCGGCACCGGGCTGCTCGGCATCGAGCCCCAAGGCTTCGTCGACGCCTGGGCACCGCTGTTCTTCTTCGCGCTGCTCTTCGGTCTCTCGATGGACTACCAGCTCTTCCTGCTCGCAGCGATCCGCGAACGTTACGAAGCCACCGGCGACACCCATCGGGCGATCCGAGAGGGCATCGCCCGCACCGGCCGCCCCATCACCAACGCCGCACTCGTCATGATCGTCGTGTTCATCGCCTTCGGCGTCACCGGACCGATCCCACCCACCGAGCTCGGAATCACCCTCGCCATGGCCGTACTGCTCGACGCCACCATCGTGCGCGTCATGCTCGTCCCCGCCACGATGGCCCTGCTCGGCGAGAAGAACTGGTACCTCCCCAAGTGGCTGGGCCGCCTCCTCCCCCACATCCGCTTCAGCCACTGAACACGACCCGGAAGCG
>JBBQFJ010000089.1:0-14385 GCA_038321755.1 Acidimicrobiia bacterium | reverse complement strand
TCATGCACTTCTACGAGATGGACACCGACGAACCCGAGGCGTCGTTCAAGAAGATGACGCCGCTCGTCGAGGAGCGGATCGGTGAGAGGGGCACCGACGCGTTCAAGGCGTGGGGCTGGACCGACTCGTTGCGGATCATGTACGTGAACACGTTCCGCCTCGTCGGCGAACGCACGTCGTGACCGGGGCCGGTGAGCCGAACACGGATGTCTTCGACGTCATCCACCGTCAGCGGGCCCACCGCGCGTTCTCCGACCGACCGGTGAGCGACGACGACGTGGCGCGAGTGCTCGATGCGGCCACGTTCGCCCCGAGCGCCGAGAACCGCCAACCCTGGGTGTTCTTCGTCGTGCGCGACGAGACCGAGCGCGCGACGATCCACGAGCTCGCGCTGCGCGCGTGGGAAGGCGGAGGACGTGACTTCTCTGCCACGCGCCTGCCCGCCGAGCTGCTCGCCGACGTCGACCACGGCATCGCCGGCGGTGGCTACCGCGCCGCGCCGGTCGTGATCGTGGTGTGCGCCGACACCGAGCGCGGGCACCCGGCGACGGTGGGGTCGTCGGTCTTCCCGGCGACCCAGAACCTGCTCCTCGCCGCGACAGCCCTCGGGCTCGGCTCCGCGCTCACCACCATCTCGATCGGGTTCGCCGACGAGCTCCGCGAGCTGCTCGCACTCCCCGCCCACATCGCGCCCCAGGCGGTCATCCCGCTCGGGCACCCCACGAAGCCGCTCGGCCCCCCGCGCCGTGAGCCGTTCGCGGACCACACCCACCGCGACCGCTTCGGCCATCCCTGGTAGCCACGCCGATCCAGTTCTTGGCACGTTGTCACGCCCTCTGCGCCTACGAGCGTGCCAAGAATCCCGCAAGCGTCGTCAAAGGGTGATCGTGGCGCCGTCCTGGGCGGCGGACGCCCGGATCGCGTCGAGCGCCTGCATCTCCGCCACACCGTCGACGAACGTGGGGATGGGCACTGCGCCCGGGAGCGGTCGTCCCTCCACTCCGGCGAGGAGCACCTCACCGAGCCGGGTGAACGGTCCGAGCTCGAGGTGGGTGAAGCGATGGCGTGGATCGTCGCTCTCGAGGGGCGCGGCCGGCAGTGCGAGATCGTCGGGCACGTCGAGACGACGGGCGCCCTCGGCGTCGGCCAGCCACGGCTCGTCGCCGTCGATCCACACGGTCCCGGCGGATCCCGCGACCCGAGTGAGGCCGGTCATCGGACCCCATGCGGCAGCAGTCTGCTGGAGGACGCCCTCCAGACCGTTCACGAGCCGGAATCGGATCGTGAACGAGTCCTCGGCGACGCCGGCACGCGCCGACACCACGTTCAGTCGGGCGCTCACCTCGCTGAACTCCCCGAGCCACGTGCGGACCTGGTCCACGATGTGCGAGCCCGACGCGCCGAGCCAGCCGCCACCGGCGTCCTCGTCGAACCACCAGACCGGTGCCTTCGCCGCCGGATCGGCGACCATCGGCACGTAGGACACGAACGTGGCGAGTCGCGGCTCACCGATGCGCCCGTCGCTGATCGCGCGCCCCACCGTCGAGCGGTCGACCGCCCACCTGAACTCGTGGCCCACGAGGTGACACACGCCCGCGGTCTCTGCGGCCGCGAGCATCGCCGCGGCCTCGCGGGCGTCCATCGAGAACGGCTTCTCGCAGAGCACGTGGCTGCCGGCCTGCGCCGCCTCGATCGCGAGCGCCGCGTGGGTGGAGGGCGGGGTCGCGATCGTGACCGCCTCGACGCCCTTGATCGCGAGCGCCTCGGCGAGCGACGTGCACGCGTGCTCGATCCCGGCGCGCTGCGCGCGGCGAGCCGTCTTCTCCGCGTCCTGCCCCACCAGGGCAACGACGTCGAAGCCCGCGGCCCGCAGCGCCGGGACGTGGACCCGACATCCGAAGCCGGTGCCGACGACGGCCGCCTTGGGAGCGTCGCCCACCGCTAGTAGCCCTCGTCGACGTCGATGATGCCCTGGAGCGGCTCGTCGGCGATGAACCGTCGGAGGTTGTCGACGAACGAGGTGATGATCCGCTCGAACGCTCGCGGCGACGCCCACGAGACGTGCGCCGACAAGCGCACCGAGGGATGCGAGAACAGCCAGTGACCCTCGGGCAACGGCTCGGGATCGACGGTGTCGAGCGTCGCGCGGGCCACGGTCCCGTCGTCGAGCGCCACGCGCAGCGCATCCTGGTCGACCAGACTGCCGCGCGCGATGTTCACGAGGTGCACGCCGCGCTGCATCGCGGCGAACGCGTCGGCATCGATCAGGTGCTTCGTCGACGCAGTGCCGGGCGCAGCGAGGACCACATGGTCCGCCGAGGCGAGCAGGTCGGGCAGGTCGTCGGCGAGCTCGACGCCGGCGAGGAGGTCACGACCCGGGTTCCGCCGCACCGCGCGCACCCGCGTGTCGAACGCGAGCGATCGCTGGGCCACTGCGGCGCCGATGCCGCCCAACCCGACGAGGCCGACGGTCTTGCCGGCGAGCTCACCGAGGTTCGCGAGGTTCCAGTGCTCGGGAGGCTCCGACAGCCAGATCGCCGGGAAATCCTTCTCGAAGGCGAGCATCGCGGCGAGCACGTACTCGGCGATCGGGATCGCGCTCACGCCCCGGGAGCAGGTGACGAGACGACCCTCGAGCAACCGCCCCGGCCACGCGTCGATGCCCGTTCCCGGCAGGTGCATCCATCGGATGCCGGTCTCCTCGAGATGCTCGAACAGCGGATGGCCGTGCCACGCCGCGAAGAGCACGTCGCCGGTCGGCACCTCGGTGATCTCGCCGCCGAACTCGACCGGCACGACCTCGACGTCGAGGCCGGCCGCGGCGATCGCCTCGACGACCGGGTCCCCCATCATGTTGAGGACGCGCAGGGCCACGTCAGGACTCCGTGGGCATGAGCAGCGAGACGTCGACCTGTCCCGTGAAGAGGCCGCCCGCGAAGCCCTGATCGGTGTAGAGGACGGTCCCGTTGACGATGTTCATCGCGTCGCTGTTCAGCAGCACCAGGGGCCAGGCTTGCTCGGCGGCCGTTGCGTTGCGTCCGACCAGCGGCTTCGGGAAGCGGTCCATGTAGTCCTGGCCCATGTCCGACACGATGGCCGGCATCATCCCGGTCTCGGTCGGCCCCGGCGCGATGCAGTTCACCCGGATCTGACGGTCCTGGGCGAGCTGCATGCCGCGCATCATGGTCCACACGATGATGCACTCCTTCGAGAAGGAGTACCCCTCGCGGATCTCGACCGGGTGGTCCTCACACCACTGCTTCGCCTCCGCGTGGTCGGTGATGGCGAGCAGCGTCATCACATTCTCCATGTTGGCGAGGTAGCCGATGCCCGCGCCCGACGAGATGTTCGCGATCGCGGCGCCGTCACGAAGGTGCGGGACGAGCGCCTCGGTGAGATGCCGCATGCCGAGGAAGTTGACGAGCATCACGTCGACCGGCGGGAAGGTCTGCGCGATCCCCGCGCAGTTGAACACGCGGTCGACGGGTCCGTCCGCCGTCACCGATGCGACGGTCTCCTCGATCGCCGCCGGGTCCTTGAGGTCGGTCTCGTAGAACGCTGCGCAGTCGACCGATGGCTTGCGGACGTCCACGGTGTAGACCTCCGCCCCGCGCGCACCGAGGATGCGTGCGGTCGCCTCCCCCATCCCCGACGCGGCGCCGGTCACGAGCACGCGCTTCCCATCGAAACGGGTCAGATCATCACTCAATGGTTCACGACTCCTCGATGACGGCGGGTTCGGGCGAAGTATGGACCCACGTCGCGCGCAGCGCATCCCGACAGGTCTCCATCTGACCGCGGTGCTGCGCGAGCTCCTCGTAGACATGGAGGAGCGCCGCACCCTGTGACTGGCCGAGCGGGAGGTCCAGGTCCGCCGGGTCGAGCGGAGGGTGTTGCAGCGGCGCGCCGAGATTCGCGCCGCGCGCGTCGGCCGCGAGCTGCACCCGTGCCGCGTCGGTGCGACTGACCAGGTCGGCGACGGCACCGGATGCCTGGAACTCGGCAGCACGGTCCCGATCGGTGGCGCGGCCCGCGATCAGGTGCCCTCCCCAGAACTCCATCACGCCGAGGCAGTGCGTGAGCACGGCATACGGGCTGCTCGTGCCCGGGAGGTCGAGTCGCTGGTTCGCGAGCCCGTCACCGAGGTCCTTGACGATCGCGATCATGCCGTCGATCGCCTCGTCGACGAACCAGCAGTAGTCGTCGATCGAGATCACCGGACGCGCGACCTCACGCGTCCATCAGGGCACGGAGGTGGTGCTGCAGGTCGACGGCCCACGCGACGGGATCGTCGAGCCCCCACCCCTGCTCCGGGATGTCGAAGTACTCGACCGACAGGCAACCTTGGTAGTCCAGCTCGTCGAGGCGGCCGAGGACGGCAGCGAAGTCGACGACCCCACGGGGATCGTCGACGTGCACCTGCGTCGAGCCGACACAGCCCTGGCGCAGCTGCACATGATCGGCGAGCTCGAGCATCTCGAGCGGATCGCCACCCCAGTCGGCGACGTGGCCGGTGTCGACGAGCAGTCGAAGTCCCGGGACCTCGCGCTGCATCGCCTGCGCCGTCTCGAAGGAGTTGACGACGGCACCGGCCCACGGCTCGAGGAGCGCGCCCGGCGCTCGTCCCCACCAGCGAACGGCGCGATCCCACATGTCGGGTCCGGCGTCGATCGCCGGCGCGGGCGTGGCGCACCAACCCGGCACCGGCTTCGGATAGGCCGTCGGACACCCGACCGGCAGGGCGAGCGTCGCGGGGTCGATGTCGACCATCACGTCGATGTGCTCGAAGTCGAGCTCGGCGGCCCGACGCGCCCGATCGACCACATCCGAGTCGAGCCCGAAGGCCACGTCGACGACGCCCAAGCGGTAACGAGCCACGCAGTCCCCCGGTCCGGCCGCGTCGCTACTTCTTGTCGCCCGAGTACTCCATGCCGCCTGGCATCACCATGCCGACGGTCTGCAGGTGCTGGCCGAGCACGGTGTCGAAGTTGTCGGCAACCTGCTGCGGCGTCCAGCCGCCGTCGCGCCACATGAACGCGACCTGCTTCGGGTGCTGGAAGAGCGTGAACGCGAAGTCGCTCCGGCCGAGGATCTGGCCGTTGACGTGCGCCGCCTGCTCGGAGGCGAGGAACGCTACGAGCGGTGCGTTCAGCGCCGGATCCTGCTCGGGCGGTGGCCCGGTGCCCGAGCGCTCGAACAGCGCCGCCGTCATGCGAGTCGCTCCGGCCGGGGCGACCGCATTCGCGGTGATGCCGTACTTGCCGAGCTCGAGCGCCCAGATGAAGGTCATCCCCATGAGCGCGGCCTTGGCGCCGCCGTAGTTCGTCTGCCCGAAGTTGCCGCGCAGCCCGGCCGACGACGTGATGTTGATGATGCGTCCATAGCCGCGCTCCTTCATCAGCGGCGCGGCGTGTCGGGTGCAGTTGAATGCACCCTTCATGTGGACGGCTACCACGTCGTCGAAGTCCTGCTCGCTCATCTTCACGAGCGTGCTGTCGCGCACGATGCCGGCGTTGTTCACCAGGATGTCGATCGCGCCGAACGAGTCGACGGCCGTCTGGATGATGTTCGCGGCACCGTCGAAGTCGGTGACCGAGTCGTAGTTCGGCACGGCCTTGCCGCCGAGCGCCTCGATCTCCTTGCAGACCTGCGCGGCGAGATCTTCCTCGGTGCCACGGCCGTCAAAGCTCACGCCGACATCGTTGACGACGAGGCTCGCACCCTCGCTCGCCATGCAGAGCGCGAACTCTCGACCGATGCCGCGTCCCGAACCGGTGACGACCGCGACGCGCCCGTCCAACAAGCCCATCCGTCGGACCGCTGCTCAGACGCAGGCGGCGGTCGCGGTGCCGGTGAGCACCTCGACGCCATCCTGGTTCGTGGCCGTGCACTCGAGATCGACGAGCTGCGCGCCGTCCTCCTCACGCTTGCCCGCGACCTTCGCCGCGAAGGTGATCGTGTCGCCGGGCCAGACCTGCTTCGCGAAGCGGACCTGGAACTTGCGGATGGACTCGGGACCGAACCAGTCCTTCACCACGCGGGCCATCAGGCCGGCGGTGAGCATGCCGTGCCCGAACACGGACGGGTTCCCGACCTGGGTCGCGATCGTCTCGTCGTGGTGCATGGGGTTGAAGTCGCCCGAGGCGCCCGCGTACCGGACGAAGTTGGTACGGCTGAGGTTCTCGACGACGAGCGGGCTGGCCTCGTCGCCGACCTGGATGGTGTCGTAGGTGATGGTTTGGCTCATGGCGCGGAGCGTATCGCGGGCGACGGAAACGTGACATGAGCGTCAGTCGCCCGTAGCCTTCCCGGATGAGCCCAGTGGCCGACCGCGCCTCCCGCGACCCCGGGCAACGGGTCGAGGGGCGAGCGCTGCGAGCCCGCGGCAAGCGGACGCTCGCCCGCCTCCTCGGCGCAGGGGCCACCGTCTTCGCCGAGCGCGGCTACCACGCCGCCCGGGTCGACGACATCGTCAAAGCAGCCCAGACCTCCCACGGCACCTTCTACCTGTACTTCTCGTCCAAACAGGACCTGTTCCGGGCCGTCGCGATCGACGTCGCGTCCGAGATGATCGACCTCGCTCGTCAGCTCCCCGCACTCGACCCCGACGGCGTCGCGGCCGACGAGGCGCTGCGAGACTGGCTCGACCAGTTCGCGACGCTGTACACCCGACACGGTGCCTTCATCCGCACCTGGACCGAGGCCGAGATCGCCGACAGCGAGATCGGGAACATCGCCAACGACCTCGTCACCGAGTTCTCCCGCGAGCTCGCTCGCCGGGTGCGCGCTGCTGCGCCCGACCTCGACCCCGGGGTCACGGCATTCGCACTGGTCTCGATGATCGAGCGGTTCACGTATCTCGTCGAGGCGCATCAGCTCGGCGTGAGCCGCGCGGAGGCGCTCCCGACCCTCACCCTCGCGACCATGGCCGCGCTGCACGGACCGCGCGCGCAGACCTGACGCACCGTCAGGTCTGTTTCCATCCCCTCGATCCGGCTGACGGTGCCTACCGCCGGACGCGCGAGGCGGTTATATTCCTGACGTCACTGTCACATCGCCAGTGCGAACTCATGGGGGGAACATGCGGAAGAGAGCAGCAATCCTGCTCGTCACGGCTTTTGCTGCTGCGTCGTTCGCAAGCAGCATGTCGGCCGTTGCGGGAGCATCGGTGAGCTCAGCGAAGGCTCCGGTGTGTGCGGGCAGCACCAAGAAGGCGGCGATCAAGAACATCAAGATCGCGTACGACTACTTCCTGAACGGTTCCAAGGGCTACACGGCCGACCAGAAGGCCGCGTACATCCAGTACCTCAGCGGCAAGAAGGCCAACGCGGACTTGCTCGCGAAGTTCCAGGCGAGCTCGGCAGCCAACGCCGAGGCGGCGAAGACGACCGGCGTCCAGGTGAACAAGGTCACCTGCAAGGGCAAGAACGGTGCGGTGGTCGACTTCGACCTCGTCCTCGGCGGCTCGCCTGCGGCGGGCCTCGCCCCTCCGGGTGGCGCGGTGCTCGAGGGCAAGACCTGGAAGGTCTCGGGCCTCACGCTCTGCAACCTGCAGGCCCTCGGTGACGCGACGATTCTCGACACGGCACCGTGCTCGGACATCGTCCTCAACGAGACGCTCTAGTCGCACGCACCAACCGCAACGCGAGAACGTCAGGGGCCGCCCTTCGGGGCGGCCCCTTCTCGCGGGCGAGATCAGGGCCGCGGGCCCGAGCCAGGCTCGCGGCGCTTCAGGGCTTGGCGGTGCCGTTCGGTGGCCTCGACTGCAGCGTCTCGCCGTGCACGGCCGGGAGGATCCGCTCGCTGAGGTCGCCCAGCTCGTCGGTCCGACCCGAGAGCGCCACGCGGCCTTTCGCCATGACCACGACGTCGTCGGCGAGCGTGAGCGCCTGACGCACGTGCTGCTCGACGATGAGCAGGGAGGTGCCGTGAGTGCGGATCGTCGCCAACGTCTCGTAGACCTCGTCGATGATGACGGGCGCGAGCCCGAGCGACAGCTCGTCGGTGATCAACAGCTTCGGTGAGTGGATCAGCACCCGTGCGAGGGACACCATGCGCTGCTCGCCCCCCGAGAGCGTGCCGGCGATCTGCTTCCGGCGCTCACCCAAGCGCGGGAACATCTCGTACGCCTGGCCGAGCGCTTCCTTCCCCTTGCGCCGGCCGAAGACCTGCCGGAACGAGATGGCAAGGTTCTCCTCGACGCTCAGGCTGCCGAACACCGATCGACCCTCGGGCGCGTGCACGATCCCCATGCGGGTGAGCTTGAAGGCGCGGCTCCCCGTGACGTCCTTGCCCTCGTAGAGCAGCGAGCCCGACGTGGGCTCGATGAGCCCGCAGCAGACCCGCACCACCGAGGTCTTGCCCGAGCCGTTCGATCCCAGCAGGGCCATCACGGACTGCTCGCGGATCGAGAAGGAGACCCCGAACAACGAGCGGAAGGGCCCGTACCCCGCCTCGACGTCGCGCAGCTCGAGGAGCGGCGCGGCACCGGCGGCGGGCCTGGACGCGGCGGCAGCGGGCGTCACGGCGCTCACACCATGTCTCCGAGGTAGGCCTTGCGCACGGCGGTATTGCCGAGCACGTCTGCGGTGGAACCGGCAGCGATGAGGGTCCCGAAGTCGAGCACGTAGAGACGGGTCACGAGGCTCTGCACCATCTCGACGTCGTGCTCCACGAGCAGCACCGCGAACTCGTGCTGCTGCTGCACGGTGCGAAGCCGTTCGGCGAGGGCGGCGGTCTCCTTGACGTCGAGCCCCGAGGAGGGTTCGTCGAGCAGGAGGAGCTTCGGCTCCGACATGAGGGCCCGCCCGAGCTCGACGAGCCGACCGCGCCCGAGGCTGAGCGACTCGACCGGCTTGTCGGCCTCGGCTTGCAGTCCGAGGAGGTCGAGCATGCGCTCGACGCGGAAGTTCTCGTCGGCACTCGGGTCGGAGCGGTTCAACAGGTCCTTCCAGAGCCTCCCGGAGCCGTTCCTGCGCCGCTCGGTGACGATGAAGTGGTCGCGCACCGTCGTCCCCGAGAACAGCTCGAGACGCTGGAACGTGCGACCGATCCCGGCGCGCGCCCGCTTGAAGACGGGCAGGCCGCTCACGTCGCGACCGTCGAAGTGCACCGACCCCGAGTCCGGCCGGAGCATCCCGAGCATGCAGTTGAAGAGCGTGGTCTTCCCTGCGCCGTTGGGTCCGATGAGCCCGACCATCTCCCCGGCCCGCACGTCGAGATCGACGCCGTTGAGCGCGGTGATGCCGGCGAAGCGCTTCGTGAGCGCACTCGCCTCGAGCAACGCGACGGGATCGCGGAAGGACGGTTCCGACGGTGCGACGCTCGATGTGGTCACGACGCGCCTGCCGCCGGTGATGCGAGCAGCGGTTCGGGCGGGGGCGCCGCCGCGACTGCGCGCTCCTCGGGTGGCTCGAAGCCTTCACCGCCGATGGCGAGCTCGTTGCACGCGCCCTGCACTGCGGCGACCCACTGCACCCACGCGATGGTGAAGACCGCCGTGATGAACGCGATCGGCCAGCCCGACGGCGGGAACCCGTGGTCGATGAAGCTGCCCTCGGCCTGACTCTGGTCCGTCACCGAGGTACGGAAGAACAAGAACGCGCCGGCGAGCACGAAGCCCAGCGGGGCGCGCCCGGCATGCCACGTGATCGGGCTGCTGAGCCACCCGCGCGCCTTGGCGATCCGTTCGACGTGGACCGGGAGCAGGAAGAACGCGACCGAGGCGATGCCGGCCGGCACCCCCACGAGCACGCAGTCGAGGAGCGACGCCTTCGGGACCCAGGCCTGCTCGTGGAAGAACCACCCGACGAGCGCACCCGCCCCGCCGCCGCCGAGCAACCACAGCAGGCCCTGTGAGACCCCGCCACCCTTCCGCAGCTGCGCGTCGGTCCAGAAGATCCAGACGAGGGCCACCAGCAGGCTCGGGACGATGAAGAGCAGCAGCATCGTGCTGTGCACAGTGACCCAGTGTCCCTGCAGCGGGCTGCGGAGAAGGATGTACAGGAGATAGAGCGCAGGACCGGCGATGACCGGCAGGACGATGTGCCAGACCGGGCGATAGCCCTTCGCACGCCGTTGCGACGACGGGAGCGCGGCGGCGACCTTCTTCAGGGCAGCCTGCCGACGTTGCGCCAGGATGCTCTTGCGCGTCTGGAACTGCACGATGCCCTCGGGGTGCCGCGCGTAGGTGATCGCGCCGAGCCCGAACCCGATGATCGCAATCGAGGTCGGGAACCCGAGCGTCTCCAGCAGCCACTGCGTGATGATCAAGCCGAGCGCGGCGTTCACCGCACCGTCGACCGTCCGCGCTCCCAGCGTGACGACCAGCACCACCCACACCACACCGAACAGCGCGGGATAGGTCGCGATCGGCTCGACCCGACCCTGCGACATGCCGATCAGTCCCCCACCGATTCCCGCGACACCGGCAGCGAGGGAGAACATGATGATGCGAAGCGACGTCGCGTTCACACCGATGGACGCGGCCGCGGTCTCGCTGCCGCGCAGCGCGCCGAGGTACCGACCGATCGTGCCCTTGCGGATGAGGATCACCATCATGCCCACGACCGCGAAGATCGCGAACACGACGAGGAACCACAGTCGGCCGTCGGGATCGTTCGCGAGGTTCGCGAACTCCGGTCGCCGGACCTCGATCCCGAACTCACCGCCCGAGATCTCTTCCCGCCGGAAGATGACGTTCTCGGCCATCAGCGCGAACGCGAGCGTCGCGAGCGAGAGGTACAGGCCCGCGAGGCGCACCGTCGGTCTGCGCCGCATGCGGCCGATGAGCGTCGGGACCCCGTCGATGAGCAGGACGAACAGCGCCCCCGTCGCAGCCGCGACCAAGCCGCCGATCAGGATGGCGACGAGCGCGGGGATGTTCCACCCCTGCATGAGGTTCGCCATCGCGAACCCACCGAAGCCGGCGAACGTGGCTTGCGCGAGCGAGATCTGCCCGCCGAGCCCGGTGAAGATCGTGATCGAGAGCAGCACCACCGCGAGCGCAAAGGCGTCGGTGAGGCGCGTGACCCACAGGGGGCTCACGATCGTCATCATCAGCACCAAGAAGCCACCGACGAAGATCGGGAAGCCGATCTTCGTGAGTCGCTGGGTCTGCTCGTCCTTGTACTCGTGCGCGAGCGCAGGTGGTGGTGGATCGACCCCGGCCAGCGGGTCGGACACCTCCCGTCGTTCGCGCAGCTTCGGCCAGAAGACGAGGAGGACGAAGAGCACCAAGAACGGGAAGGAGGGTCGCAGGTCGACGGCGATCGCGCTGTCGGCACCGATGAGGTCGGGCAGGGCACGCGCCGCGATGCCGATGAAGAGCCCGCCGGCGAGGGTCCACGGGATGCTCTGGAACCGCCCGATCGCGGCAGCCGCGATCGCCGCGATGATCAGCAGCGTATAGATGTTCGCGTTCAGCTCGAAGTACAGCGGGGCCAACAGGATCCCGGCGAGGCCCGCCAGGACGCTCGAGAGCATCCAGGAGACCATGCTGACGCGGTCGGAGTCCACGCCGGCGAGCTCGACCATCCGCGGGCTCTCCACCACCGCGCGCATCTGCAGACCGATCGCGGTGTAGCGGAAGAGCAACCCGAGCAGCACGACCGCAAGGATCGTGACGATCACGGTCGCGGCGCGATCGGCCTGCACGATGTAGTCACCGAAATGGAACGAGCTCAGGTTCGGGTCGAAGTTGGGGTGGAAGCCCAGGTGGGTCCAGAACGAGAGCCCGCCGTCCTCCAGCCCGAGGAGGGGTGCGACGCTCGGAGGAGCTTGTGCGGGCTGCGGACCGAAGATCGCCTTCACGATCTCGGGCATCGCCAGCAGCAGACCTAAAGCAGTGACGAGCTTGACCTGCCAGGACGCGGTTCGCATGTATCGGAACAGCGCCCGGTCGAGGAGCAGTCCGACGAGCGGCGAGACGATCAGGACCGCGACGACGAAGCCCAGCCAGAGCGGCCAACCCCGGTTCTCGACGCCGTCGTAGAAGACCCAACCGCTCAGGAACGCCTGCGCGCTGAACGCCAGGTTGAAGACGCCCGACGTCTTGTAGGTGAGGACGAGTCCGACGGCCACGAGGGCGTACACGCAACCGATCGGTGCGCCCTCGATGATCCACTGGATCTGTTGATCCACTTCGTTCCTTTATCCCGCTCGGACTCGTCCCCTCTACCTCTCGCGTTCCCTCAGCCGCCGATCGGTGGCACCGTCTCCCCCGGCTTGAGCGGCAGGTAGTACGGGTTGTCGAGGTTCGGCGGCCGCGGGTTGTCCTGGAAGCAGACGAACGGCTGACCCGGCTTCCCGTACTTCGGCACGAACTTCCCGTTCACGGCTTCCACGTACGCCGTGCACGCCGCGTGGCCCGGACCGTGGCCGTCACCGGTCGCGGTCCAGTTCTGGGGCGGCAGCATCCCGTCCGCGGTGAAGTCGGGGATGCTGTTGATCGCATCGATCAGCGACTGCTGGGTGAAGTCCTTGCCGGCCTTCTTGAGGCCCTCCACGAACAGCGCCGCATTGATCCACCCGGCCTGGGACTGCTCGCTCGGCGAGATGCCGCGCTGCTTCATCGCGGCCAGGTACTCCTTCGTGCCGGTCGGCAGGTTCGACTTCTTGCTCTGCCAGTCGGCGAACGAGAGTCCGAAGAACCAACCGTTGAGCTGCTTCCCGAACTTCTTGATGGTGGAGTCCCGGTAACCCTCCGGCGCGTAGAAGACCACGTCACTGACGCCGGCCTGCTTGAGGCCCTGCGAGATCTTGAACGCACCCCCGAAGTCCATGCAGGTGGCGACGAACTGCACACCCTTGTCCTTCATCGCCTGCACGTCGGCGCTCACGTCGGTGAACCCGAACTCGAGGCTCTTGTCCTCGTAGACGAGATCGATGCCGTACTCCTTGAAGGCCTGCTCCGTCCCCACCGAACACGCGACCGACGACGGTGCCGTGTAGGTGAAGATCGCGCCCTTCGTCAGGCCCTCTTGCTGCGCGATGTACGCCGGCGCGATCGAGGCGCAGCTGAAGCAGAGGAACGAGCCCTTCTCGCCGAAGAGCGATTGGCGCGGGCACTGATCCGTGAAGATGTTGTTCTTGATGACGTTGTCCTGGATCGCCTGGCCCTCGGCGTTGGTACCGCACCAGCCCGCGTCGACGTTGATGCCGAACGTCGGGATGTTCTTGCTGGCGAGGTAGGAACCACCGGCGAAGGAGTTGGTCATGACCGGCAGGACCGCGAAGACCTTCTTCTCCTCGACGAGCGAACGCACGGCCCGGATGTTCCCCGACGGTGCGCCCTGGTCGTCGAGCTGGGCGACGAGCTTCAGCTTCTTGCCGTAGACCCCGCCCGCCTTGTTGATCTTGTCGAAGTAGGCGTTGACGCCGTCGAACCCGTCGACGTACGGCACGTTCAGCACGCTCACGGGACTCGCGAGCCCACCGACCTGGATCTCCTTGGAGGTCACCCCGGGTCGACCACTCCCCTGAGCACCTGCGGACGTGATGCCCGCCACTCCTACGACCATGATCGCCATCACGGCGATTGCAACAACGCGACGCATCGGTTCCCCCCGTTCGACCGGCGTTAGGGCGCGCACTCTAGCCAGGTTTTCGCTGACACTCACGTCAGGAACTGAAACTCGTTCCTTCGTCCTCCTCCCCCGCGCCCCCCGCGCCCCCCGCGCTCCCCCCGCGCCCCCCCGCGCCCCGCGCGAGCATGAGGCCGTGCCCGGAACGCTCGTGACCTTCCACGCCCATCCTGACGACGAGTGCATCACCACCGGCGGCGTCATGGCCAAGGCGGCGGCTGAGGGACATCGCGTCGTCCTCGTGATCGCCACCGGTGGAGAGGTGGGCGAGGTGGACGACGGGGTGCTCGCACCGGGCGAGACGCTCGCCGAGCGACGCCTGCTCGAGACGGCGCGCGCGGCGGAGATCCTCGGCGTGGCTCGCGTCGTCCACCTCGGCTACCGCGACTCCGGGATGGAGGGCACGGCCGACAACGAGCACCCCGATTCGTTCTGGGCCGCCGACCTCGACGAGGCCGCAGCTCGGCTCGCGGCGGTCCTGGGCGAGGAAGACGCCGACGTGCTCACGATCTACGACGAGCACGGCGGCTACGGCCACCCCGATCACATCCAGGTGCACCGAGTCGGAGTGCGAGCCGCGGAGCTGGCCGGCACGCCTCGGGTCTACGAAGCGACGATGAACCGTGACGAGGTCGCCGGATTCATCCGGGCCCGCCAGGCCGACGCGGCGGCTGCCGACATCGAGCTCCCCGAGGAGGTCGCCGATCCCGACGAGATCACGATGGGCACGCCCGAGGCCCTTCTCACCACCAGGGTCGACGTGGCCGACGTCGTCGACCGGAAGCGCGCTGCACTCGGCGCG
>JBBQFJ010000088.1:0-14508 GCA_038321755.1 Acidimicrobiia bacterium | reverse complement strand
GTGGGTCAGGACCAGCAGCGGGTCGAGGACCTCACCACCGCGCGCGAGCCGATCGATCTCCTTGCCAGCGCGGCTCGCCGTGCCGATGACGACACCGGGTCGCGTCGTTCGCTGCTCGCGTCGGTCGACACGATCGCGACGATCGCGATCGGTTCGTGGCCCTACCCGGACTCCGGGGCGCTCCTGGCGCGACGGCTCGCGCTCCCGGGCGTTCGGCGCACGGTCGTGAGCACCACGGGCGGGAACAGCCCGCAGCTGCTCGTGAACCACTTCGCCTCCGAGATCGCGGCCGGCGCGTGCGACGTGACCCTCGTCGGGGGCGTGGAGTGTCTCTTCACCAGGCTCCGTGCCCGACGGGAACCCAAGACCTGGCTCAGCTGGACCGACGACGACGCCCCCCCGTGCGCAGAAGTCATCGGCGATGCCCGCCCTGGCACCAACGACTACGAGGACGACCACGGTGCCGCCGCACCCATCCTCGTCTATCCCCTGTTCGAGACGGCGCTGCGTGCGGCGGCCGGCCGCGGGGTCGCCGAGCATCGCGGCCACGTGAGCGAGCTGTGGGCGAGGTTCAACGCCGTCGCCGTCGACAACCCCCACGCGTGGTCCCGCACCCGTCGTACCGCAGACGACATCGCCACGGTCGGCCCGGACAACCGCATGGTGGTCGCTCCGTACACCAAGCTGATGTGCGCCAACATCGAGGTCGACCAGGCAGCCGCCCTGCTGCTGTGCTCGTACGAGGCCGCACACCGCGCCGGCGTCCCCGACGAGCGAATGGTGTTCCCGCTGGCCGGCGCAGATGCGCACGACCACTACTGGTTCTCCGAACGGCACCACCTCGCAGAAGCCCCGGCCGTCGGTATCGCGGCCCGCGCCGCACTCGACGCGGCCGGTGTCACGCTCGACGACGTCGCCCGGTTCGACCTCTACTCGTGCTTCCCGTCCGCGGTGCAGATCACCATGGGGTCGATCGGGCTTGGCGGACCCGCCGCCGGAGACTCGCGGCCACTCACCGTCACGGGAGGCCTCGGGTTCGCGGGGGGACCCGCGAACGACTACCCGACGCACGCCATCGCTCGGATGGTCGAAGCGCTGCGCGCGGATCCTGGTTCGAACGGCTTGGTGCACGCCATCGGTTGGTACGCGACGAAGCACTCCGTCGGGTGCTACTCCACGACGCCGCCGAGTGACGGCTTCGTCCACGCCGGGAAGGGCACGATCCAGGCCGAGGTCGATGCCCTCCCCCGCCGTGAGCCGGCCGGCCTGCACGACGACGCCGCGACCGTCGAGGCCACCGCCGTGTCGATGGATCGTGATGGCCACCCGTCCCACGCGATCGTCTCGCTCCTCGCGCCCGACGGCCGGCGGGTGCTGGCCAACGCGCACGATCCCGACTCCATCACGTCGATGACCGAGGTCCCGTGGGAAGGCCGCACCGTGCGGGTCACCAACGACGGCACCACGAACGCCCTGGCCGTCTGACGCAGCACGATTCTTCCCGTCGGACGCGTCGGCGTAGGTTGGCGTTCGTGACCGAGACCGCACAGCCCAGTCGTTCCAAGATCCTCTGGCGGGGGTTCACGAGGCGATGTCCACGCTGTGGCGCGGGCAAGCTCTTCCGGCACTACTTCGAGCTCATCCCCGACTGCCCCAAGTGCGGCCTGCACTTCGAGCGCGACCCCGGGTACTTCAGCGGTGCCCTCGCCATCAACATCATGGTCGCGGGTGGCGTGTTCGCCGTGGTGTTCGTCGCGCTGCTCGCCGCGACCATCCCGACGGTTCCGGTCGTCGAGCTGCTCGCGGTGCTCATCCCGATCGTCGTGCTGGTCCCGATCCTCTACTACCCCTTCTCGAAGACCGTGTGGATGGCCGTCGACCGCGCGTTCCTCCAGCGCCTCGATCGCCACGAGCGGGTCGACTGAGGGGAAGGCCTCAGGCCTCGTCGCTCGACGACGGGCGCAGGTCGACCCGGAGCACGAGGTACCCATCGGCGAGCTCGGCGGTCGCGTCGCCGAGCATCGCGAAGTCCTGGAAGTCGAGCTGGGCCTGCTCGAGGAACTTCTGACGTTCGGGCCCGGCGACGGGCGGCAGTGGGCGACCGCGGACCGCGTCGGCCCGAGTGCGAAACCGCTGGATCATCGCTTCCACGTCGAGCTCGTCGTCCATGACGATCAGGGTAGCGAGGGTGTCATCGACGGGCGACGAGGACGCGGGGACGGTCGGTGAGATCGCGCTCGATGCGCACGTCCGTGAACCCGGCCTCGTCCGCGAGCGCCGACGCGGCGTCGGCGCGACGCGGATCGAGCTCGACCACCAGCGCGCCGGTCGGCTCGAGCCAGACCGGCGCCTCCATCACGATCTGCTCGATCGACTCGAGTCCAGTCGCGCCACTCACCAGCGCGCTGCGTGGCTCGTGGTCGCTCACCTCGGCGGGGAGCCCCGCGAACTCGGGCTCTGCCACGTAGGGCGGGTTGCTCACGACCACCCGCAGCGTGCCACGCAGCGTGTCGGGCAGTGCGTCGAACCAGCTCCCTTCGCCGACCCGCACCCGCGACGCGAAGCTCCCTGCACCAGCGAGGTTCGCGCGCGCGACCGCGAGTGCGTCCGCGCTCGCGTCGGTCGCCCACACCTCGGCGTCGGGAAGCTCCGACGCGAGCGCCAACGCGAGTGCGCCGCTGCCGGTTCCCAGGTCCGCGACCACGAAGCTGGGTGCGGCCGCGATGAGCGACCGTCGGCGTCCCTGCCCGCGCCGGGCGCCGAGTCGGACCGCCTCGGCGATCGCGAGCTCAGCGGTCAGCTCGCTCTCGGGACGCGGGATCAGCACGCGCGAGTCGACGAACAGGTCGAGTCCACGGAACGACCAGGAACCGAGGACGTACTGCAGCGGTTCGCCGGCGATCCTCCGTTCGACCATGCCCTCCAGGCGCTTGGCGCCGGTCACGCTCGCCGGATCCTGTTCGACGGTCAGTAGCTCCGCACCGCGGGAGCCGGCGACTTCTTCGATCATCCAGCGCGCCTCTTGGGCCGCGTTCGCGACAGCGCCGACTGTGAGCCGATCGGTTGCGTCGGCGCGCAGCTCGGCCCAGGACTCAGGTCTCACCGAGCTGCTCGGCGCGCTCAGCCGCTGCGAGCGCGTCGATGATCTCGTCGAGCTGCTCAGCACCGGTGAGCACCTGCTCCAGTGCATGCAACGTCACCCCGACGCGATGGTCGGTCACGCGGTTCTCCTTGTAGTTGTACGTGCGGATCTTCTCGGACCGACCACCACCCTTGATCTGGTCGCGCCGCGCGGATGACTGCTCCGCCTCCTGGCGATCGTGCTCGATCTGGAGGAGGCGCGAGCGCAGGATCCGCAGCGCCTTGTCCTTGTTCTGCAGCTGGCTCTTCTCGTCCTGGCACGTGACGACGAGACCGGTCGGGACGTGCGTGATCCGCACCGCCGAATCGGTGGTGTTCACGGACTGTCCACCGGGACCACTCGACCGGTAGACGTCGATCTCGAGATCGTTGGGATCGACGGCGACGTCGACCTCCTCGGCCTCGGGCAGCACCGACACCGTGGCCGCGCTCGTGTGGATCCGCCCCTGACTCTCGGTCACCGGCACGCGCTGCACCCGGTGGACCCCGCCCTCGTGCTTCAAGCGCGTCCACCCGTCGGGGCTCTTCACCACCAACGTGATCTCTCGGAACCCGCCCATGTCGGACGGTTGGCTCGACAGCACCTCGAACTTCCAGCCGTGCCGCTTCGCGAGCCCCTCGTACATGTGGAACAGGTCGGCGGCGAAGAGGTTCGCCTCCTCCCCTCCCTCCGTGCCGCGGATCTCGAGGATGACGTTCTTGCCGTCGTTCGGGTCGCTGGGGACGAGCAGCTCCTTGAGCCGCGTCTCGAGCTCCCCGAGGCGCTGCTCCTTCTCGGTCACCTCGGTGCGGAGGTACTCGCGCATCTCGGCGTCGCTCTCGCCCTCGAGGAGCTCACGCGCCTCGGCTACCTGCTGCTCGGTCGCGCGGTACTCCTGGTACGCCTCGACGACCGGCTTGAGCTCGGCGTGGCGACGACCCGCGGCGCGCGCCGCTGCCTGATCGCCACCTGCGTAGATCTCGGACAGGCGCGCTTCGAGCTTCTCCAGCTCGATCTCGAGATCACTCAGCTGCTCGAACATGCAGCAGCAAATCTACTGGCGAGGTCGTCAGGCCCTTGCTGGTGCCGAGAACAAGGGGATCGTCGCAAAGTGATCGCCGAGCACCTCGTCCGGGTCGACACCGAGCCAGCCGTCGAGCAGCGTCGCGTAGAGCGACCGGAAGTCGGTGGTGTGGACCAGGTTCCCGGTGCGATCGAGGTCCGTGAGCGACGGTGGTGCGCCGAAGCGACCACCCTTCACCCCGGGCCCGACGACGAAGTGGGCGTTCGCGGTCCCGTGGTCGGTGCCACCGCCGTTCTCTGCCGGGCGTCGTCCGAACTCGGAGACCGTCGTGAGCGCGACGCCATCGGCGTGATCGCCCAGGGCGGTGAAGAACGAGTCGATGCCATCATCGAGCTGCTTCATGAGGTCCGGGTGTCGCTGGACCTCACCGAAGTGCTCGTCGAAGTCACCGATCCCGCTCACATAGATCACGCGCGGCTTCGCCGGCGAGCGTATGAGCTCGGCCGCGAGCGCCAGCGAGTCGACGACGCTCGCATCCTGGTACGCGCGTCCACTGGCAGCGCCCATGGCGTCGTCGGGCCCGTCGTCGCGCACCGTCAACGACCGGTCGAGGTCCGCACGTGCCTTCACCGTGAGTCCGACCGCGCGCTGCACCTGGCGGACGAGCGTCGTGGCGTCGACCTTCGCGAGACCGACGCTTCCCCACGCCGCAAGCAGGTCGTCGGGCTCGTCGAGCCACGCCGGCAGACGCGGCTGGAGCCCCGACGAGTCGGCGATCGTGGTCGCGAACGACCGTTGGCCGAGCAGCGCAGGAGACGGTCCGGGCCCGATCCCGATCGCCGCGAGCGGATCGTCATAGCCCACGGTGCCGTCGAGGTACGCGCCGATCCAGCCCGACTGTCCGGAGCCGCCGCGCGCCGACCACCAGATCGCGATCGACCCGAAGTGCGAGAGGTCCGGGTCCGGGTAACCCAGCCCTTCGATGATCGCGACCTGGCCTCGGTCGTAGCGCTGGGCCAGCTTGGCGAGGTTCGGATGCAGCCCGATGTCGGCATCGAGCGCGATCGGATCGGTGACCGCGAGCGTCGGCCGGAGGTCGTGGTACGCGCTGGCGTTCAGGGGGACGACGGTGTTGAGTCCGTCGTTGCCGCCGGCCATCTCGACCACGACGAGCGTGCGTCCTTTCGCGCCCTCGCCGAGGGCGCCCGCGCCGAGGGCGCTAGCCCCTGCTCGCGGACCGTCCCAGTCCCACACCGACAGGCCGTAGCCACCGGCAACGACCGCAGCGCTTCCGAAACCGAGCCGCTGCAGGAAGTCTCGACGGGAGTACGAACGATGACTCATGCGACCGCGAACTCCGGGCTCATGGCCGCGAGCGCGAAGCGGCGGCCGGGATCAGTCTGCGCGTCGACCACGCGGCGCGTCTCGTGGCTCACGTCGAACAGCCCGAAGCGGGCGAAGAGTGCATCGACATCGTCGGGTGCGGTCGGGGCGTCCTCGAACGCCGCGAGCAGGTCGAACGTGTGCACGAGCTGGTGGGGACCGAGCAGGCCGGCCCCACCCGGAAAGCCGCCGACGTTCGGGGGCACGAACGGGATGAAACCAATGCTGCGCAGTGCTTCTCCGACACCGGCGGCGCTGCCGCCGGCCTTTCCCGCCCTCGCGCGCACCTTGCCGAGATCGAACGACATCGCGCCGCCGGCCTGGAGGATCCCGACGAGCTTCTCGATCGGCGTGCGCACCCGCGAGCGGACTGCACCGTCGGACAGAAAGGACTTGTCGGCAACGATCGCCTCGACGAGTGCCATGATCGACCAGTCGCGCGCGAACATGTCGCCGAGGCGTTGCGCCGTCTCGTCGTCGGCCGTGATCCCGGTGAGCTCGCGGTACAGCTTGCCGGCGACGAACCGACCGGTCGCGGGGTGCCCGAGGATCACGTCGAGTGCACCGTCGAGGTCGAGTGACGCAGCGGTCCCGAGCAGGGTCTTCGCTCCCGCGTCGTGTCGTTGCGGGATCGCGATCGCCTGCCACGGCGCGGCGCCCAGCCGCTCGAGTCGCGCCGAGTACGGCCGGCCGGGGACGTTCACCACCCACCCGGTGAACGAACGCGACGCTTCAACCACGTCGCGCTGGCTGTAGCCACCGCCGATGCCCATCGTGAAGAGCTCGAGGCACTCACGACCGAAGTTCTCGTTCACCTTGCCGACCGCGTTGCCATTGCCATCGAGGTAGACGAGCATCGCGGGGTCTTTCGCCATCGCGTGCAAGAGCTCCGAGAAGTTGCCAGTCGCATGCGCCCGCACCGTCGCGTGCTGCTGCACCATGAGGTACGGGAACCGGACCTTTGCGAGGCTCGTCGCGAAGTGGTCGTGCCAGAACCACACCAGTCGTTCCTCGACGAGTCGAGGCGACGATCGCATCTGGTCGATCCACCAACCGATCGTCGGCACGATCTCGATCGGGCGCTGGGCGTCGTAGCTCGCCGGCGGTGCTCCAATCGGGACCGCGACTGCAGGCGCCGAGAGATCGAGGGCTCGGGCGATCGCAGCCTCGGCGTCGACCTGGCCCGCCACGAGATCCGGCTGGGCTCCCATCGACAGGCGACGCAGCACATGGGCGACGCGCTCTTTCCTCGAGACCATGGCCAGATCCTGGCGGTCGAACATCAGGGAACCGTGAAGTCGGGACGAGCCCTCGGCCAGGCAGCACGCGCGGTCAGATCGTGCCGGAGCAGATCGTGCCGAATCAGGTCGAGTGCGGGTCGGGGGAGGAGGACCACCGCCCGGCCGCGAGGCCGACGCGCAGCGCTCGTTGTACGAGCTGGTCCGCGAAGACGCTCCGACGTTGCTCGGGGTTCCGGACGGTCCGGACCAGCCGCGGAAGCTCGGCGAAGATCGCGCCCGCGAGCGCACGAGCGGCATGAATGGGCTGGCGCCGCCGGGGTTCGAGACCGCGGATCCGGTCGAGCGCGACGAACGCGCGGCCCTGCCGGTACCCGCGTCTCCGGAGCCACCGGAGTCGGAGTCGCTCCACATCGAGGAGGTGACGGACCGTCGCGTCGCCGGCGTAGACGATCACTGCACCGTTCGACCGGAGACGGTCGACGAAGTCGACGTCGTCGTTGAAAGACGCGGCAGTGCCCGGTCCGAGCCGCGTGTCGAAGCCACCGATATCGAGGGCAGCCGAGCGCCGAACCGCGAGGTTCGCGGACCATCCGTACTCGCCCGCACCTAACGGTCGAGTCTTGCGGCCGTGGTCCAGGGCGCTGAACCAGACCTCCAGGTTCGCCGTGAGCCACCGGGGTCGCGGGCCGGGGCACTCGAGGACGATCGGTCCGACCACGCCGACGACGTCTGTGGCCGCAGGCGAAGCACCAGCGAGCGGGACGAGGAGTGCGTCCAGCCAGCCCGCACCGACGACCACGTCGTCGTCGACGAACACCACGACCTCCGTCGTCGCAGCAGCAAGGCCCAGGTTCCGCGCGCTGGACGCGCCGGGCACGGGCTCGTGGAGCACCCGAACCTGGACCGGAACGCGGCCGACGCCCTCGACCGGTCCGAGGTCCTGCACTGTCGATGCCGGACCGTTGTCGACGACCATGATCGACGCGATCGATGTCACGCCACCGGCGGCGCTCGCCGCGATCGCGTCGACGCAGCGCTGCACTTGTTCCTGATCGCCGCGGGTAGGCACGATGATCGTGACTTCGTCAGCCCCGCTCACGTCGTCGACCGAATGCGACTCAACTGATCAGGCCATCGATGCCCGACGGCGCCTCGCCCGTGGCGCTCTGCTCTGCGAACGCATCGAGCCAGCGCTGAAAGTCAGCGCTACCCGTCCGGTCGGCCATGCCGCGGGGGATCGCAGGGAACGAGACGTCGCCAGCGGGAAGTGAGGGGTGATCGGTCGCCGGCTTGCGCTCGATCGCCGCCACAGCGATCGGCTCGAGGCGCTGCGCCTTCCGAGCTCGCGCGGCTTCGTCGCGGTCCACGAACTCCGGGAGCACCTCGCGACCGAAGAGCTCGAGGCTCTCCATGACGTCCTCGTGTCGGGTCCGTCCGACCTGCGCGCAGAAGATCACCTGGTCGACGCCGGCCTCCTCGTACCGTCGAAGGTAGTCGCGGACCTGGTCGGGAGTCCCGATCGCGCCCCGGAGTCCGAACGCCCCGGTCGCACCGCTGGCGCCACCATTCGTCGACGCCGTGGCATCCACGACCTTGGCGCCGAGTCGGTCGCCGTGCTGGCGGGCGGCCTCCACGGCGGCCGGGTCGTACCCCTGCTCGGCACGGCGCGTCTCGTACTCGGCCCACACGTCGGTCATGCCCGGCGCGTGGCGTCCGAAGACGTAGTAGTGCGCGAGTGAGTACCCGAAGAAGTTCGCGCCCTCGAGGCCGCGCGCCAGCGCGACATCTTCGTCCTCGTGGCACATGAAAGGCGTGACACACGCGACGTTGGCGTTCACGGTGTCGCCGATCGGGATGCACTCGTCGAGGGCCGCCCAGTACTCGGTGACCCACTGCTGCGCTTCCTCGGGATCGACGAACGCGAACGCGAGTGCGCCAATCCCGTGCTGCGCGGCGAGCAGGATCGTCTCTCGGCGGCTGCAGGCGACCCACACCGGCGGATGTGGCTTCTGGCGCGGCTTGGGGACCACGTTGCGGGGGGGCATGGTGATGAACTTCCCGGCGTGACCGGTGAACGGCTCCTCGGTGAGGCACCGCAGCGCGACCCGCAGCCCCTCCTCCCACATGGCGCGCTTGTCGTCGGGTTCGATGCCGAACGCCCCCAGCTCCGCCTCCGACGATGACTCGCCGGAGCCGAAGTCGACGCGTCCGTTCGAGATCAGATCGAGCGTTGCCACCCGCTCGGCGATCCGCGCCGGGTGGTTGAACGGGGGCGGCGTCTGCACGATGCCGTGCCCGAGTCGGATGCGCGACGTCCGGGCCGCAACCGCCGCGAGGAACACCTCGGGTGCGCTCGAGTGGCTGTACTCCTCGAGGAAGTGGTGCTCGACCGCCCAGACCGCGTCGAGGCCGATCGCGTCGGCGAGCTCGCACTGCTCGAGCGCCTGCTGGAGCAGGTCGTACTCGGAGTCTTCGGTCCAGGGTCGCGGGAGCTGGTGCTCGTAGAAGAGGCCGAACTTCATCGGGCGTCGAGGTCCATCCCCAGGGACGCTACCGGTGACGCGGCTCGGCCCCGGAACCATCCGGGGCCGAGCTCAGTGCATCACCTGCTGTGACCTCGCCTGGTGCCGTCCGATCAGGCGCGGGCGTTCTTGCGACGCCAGGTGAACAGGAACATGCCGGCGCCGAGGAGCAGCAACCACAATGCCGACTTCAGGAGGACCGCGGCCGACGAACCGGTGAAGGGCAACACCCCACCCGTGCTCGAGCCCTCGCGGGTCACGACGGTGCCCTGCACCTCGATGGTGCCGTTGTCGAACGCACAGCGCACCACTTCGCCCGCGTTCATCTCGACCGTTGCCGTCTCGGTGGCCGCGTCGAGCGAGGTCAGCGGGCGCTTCGTCGTGACCCCGTCGATCGTCGAGGTGCAGGTGACACCGACGAAGGCGACCCCGGTCTTGAGCGTCTCCTTGATCGTCAGCGCGATTCGCGGATCGTCGCTCGGGAGCGGCGAGACCACGTTGCTCACCGTGCCGTCGGCACCCGTCGTCACCGCGACGTCCGTCGTGCCCTGTGGCTCGAAGCGCGGCTGCGTCCCCTGATCGACCGTGCCGAGCGTCAGCTGGTAGTTCCAGTCGGCGGTCGGCACTCCGTCGAGGAGCTTCTCGACGATGATCTGGGGATTCTGCGTGTTCACGAACGCACAGCTCACGTTGGTCCCTGGAGGAACGTCGGCGAGCGTGACGCCGACCGCGTCGACGAGTGCGGTCCCGATCGGTGTCGGCGCTCCGTCGCCGATGGTCCCGGTGCACTGCAGGAACTTCGCGTTCCAGCGGGCCTGCGGGGTCTCCGTGAGGACATAGGTGCCGCCCGGCGTGAGGCCGTCGAGCCACTCGACCTTCGGGTTCTGCAGCGACGAATCCCACGACTGTGGGCTCGATCCATCCGGAACCGTCGAGCCGCCCACCCCGTCGAGGGTGAACTCGAACACGCCCTTGGAACCGTGCACGGTCTTCTGCACCGTGATCGTGGGGCGCAGGTCATTGGTGAACGCGCACGACACCGCGGCACCGGCCGGGGCCGTGAACGTGACCTCGATCGATCCGTCCTGCTTCGTGGTCGCCTGCGCGTCGTTGGTGCCCGTGCACCCTCCGAACGTCGCGACCCACGCGTCCTTGCCGGCCTCGGTCAGGCGGTACTTCCCACCCGGCGTCAGGCCGTCGATCCAGCTCGCCGAACCCGTCCCGGGCGTGCCCGTGGTCGTGATGACCTTGGTGCCGGTACCGTCCGGCACGTTGGCGCCGTCGAACCCGTCGAGGGTGAAGCTGAAGTCGCCGTTGCCGCCGTTCGCGGTCTTCTGCACCTCGACGGTCGGACGCTTCGTGTTCGTGAACGAGCACTCGATCGCCGCACCATCGGGTACGGACGTGATCGTCACCCCGACACCGGGGTCGATCGCAGTACCGATGCCCTTGCCCGTCGTCGTGTTCACACAGCTCGTGAACTTCGACACCCAACCCGCCTGCACCGTCTCGCTCAACGTGTAGTCACTCCCCGGCACCAAGCCGTCCGGACCCCACGTCACCGAACCCGAACCCGACGGCGCCGTGTCCACCGGCTGCGTCGAACCACCCGTCCCGGTCAACGTGAACGCGAACGTCCCGTTCCCACCCGTGGACGACTTCAGCACCTTGATCACCGGACGCTTCGCGTTCGTGAACGAACACTCCACCGAAGCACCCGCGGGCGCCGTGAACCGGACCCCGTCAGTGATCGGCGTCACGTCCTGCGCACCCGTGCACTGTTCGAACGTCGAGACCCAACCCGCGGCCGCAGCCTCGGTCAGATCGTACGAACCACCCGGCGTCAGACCCGAGCTCCACGTGTACGAACCCGAACCCAACGGCGCCGTGTCCACCGGCTGCGTCGAACCACCGGTCCCGGTCAACGTGAAGGAGAACGTCCCGTTCCCACCCGAGCTCTGCTTGGTGATCTTCACCGTCGGATGCTTCTCGTTGGTGAAGCGGCAGGCGACATTCGCTCCTGCTGGAGCCGTGAACTGCACTCCGCCCGCGACCGGCGTCACGCTGGTCGCGTTGTCACACCCCTTGAACGTCGAGACCCAGTCGGCACCGGCATCCGCCTCGGTCAAGGTGTAGATCGCGTCCGGCGTCAGCCCGGTGTCCCAGCCGACGGTCGAACCCTGCGACGTGTCGAGCTGCTTCGTCGAACCGCCACTCGGGCCGGCGAGCGTGAACGAGAACGTTCCGTTCCCGCCGTTGGTCGTCTTGTTGACCGTCACCGTCGGCCGCTTGGCGTTCGTGAACGAGCACTGCACCGTGCCGCCCGCGGGAGCCACGAACTGTGCACCGTTCGTGATCGGTACGACATCGCCCGTGGTACCCGTGCAACCGACCAGGGTCGAGACCCAGCCGTCCTTCGGCTGCTCGGTGAGCTGGTAGGTACCGCCGGGGGTGAGGCCGGTGTCCCACGTGAAGCTCGCCGAGCCGCTCGGCGCAGTGTCGAGCGTCTCGGTGCTGCCGCCCGTGGCGGGAGCAACCGGCGCGAGCGTGAAGTCGAACTTCCCGTTCCCTCCGGTGCTCGACTTCAACACCTGCACGGTCGGGCGCTTCGTGTTGGTGAACGTGCACTCGACGCTGCCGCCGGAGGGCGCCGTGAAGGTGACCCCGGGCTTCCCGTCGACGGTGACGGGTTGCGGGTTCGTCGCCCCGGTGCACTGGTCGAACGTCGAGATCCATCCGTCGGGTGCCGACGTCTCGGTCATCGTGTACGTGGCGCCGGGCTTGAACGGCGGGTCGAACGACGCCGTACCGACGCCATCGAGCGTGGTGACGTTCTTGTCCTGAGGCGTGAAGCCCTGCGGGCCACTGAGCGTGAAGCCGAACTTCGCGTCACCACCCACCGAGAGCTTCTTCACCGCGATCGTCGGGCGCTTGCTGTTCGTGAGCGTGCACTGGACGTCGGAGCCGGCCGGCAGGGTGATGACACCCTCCGGAGTGATCGTCACCGGGGCGTTGTCGTTGGAGGTGTCGACGCACGTGAACGCGCCAGCCTCCCAGTCGGCCTGGGCCGTCTCGGTGAGTGTGTACGTACCACCCGGGGTCAGGTTCGTCCAGGGGTCGGTCTCGGTCTGACCCGGCGTGGTGACGCTGCGCGACGACGGCGGCGTCACCGGCGGCGTCGGGTCGACGGCCACGAGGTTGAAGTCGAAGGTGCCCTTCTCGCCCGCCGGGTCGGTCAGCTTCTTGACGCTGAGCGACGGGTTGTCGAGCACGATGCCGACCTTGCGAGGCTCCGCGGGCAGCAGCATCTGGGGCTGGTCCGACGGCAGGCCGGTGTAGGCGAAGGAGTTCCACGCGATCGAGCCGTTGGCCGGGGAGACCGCGGGCGCGGTCATCGACCAGTCGAGGCGGAACGACTCGGCCGGGTCGAGCAGGTCGGTCGTGTAGGTGATGTCGACGCCGATGGCCTTCGTGCCCGTGCCGAACGACGACGTGGACCAGTCGCCGCACCACGCGCCGCCGGTGAGCGGCGTCGTGCACGGGTCGTGCACGTTCGAGTAGTAGACGGTCGCGGTCGCACCGGCCGGCAGACCACTCACAGTGACGGTTCCGCTCGCAAAGGTCGGCGTCCACGCCGTCCCCCGCTGCTGGTTGACGATCACACCGGTGTCACCGATGTGGGGCAGGTCGTCGATCACCACCGCGCGCTTCATCGGCACGTTGCCCGAGTTGGTGACGTCGAGCCGGTAGGGGAACGTGTTGTTCACCGAGGTGTGCGCGACGCACGGGTAGTAGGTGAACCCGGCGTTGTCGGGGCACAACCCTCCCGGCGTGACGATGTTGGTCGGCGTGGTGCCGGCATCGCCCTTCACCTGCTTGAGCGACGAGAGGCCCCGGCTCTGCTTGACCGAGATCGTCTCGTCGTCGATGCAGAACTTCGCGCCGGGGACGAAGGTGGTCGAGCCGGTCGCGGCCGGCGAGCACGAGAAGTTGCCCCCGGACTCGCTCACGCCGTAGGTGTTCTTGATCTGGGTGCCGGACGGGGTCCCCTCGGTGATCTTGAGCGCGACGTACAAGAACGCGGTCTGACCGGGTGCGAGGTACTCACCCGGGCCCCACTGGAACGTCACCTGGCCGGCCGCCGGCGTCGCCACCGGGTCGTAGGTCAGCGTGGTCCCGTTGGGGTCGAAGTCGAACTGCCCGGTGGGGAACGGCTGCACGTTGTCGTACTGGAGCGTCGACGGGAACTGGTCGACGATCGTCGGCGAGCTCCAGTTCTTCGTGCCGGTGTTCTTGAGCTGGAGCTTGAAGATCGCGACGTCGCCAGGGTTGAAGGAGGTCGGCGAGGGCGGGTCGAGCGTCTTGTTCGGCACCAGCGTGAGCGACCCCGCGTTCACCGTGTAGGTGGCGCACTTGTCGGGAGCGGTCGCCGGACCGAAGGGCGTCACGACCGACGCCTTCGTGCAGTTGTTGATCGCGCCGAGCGGAACGGGACCGTTCGTGCTCAACAACTTCGAACGCAGCTTCACGTTGAGGATCAGGGTCGCGTTCTTGGCGGTGTCGGTCTCGGGCGGGAGCGTGCCGCCGCCGTTCTTCGTGAAGGTGGCGCGTACGCCGACCACGTTCACCGCGGCGACCCCGTCGGGGAGCGACCCGATCGCCGGCAGCGCAGCGGCGGGCGACCCCAGGTGCCACACACCATCGGCGGTGAGGACGTCGAGCTGCACGCGATCGGCACCCGTCGGGAAGGTCAGCGTGCCGAAACCGGTCAGCGCCACCGCGTCGAACGCGTTGCCCGTCAGCGCCGGTACGCCGACGGTGGCCGGGTCCTGGATGGTGAGGCTGTTGGCGGGCACGTTGCCGCTGTTCCGCCCCTGCAGGGTGATGGTGCTCGCGGGCAGCTCATCGCGGTTGCCCGAGCTCGGTGCCCACGTCTTGGCGTTCGACACGCCCGGGCTCTCGGCCTGGATCGTGTAGATCGCGCACGGCTGACCGCCCTCGAGCGTGCCGGCCGCGGGCGAGCTGGTCACGTCGATGCAGTTCTGCACCTGTCCGGCCGGGACCTGCTGGGCCGGGTCGGTGTTGCGGACGGTGTCGCGGAGCTGCACCTTGAACGGCACGACCATGCTGTTGCTGCCACCGGACGACACCGGGATCGTGTTGCCGGCCGTCGCGGTGTAGGTGATCCGGATCGCAACGACCTCGTTCGCGGCGACC
>JBBQFJ010000087.1:0-14550 GCA_038321755.1 Acidimicrobiia bacterium | reverse complement strand
TGCGGTCACCTCGGCGTGGAGCTTCACGGGGACCTCGACCTCGCCGAGCTCCTTCAGGGGCTCCGTGAGCAGGATCGAGCGACGGTCGATCTCGGCGCCGGACTGCTTGGCGATCGCCTCGGCGATGTCGGCCGACGTGATCGAGCCGAACAGCTTGCCGCCCTCGCCGGCACGCGCCGTGACCACGACCTTGCCCGAGGTCAGACGATCTGCGAGATCCTGGGCCTCACCACGATCACGGGCATCCCGAGCCGAGCGGTTTCGCCGCATCGCCTCGGCCTGCGCGATGCCGCCGCGGGTCGCCTTCATCGCGAGACCGCGCGGCACCAGGAAGTTGCGCGCGTAGCCGTCGGCGACGTCGACGAGCTCACCCTTGTGGCCGAGGTTGTCGACGTCCTCACGCAGCACGATCTTCATGACGCCGTCTCCTCGACGACGTCGCCAGCCACAAGGTCGCCAGCCACAAGGTCGCCAGCCACGACGTCAGCGGGGGCCTCGACCGCAGCGGCTTCCACCGGCTGCGGCGGCGGCGAGCTCGGCTCGGGCGCCGCACCCTCGGGCGGGCCTTCGGTCGGGCGCGGCATCTCGATGTCCGATGCGCGCAGCGGGCCCTCGCGGTCGCCGCGGTCCCGGTCGCCGCGCTTGCCCTTGTTGCGGCTCGTGACCTGGCGGACCGAGTACGGGAGCAACGCCATCTCGCGAGCCACGCGGATCGCCTTGGCGACCTCGCGCTGCTGCTTCGCGTCGTTGCCGGTGACCCGACGCGCACGGATCTTGGCCCGCTCGGACATGAACCGCCGGAGCAGGTTGACGTCCTTGTAGTCGATGTAGTCGACCGACTCCTGGTCGAGGATCGACACCTTCTTCTTGATCTTGCGATCGGCGGCTTCACCCTTGCGGGGCTTCCGACCCTCGCTGCTGTTCCTGGAACGTGCCATTGAACGTGTGCTCCGAATCGTGGAGTGATCTGTCCCTGGAGAGCTGCTCTCCGGGAAGCTGGTCTAGAACGGCTCTTCGCCGAGTTCGTCGTAGCCACCGCCGGCGCTGCCGCCCGCGTCGGGTGCGGGACGCGAGCCGCCCCCGCCGCTCTGGCCACCGCCACCGCTCTGGCCACCGCCGCCGCCGAAGTCGCTCCCGCCCTTGCGCTCATTGCGCGAGATCTGTGCAGTCGCCCAGCGGAGGCTCGGACCGATGTCGTCGGCCGTGACCTCGACCACCGTGCGCTTCTCACCGTTCTCGGTCTCCCACGAGCGCTGCTCGAGGCGACCGGTCACGACCACGCGCGAGCCCTTCGCGACGGACTCCGCGACGTTCTCCGCCATCTCGCGCCAGGCGACGATGTTGAAGAACGAGACCTGCTCTTCCCATTCCTGGGTCTGGCGGTTCTGCCAGCGGCGGTTGACCGCCAAGCCGAACGCGACCTTCGCCGCGCCGCCCTGCGTGTACCGCAGCTCGGGATCGCGCGTGACGTTGCCCACCAGGGTTACTGAGTTGTCAGCCATCTTCCCTCTCTCTCACGAATGCCCGACTCGCGTGGGGCGATCTAGGTCTCCGCCGGGGTGCCGAGCTTCCCGTAGACCTGCTCCGGGATGCGCAGCACCTTGTGGCGCAGCACTTCGTCAGCCAGTGAGAGCATGCGACCCAGCTCGTCCGTCGCCGCCGGCTCGGCCTTCGCCTGGAGGACGACGTAGTAGCCCTCCCACTTGTGCTTGAGCCGGTACGCGAAGCGGCGCTTGCCCCAGAAGTCGACGGAACCGATCTCGGCACCGTTCGACGTGAGCAGCTCTGTCGCCCGATCGACGGCGGCCCGGACATCGCTGTCTTCCAGATCCGCGTCGTAGATGACCATGATTTCGTACGGCCGCATGGCCGCCTCCTTCGGACCGTGGGTCCATCGTCGTGCCGGACCCCGGGCTCCCTCAGTCGCCAGGTCGACGAACCAGTCGAAGAACCAAGGTGCTGGCCTTGGGGTGCTGGCTGCCACGACACTGACCGGGGGAGCAGGACAATTCAGTTGTGAGCGGGTCAGGCTACCAGCGCGGTGACCGGACCCGCCCCTCGGGTCATCGAGCATCCGGGTCATCGAGCATCCGGGTCATCGAGCATTGCGGACTCGCGTCTCCCTCGGCGTGGCGTTGTCCGGACGACCCTACGAGGGGGGTGTGACAGCGCGCAGGCGACCGTGGGGCAGGCCGTCGCCCAACGTCTCGAGGGCGTAGACGAACGGCGCGGACGCCCGGTAGATCGGGCACTCGGCTTCGCTCCCCGCACACGGCTCCATACGTAGGCGGTCGACCACCCGTCCGGCCGCGTCGTAGAAACCGATGTCGAGGGCCACCGGCACCGTCGACATGGTGAACGCGGTCACCGTCGGCGTTTCGAAGGCGAAGAGCATGCCGTCGTACGAGCCGATGTCACTGCGCTGGCGCAGCCCGGCGGTGCGCTCGTCGGCGTCGTCGGCGACGACGACCTTCATGGGGTGGCCGCCCACGGTCACCCGCATCGTGGTCAGCTCGGCGAACGGCTTCTTCGCCGACGTCGCGACGGCGACCGCACGCGCGAGTGGCCGCGGCGACGATGAGCCGGCGTCCGAGCTGCCCGATCGCCCGATCGCGAAGACCAGCAGGACGATCCCGGCACCGACGAAGGCGGCAGCGAGCCAGCGCCCGGGCCCGCGCACGTCAGGTACGCCCCGTCACACGAGGGCGATCACGAGCACGTGCGCAGGAGCAGGCTCACGCGGGTGCGGGCTCCTCGGCCTCGGCGGGCTCGCCCGAGAGGCGCAGCTCGTCGGGGAACGTGTCCGCGGCGTGGTACGTCTCCTTGCTCGACGGGAACCGCCCGGCGCGCACATCGTCCGCGAAGCGGGCGACGGCGTCGGTACCCTCGGCCGCGAGCTCGGCGTAGCGACGAACGAACTTCGGGCGCATGCGGTCCTCGAGACCGAGCAGGTCGTGGAACACGAGCACCTGGCCATCGCAGTGCCGGCCTGCACCGATGCCGATGGTGGGCACCGGGACCGTGTCGGTGACGAGGCGAGCCACACCGTCGGGGATGCACTCCAGCACGATCGCGAAGCAGCCGGCCTCGGCGAGCGCGATCGCGTCGTCGACGATCGCTCGGGCCGCCTCGAGCTCCTTGCCCTGCACCCGGAACCCGCCCAGGGCGTGCACCGACTGGGGGGTCAGTCCGAGGTGTCCCATCACCGGGATCTCGGCATCGAGGATGGCCTGGACCGCGGGCAGGCGCTTGCGGCCGCCCTCGAGCTTCACGGCACCAGCGCCAGCACGCACGAGGGCCGCGGCGTTGCGCACGGTGTCGTCGATCGAGACGTGGTAGCTCAACCAGGGCAGGTCGCCCACGACCAGCGCGTTCGGCTTGGTGCGGGCGACGGCGGCGACGTGGTGCGCCATGTCGTCGGTGGTGACCTGCAGCGTGTCGTCGTAGCCCAGGACGACCATCGCCAGCGTGTCGCCGACGAGGATCATGTCGACGCCCGCTCCGTCGACGATGCGTGCGGACGGCGCGTCGTACGCCGTCACCATGACGAGCGGCGTCTCGCTCGCTTTCCGCGCGCCGATGTCGGGCGCGGTGACTCGACCCTTCACGACCGGCTTCGAAACCGTCTCTTCGGTCATCTCGTGACCTCCGCCGTCCAGGGCACATTCGGCTCCCGGCGACCTCGCGACAATAACCCGCCACGCAAGCCCCCGGCCCAAATGACCGTGGTCCGCACGGCTTCAGCCGGCGTGGCGACGACCGTGGAGCTCGTGGCGCTGCAGGTGATTCCACCGACAGTCGAGACAGACCTCCACGACGTACCGCGAGAACTCTTCGTGCGTGGCCTCGAGCTTGGCGAGCTCCTGGGGAGTCGCGATGCACCGACCGTTGGCCTGGCGAAGTGCGTCGCCGTAGACGTACGAGACGAGGCGCAGGCTGGGACTGCCGCACACCGGGCAGTCACCGTCCTCGACGTCGCCGATGTGCCGACCCGCCCGGAGCAGCTCGGGATGGGCGTCGCAGACGTCGGTCCGATCGCGTCGGCCCGAGCGGAGGTCGCGCAGGACTGCCCGTCGGGCGAGCGCGTAGTCGACGTGACGTCGCACGCCGCGGAGTGTAGGGCCACCACCGGCCCGTTGCCGACGCACGCCGTCGCGCCTCCCCCGGCGGGCCGCCCGACTTGACCGGCGATCCGCCGACCGTCATACTGACGGAGCGATATATCGGCTCGATATATTTGCCCGATACATGCAGGCGATACATGCAGGCGATATATGCGGGCGATATATCGAGCGACTACATTCAGTGCCGTCCCGCACCCCGACCGCCAGGCCCCCGACGCCAGGCCCCCGACGCCAGGCAGGAGCGACCCAATGCTCGAGCTCGCAGTGCTCGGCCTCCTCAAGGAGCAGCCGCTGCACGGATACGAGCTGAAGAAGCGCCTCGGCGAGACCCTGGGCTTCCTCTGGGGTGTCTCGTACGGGTCGCTCTACCCCGCGCTCCGGCGACTCGAGCGCGACGGCGCGATCGAGATCGTCGAGCCGATCGCCCCCCCGGCCGCACCGATCCCGGCCACGGGCTCGATCACGGGGGACCTCGCCTCGGCCCGGCTGCGCTCCGTCGCCGACCGGATCACCTCCGGCAGCCGACGGACCCGCAAGGCGTACCGCATCACCGAGCACGGCGATGCCCTCCTGCTCGAGCTGCTCCTCGCCGACGACGAGCGCGCGGACGACGAGCGCACCTTCGGACTGAAGCTCGCCTTCTGCCGGCACCTCCCACAAGAAGCCCGCCTCCAGCTGCTCGAGCGCAGGCGTGTGGTGCTGCTCGAGCGCCTCGACCGCTCCCGGCGCCCGGGCCGCACCTCGGCCGGCGCTACCGACGATCGCTACACCCGCTCGCTCCGCGAGCACCGCACCCACTCGACCCAGCGTGACCTCGAATGGATCGAGGAGCTCATCGTGCTCGAACGAGCCGACGGGGCCCCCGCCACCGAGGGAGCGCTGACCCCGACGGCCGAACCGGCCGTGCCGGCCCCGGTCGTTCAGACCTCAGCCGTACAAGCCTCAGTCGTACAAGCCTCAGTCGTACAAGAAGGAGCCACCACATGACCTCCACCAATGGCAAGAAGGTCCGCGTCGCCATCGCCGGTGTGGGCAACTGCTCGAGCAGCCTCGTCCAGGGCGTCGAGTACTACCGCGACGCGGATCCGAACGAAGACGTGCCCGGGCTCATGCACGTCGAGCTCGGCGGCTACCACGTCGGCGACGTCGAGTTCGTGGCGGCCTTCGACGTCGACGCCGCGAAGGTCGGGCTCGACCTCGGCAAGGCGATCCACGCCGGTCCGAACAACACGATCAAGTTCGCGGAGGTCGGCGAGCTCGGGATCCAGGTCCAGCGCGGCCCGACCTACGACGGTCTGGGCGAGTTCTACAAGGAGACGGTCGAGGAGTCGCCCGCCGAGCCGGTCGACGTCGCGCAGGTGCTGCGCGACACCAAAGCCGACGCGCTCGTGAGCTACCTCCCGGTCGGCTCAGAAGACGCGCAGCGCTTCTACGCGCAGGCGTGCCTCGACGCAGGCGTCGGGTTCGTCAACGCGATCCCGGTGTTCATCGCGAGCGACCCGACGTGGGCGAAGAAGTTCGAGGACGCCGGCGTCCCGATCGTGGGCGACGACATCAAGAGCCAGGTTGGCGCCACGATCGTGCACCGCATCCTCACCCGCCTCTTCGAGGACCGCGGCGTCGAGCTCGACCGCACCTATCAGCTGAACTTCGGCGGCAACATGGACTTCAAGAACATGTTGGAGCGCAAGCGCCTGAAGTCGAAGAAGATCTCCAAGACCCAGTCGGTCACCAGCCAGATGGACCATGCGGTCGAGGCCGACAACGTGCACATCGGCCCGTCGGACCACGTCCCGTGGCTCGACGACCGCAAGTGGGCCTACATCCGCCTCGAGGGCCGCAACTTCGGTGACGTCCCCCTGAACATCGAGCTCAAGCTCGAGGTCTGGGACTCCCCGAACTCGGCCGGCGTGATCATCGACGCCGTCCGCTGCGCCAAGGTCGCCCTCGACCGCGGCATCGGTGGCCCGCTCCTCGGCCCGTCGGCCTACTTCATGAAGTCGCCTCCGGTGCAGTACACCGATGAAGAGGCGCGCGAGATGGTCGAGGCCTTCTCCCGAGGCGAGTGAACCGGCTCCACTAGGTTCATCGCTCATGAGGTTCAGGCGCTCGCTCTCGGTCGTCGGCGCAATCGCGCTGTCAGGTGCTTCGATCGTGGGCGCTTCGCTCGTCGTCGCAAGCTTGACCGCCGCGCCCGCGGGGGCGGCGACCTTCACGGTCGACGACACCGTGGACGGCCCGCCGGTCGCGGCGAACTGCACCGACGTCACCCCGGGGAACTGCTCGCCCCGCGACGCGTTCCTCGCCGCGGACGGGAGCGTCGGCGCCGACATCATCGACCTCGCGCCCAACACCACGTATCAACTCACCGAGTGCGGCGCGCCGTCGGCGACGACCCACGCGCTGAAAGCATCGGACAACGCTGCGCTCACGATCAACGGCAACGGGTCCACCATCCAGCAGACCTGCGCGTCGAACACCGAGAACGGCGTGATCCAGCTCTTGAACGCGGTGCTCCTGACCGTGAACCGGATCACGCTCACCGGAGCGAGTTCGACGAGTGGCGTCGGCGCGATCCAGGCGGGCAACGACGCCTCGTCGATCACCGTCAACGACTCGACGATCACCGGCAACCGGGCCAGCTTCCAGGCCGGTCTGGGTGGCGCCGGTGCGATCACGATCCGGAACTCGACCGTCTCCAACAACACCGGGACCAACGGCACCGGCGGGGTCAACTCATTCAACGACCCGGTCACCCTGATCAACTCCACCGTCACGGGCAACGTGAGCGGGGGGGCCGGAGCGAACGACGCCGGCGGCGTCTCGGCCACGAACACCGTCGCACCCTTCGGCACCGTCGTGCTCATCTACTCCACGGTCGTCGGCAACACGGGTGGCGCTTCCGGCACCGCGAACATCCGCAGCGCCGGTCCCCTGACCTCGTTCGGCTCCGTGGTCGGCGACCCGCTCGGCACCAGCACCGTGAACTGCTCCGTCAGCGGGGGCACCGTCTCCAACGGGTACAGCTACGAGCAGGGCACGAGCACCTGCGGGTTCGGCGCCGGTGCCGGCGACGTCACCTCGGGCGCGAACCCCCTCTTGGGAGCCCTCGCCGCGAACGGTGGGCCGACGCAGACTCGGCTCCCCGGCGCCGCCAGCCCCCTGCTCGATCGCATCCCCACGGCGGCTTGCCAGGCCGACGGCGCGGCCGGCATCACCGTCGACCAGCGAGGCATCACGCGCCCTCAGGGCACGGGCTGCGATGTCGGTGCCGTCGAGGTCGTGGTCGTAACACCGGCCGCACCGGGTGCGGTCGCCGTCACGCCGACCTTCACCGGCTGAGCTCAGCACCCCGCGGGTTCGATCCCGCGCTCGCGCGCCCACGCTGCGAGTCGCTCGTAGGCCTCGTCCTCGGACATCGGTCCCTCGTCGAGTCGCGCTTCGAGCAGGAAGTCGAGTGCCTCACCGATCGCGCGGCCGGGCTCGACCGCGAGGAAGTCCATCACCTGGCGGCCGTCGAGCGGTGGCTTGATCGCGTCGAGCTCCTCTTGCTCGCGCAGGATCGCGATGCGCGCCTCGAGGTCGTCCATCCGCCGCGCCAACGCGGCGGCTTTGCGCTGGTTGCGCGTCGTGCAATCGGCTCGCTGGAGCGCGTTCAGGTCGTCGAGGAGCGGGCCGGCGTCGCGGACGTACCGCCGCACCGCCTTGTCGGTCCACCCCATCGCGTACGTGTGGATGCGGAGGTGCAGGTAGACGAGCGTCGACACGTCGTCGACGACGTCGTTCGGGAACTTCAACGCGCGCATCCGCTCTTCGGTCATGCGGGCACCGACGACCTCGTGATGGTGGAAGCTCACGCCCCCGGACGCGAACGACCGCGTCTTCGGCTTCCCGACATCGTGGAACAGCGCCGCGAGCCGGACGCGCTCGTTCGCTGCATCGACGTTGTTCACGACCGCGATCGTGTGCGCGAGCACGTCCTTGTGCGAGTGGATCGGATCCTGCTCGAGTCGCATCGCGTTGAGCTCCGGCAGGAACTCGTCCGAGAGGCCCGTCTCGCAGAGCATCCACAGCCCCGCACTCGGGTCGTCGACCACGATGAGGTGTGTGAGCTCGTCGCGGACCCGCTCGACGCTCACGATCTCCATCCGGTGTCGCATCGTCTCGACGGCGTGCAGCAGCGCCGGCTCGGGCTCGAGCCCGAAGCCGGCAATGAACCGCGCCGCACGCAGCATCCGGAGCGGATCGTCGGCAAACGAGACCTCGGGAGCCTGCGGAGTGCGCAGGCGGCGGTTCGCCAGATCGTCGGCCCCGCCGAAGGGGTCGACGAGTCGCGGCTCGGGATACGCGAGCGCCATGCAGTTCACGGTGAAGTCGCGGCGCCCGAGATCGTCCTCGATGGCAGCCGCGAACGTGACCTCGGGCTTGCGACTCTCGGGTCGGTAGACGTCGCCGCGGAACGTGGTGATCTCCATGAGCCGCCCGTCCTTCTGGCAGCCCACGGTCCCGAAGCGCTGGCCCTGGAGCCAGACTGCGTCGGCCCAGCCCCGCACCACCTCCTCGATCACGTCGGGACGGGCGTCGGTCGTGAGGTCGATGTCGTTGGACTCGTCGACCCGGTCGAGGACGAGGTCGCGGACGGTGCCCCCGACGAGGTAGCACTCGTACCCGGCGGCGATCAGCCGGTCCGCGAGCTCTCGCGGAGGCGCGCCCGCTTCGTAGAACGACTTGGCGCGCTCGGGCAACGTCATCCGGTCCATTGTCGCCGCTCGGGGATCGGGAAGCAGGTTGGCCGGACGCAGGAGGGGAGGCCCGGTGTTACCTTCGATGGAGCGATGCGCGTGCGCCCGAACGGGTGCCGCCTCGCCCGAGGAGCTCACGTGGACGCTGGTGACTGGGTCTGGATCTGGCTCGGAGTCGCCGTGGTCTTCGCGTTCCTCGAGCTCATCACGCCGTTCCTCTTCTTCATGATCTCCTTCGCGGCAGGCGCGGCCCTGGCCGCGCTGGGCGCGCTCCTCGACGTCGGCGTCGGCCTGCAGTGGGGACTGTTCCTCGGTGGCAGCGTCCTAGCGCTCGCGATCCTCGTGCCGGTGGGCCGTCGGATCGCCCACGCCGAGCCCGAGGGCGACGAGATCCCCGAGGGCTCCGCACGCTGGGTCGGACGCACCGCCGTCGTCCTCGAGGCGATCCCCGCCGGCCCCCATGCCACCGGTCTCGTGCGCCTCGAGCGCGGCAAGTGGCGCGCCGAGACCGACAGTGACGCAGGCATCCCGGTGGACACCGAGGTCGAGGTGCTCGCGGTGCGCGGCACCCGCCTCGTGGTCGCACCCCCCGATCCGAGACAGCCGATCCAAGACAGGTAGACCCCGGAGCAAGCGACCCGAGGAGGGTCACATGATCGCAATCATCGTCCTGGCAGCCATCGCGCTGCTGCTGTTCCTGACGGCCCTGAAGTCGTTCCGCATCGTCCGCCCTTACCAGCGCGGCGTGATCGAGCGCCTCGGTCGTTACCACGCGACCGCCGACCCCGGCCTGCGGATCATCACGCCGATCGTCGACCGCCTCATCCTCGTCGATATGCGCGAGCAGGTCGTCGAGGTCCCCGCGCAAGAGGTGATCACCTCCGACAACGTCGTGGTCACCGTGTACGCGGTCGTGTACCACGAGGCCGTCGACGCGCAGCGACTGCTCTACAACGTCGCGAACTTCGAGCTCGCGGTCAGCAAGCTCGCGCAGACGAACCTCCGCAACCTGATCGGTGATCTCGATCTCGACGATGCGCTCACCTCGAGCGTGAAGATCAACACGCACCTGCGCGACATCCTCGACGACGCGACCGACAGCTGGGGCGCACGCGTCGTGCGCGTCGAGATCCAGCGCATCGACCCGCCGCCGGACGTCGTCCAGTCGATGCACCACCAGATGCAGTCGGAGCGCACCCGTCGTGCGGTCGTCACCGAAGCGCTCGGTGTTCGCGAGGCGGCGGTGACGCGCGCTGAAGGTGAGAAGACTGCGGCGATCCTCTCCGCCGAGGGACAGGCGATGGCGATGGAGCGCGTCGCCGACGCGGAGAAGTACCGCCAGCTGACCGTCGCCGAGGGTGAGGCGCAAGCGATCAAGTCGGTGTACAGCGCGATCCACGAGGGCAATCCCACGCACGACCTCGTCGCGATCAAGTACCTCGAGACCCTCAGCCGCGTCGCCGACGGTCAGGCCACGAAGATCTTCCTCCCGACCGAGATGTCAGGACTCTTCGGTGCGGTCGGGGGTCTGGCCGAGCTCCTGCGGGCCGAAGGACCGGTAGGCGAGCACCAGAACGGCGATGGCCGTGTCGACGGCGAGGCCGTCCGGACCGACGGGTCCTAGGCCCAGGACGAGCCGACGGCGACCGGAGGACCGTCGGGGATCGGCTCCGCAGCACGGGCTCGGTCGGCCTCGTCGAGCATGACCGAGAGTCCGGGCTCGTAGGTCGCGTTGGAGAGCGCGTCGTCGCGGGAGACGAGGCCCCGCCGGTACAGACCGGCCAGACCCTGGTCGAACGACTGCATGCCCCAGAACTCGCCGTCGGCGATGAGCGGGTCGAGTCGAGGCGCGCCGTCCGAGTCGCCCACGGCATCGGTGACCGGTCCGTTCGCGATGAGCACCTCGAGGGCCGGGACCCGACCGCGCCCGCCGGCCCGCGGCACCAGACGCTGACACAGGACCCCGCGCAGCGTGCGCGCAACGAGCGCTCGCACCGGCGCGCGCTGAGCCGGCGAGAACCGTTCGATCAGTCGCGTCACCGCGTCGGCCGCGCCAACTGCCTGCGTCGCGGCCAGCACGAGCCGACCGCCGTCGGCGATCTCGAGTGCCGCCAGGGTCGTCTCGGCATCGGGCAGGTCCGCGACCACGACGACGTCGGGGTCCTGGTGCGCGGCGCCGAGCAACGCACTGAGGAAGCTCGTGGTGTCGGTGCCGACCTCACGCTGGTCGACGACCGCGAGCTTGTCGGCGTGCAGCACCTCGACGGGTTGCTCGATGGTGACGACGTGCGCCGGCCGGTGCTCGTTGACGTGGTCGACCATGGCCGCCAACGTCGACGTCCGCCCCGAGCCGGCGAGGCCGGACACGAGCACCAGTCCCGCCGCCGCGGTGGCCAGGTCGGCAGCGACGGGCGGGAGCCCGAGCGCGTCGAGCGTCGGCACGCCGGGAACCACTCGCCGCAAGACGAGCCCGATCCAGCCCCGCTGCCGGAACGCGCTCACGCGGAATCGTCCGAGCCCCTGGACGGCATGCACGCCGTCCACCTCGGCGCCACCCTCGAGGCGGATGGCCGCGTGCCCGAGCAGCTGTCGGACGGCTTGCTCGGTGTCGGCCGGCTCGACGACGTCGAGCGCGGCTTCCCGAAGCGACCCGTCGACGCGCAGGCGGGGCCGCACGCCGACCTTCACGTGGACATCAGACGCCCGTTGCTCCACGGCGAGGCGCAGCAACCGATCGAGATCCAGCACGCCTGACCTATCGGCCTCCGGAGGCGCTGCCTTGACTACCCGGCCTCCGCCCAGCGGTGCTCCACCGCGTCGACCACGTGGCGGCCCGGGCCCTCGGCGGTCTGCGCTTCGGACGGGGTACTCGCCGTGCCGAGCAGGACGGGCAGGGTGGCCGCGACGCAGTCCTGCAGGGCGGTGAGGTCGTAGCCGCCTTCCAGGAACATCACGAGGCGGCCGCGGCGCGGGGCGAGAGCAGCGCAGCGCGCCGCGAGGGCCGCGTAGTCGCCGCTCGACAGCGCGAGACCGGTGAGCGGATCGGCACGGTGCGCGTCGAACCCGGCCGAGACGAGCACCCAGTCGGGCATGAACCGCTCGGTGAGGGGCTCGATGACCTCGTCGAACGCCCGGGCGTACACGTCCCCGGTCGCGCCGGCAGGCAGCGGGAAGTTGCAGGTGGTTCGCTCCGCGCGCTCGCCACCGGTCTGGTCGATCCGCCCGGTTCCCGGATACAGCGGCCATTCGTGCAAGGAGACGTAGAGCACGTTCGGCTCGTTCCAGAAGATGTCCTGGGTGCCGTTGCCATGGTGTGCGTCGTAGTCGACCACCACGACCCGCTGGCCCTGCGCGACGAGGGCCGCGGCCGTCACCGCTACGTTGTTGAGCAGACAGAACCCCATCGGCACGGGACCGGTGGCGTGATGGCCCGGCGGTCGGATGCCCAGGAACGCCGCCTCACCCTCGCCCCGCGCCAACGCGTCCGTCGCGGCGAGCCCCGCGCCGGCGGCTCGGCGCGCGACGGCCCAGGACTCCGCCGACATCACGGTGTCCTGATCGAGGGCACCGCCACCGCCCGCCGCGACCGCGACGAGCCGATCGATGAGCGCGGGATCGTGGACGCGGGCGAGCTCGGCAGTCGTTGCGTCGCGAGCAGGCAGCGGCACGAAGGCGTCGGTCACTCCCGAGGCGTGCATCCCGGCGAGGACGGCATCGAGGCGCGCGACCCGCTCGGGGTGTCCGCGCCCGGGGTCGTGCGCACGGTATGTCTCGGTGTCCGCGACGAGGAGCACGTCCGGAGGGTACCGCCACCGTTCGCCGGGTACGATCGACCGCCGTGGCCGAGCGCATGACCGGGGGCCAACCCGTGCACCCCGAGAACGCGCCCGCGAAGCGCCAACAGTCGTTCGGCTGGGCGCGCGCAGCCCCCTGGCGTGGCCATGCCGAGATCGCGCACCTCGTGCTCGGCGAGCGCGTCCCCAAGGATCCTTCGATCATCAACTCCTGCCTGCACGCGCTGCGGCGTGCGGAGTACGCGAGCGTCGTGACGACCGCCATGCCGCCGGGCGACGCACTGCCGTTCGTCGACGCCGGGTTCGAGATGCGGGAACGGCTCCACCTGCTCGAGCACGACCTGGAGGAGCTCCCAGCGGTTCGTCCGAACCCGCCCCGACTCCGGCGTGCGTGGCGCACCGATCGCCCGTCGGTGCTTGCGCTCGATCACCTCGCGTTCGACGAGTTCTGGCGTCTCGAGGACCAAGGCCTGCGCGAAGCGCTGCAGGCCACGCCCAGCGTGCGCTTCCGGATCGGCGAGCCCACGGTGCCCGCCGCAGCGGGCTCTCTCGGTGATCGGTACGAGGCGTCCGCCTACGCCATCACCGGGAGAGCCGGACGCCAGGGATACCTCCAACGCATCGCCGTGCACCCCGACGACCGGCGACTGGGCTGGGGACACGGCCTCGTGCTCGATGCACTGCGGTGGCTCCGCCGCCACGACGTTCGTCGCGCGCTCGTCAACACCCAGTGGACGAACGACGGCGCGGTCGCGCTGTACGAATCGTGCGGCTTCCGGCGGCTTCCGGTCGGGCTCTGCGTCCTCGACCGCACACTGTGAAGCGCGCCGCGGCGCTCGCCGCGGTCGTGGTTACCCTTGGCGCGGCAAGCGCGCTCCCGACCGTCGCCGCCGCGACGGTCCCCGACCCTGCGGCCGCGCCGGCGATCTCCCTCGTCGCGCAGGACGCCTGGGACGTGGTCGGCACGCAGCTCGACGTGCAGCTCAACGTGCCGGCGACCATGGTGGCACCGGACGCGTCGATCAGCGTCGTCGCCTACCAAGCAGTCGGGACCCGCGCGGCGTTCGACCGGGTGACCGCGGGCGCGACGCCGAGCTCGGTGCTCGATCAGGTGGTCCTGCCCCTGGCCTCGCTGCCGACCGACACCGCGGGGACGCGCACGCTCACCATCGGCCTCGAGGGGGCCGGCGCCCCGCGCGATCAGGGCCGCCTGTCGTTGCGGCGTGCCGGCGTCTACCCGCTGACCGTCGATCTGCGGGACGCGAGCGAGCGGAGCCAGTCGAAGTTCACGACGATGGCCGTCGTGGTCGATGCCGCACCGGACGGCACCGCGATGCCGCTGGCCGATCGCCTCGGGGTGGGATGGGTCTGGCCGCTGGTGACCGGGCCGTCGACGCTCCCGGACGGTGCCGACGACCCCGCCGTCACCACCGAGCTCCGCCCCAAGGGCCGCCTCGGACGACAGGCTGCGGCCCTGACGCGTGCCGGTGACGTCCCCCTCACGCTCGTGCCCGGACCGGAGACGCTGGAGGCCTGGTCCGAGCAGGGTCGTGACGACTCGGCGATCGGGCGCGGTGCGGCCGCAGTTCGTGATGCTTCGGGACGCTCGCAGGTCATCTCCAGCACGTACGTGCCGACCGACCTGCCGTCCCTGCTCGCGGCGGGGCTACCCGGAGCCGTGGATGCGCAGCTCATCCACGGGGACGACACCCTGACCCGGTTGCTCGGCTTCCGTTCCGATGCGCGCACCGCGTTGGCGCGGCCGATCGACGGCGCGTCGCTCACGCGCCTGCGCGCGAGCGGCGTCGACCGCGTGATCGTCGACGACTCGACGATCACTCCCGCGAGCGCGCGCACGACGCTCACACGCCCCTTCTCGCTGCAGCCCCC
>JBBQFJ010000086.1:0-14610 GCA_038321755.1 Acidimicrobiia bacterium | reverse complement strand
CATCGTCACGGTCGCGAGCGTCGAGGGGATCGAGGGCACCGAGGGCGGCAGCTCGTACAACGCGTCGAAGGGTGGTGTTGTGCTGCTGACGAAGAACATGGCGATCGACTACGGACGGCTCGGCATCCGCGTGAACGCGGTGTGTCCAGGCTTCATCGACACGCCGATGTTCCGCTCGGTCATGGGCAGCGAGACGATGACGCAGTACTGCGACGAGTATCGTGAGCACCACAAGCTCGGTCGCTTCGGGCAGCCGACGGAGATCGCGTCGGCCGTAGCGTTCCTCGCGTCCGACGACGCCTCGTTCATCACCGGGCACGCACTGCTCGTCGACGGCGGCTACACCGCCGGCATGCGCACCGGGCTCTCCGGTCTCATGGGCCTGGAGTGATGGGCCTGGAGTGATGGGCGCGCTCGAGGTCGGACCACCTCCCGAGGCTCTCCGAGCGGCTAGACCATCCCCCGACACATCTGGCCTCCCGTGCGGGGGCTCGCCGGGGGGTGGGGCATGAAGGGTCTGTCGAAGTGGCTGTGGCTGGTCGGCCTGGTCACGATCCTGTCGGGGCTGCTGTTCGGGTACGACCAGGGCGTCATCTCGGGCGCGCTGCCGTTCATCAGCAAGGACTTCCACCTCAGCGACTTCCTCGAGGAGGTCGTCACCTCGTGGGTCACGCTCGGCGCGCTCGTCGGCGCGCTGATCGCGGGGGGTGTCGCCGACAAGGTCGGTCGCCGAACCACGCTTCTCAGCGCGGGCCTGTTGTTCTTCCTTGGTGCGCTGGTGCAGTCGTTGGCACCCGACACCGCGATCCTCGTCATCGGCCGCTTCATCATCGGAGGTGGCGTCGGCATCGCGTCGGTGGCCGCGCCGCTCTACGCGGCAGAGATGGCGCCAGCGTCCCTGCGTGGTCGCTTCGTCTCGTCGTACCAGCTCGCGATCACCATGGGCATCCTCATCGCCGAGATCATCGACGCGCTACTGAGCGACAGCGAGAACTGGCGTCTGATGCTCGGGCTCGCGGTCGTGCCGGGCGCACTGCTGTTCCTGGTGATGCTCCCGATGCCGGACACGCCGCGCTGGCTGCTCAAGATGGGTCGCCGCGTCGACGCACGCGCTGCATCGGTCAAGGTCCAGGGTGAGGACGGCGTCGACGAGCGCCTCGACGAGGTCGCGACCGACCTTGCGGTCGAGGAGCGCGAGCAGGGAACGTGGCGCGACGTGTTCGGGCCGTCGATCCGCCCGATGCTCAAGGTCGGGCTCGGGCTCGCGATCTTCCAGCAGATCACCGGCATCAACGCGGTCATCTACTACTCGGATCGCATCTTCGCGGCCGCCGGCTTCACCTCGGTGCAGGAGCAGACCGACGCCACGATCCTCGCGATAGGCGTCGTCAACGTGCTGGCGACGTTCGTCGCGATCGCGTTCATCGACAAGTTCGGGCGCAAGCCCCTGCTGCTGACCGGGCTCGTCGGCATGATCGTCGCGTTGATCGGCCTGACGATCTCGTTCGTCGCACTCGACGGCTACGACAGCGTGAAGGGTCCGACGATCCTCGGCATCTCGACCCTCGTCTGCCTCGTCGTGTACATCGCATCATTCGCGTTCTCGCTGGGCCCGGTCGTCTGGACGATGATCTCCGAGATCTTCCCGACCCGGGTGCGGGGCAAGGCGATCGCCGTCGCAACCGCCGCGAACTGGGGTGCCGCGTTCATCGTGAGCGCCTCGTTCCTGAGCATCATCGACGTCATCGGCACGGAAGGGGCGTTCGCCCTCTTCGCGCTCATGAGCATCCTGGCGTACGTCTGGATCTCCAAGAAGGTGCCCGAGACCAAGGGCAAGCCGCTCGAGGAGATCGAGGCGCTCTTCGCCGACCGCGTCACACCGCCGTCCTCCTGAAGCCAGGGGCACCATCGGGCTGAGGCCAGGGCGCGAGGCGACGGGCGGGTCCTGCTGTCTGTAACGTGTTCCAGATTTCGCGACAGCCTGGTTCCGTGTAGGGGGTCCCGCCCATGTACATCGGTCTGACGGACGAGCAGCGCAAGCTGCAGCTCGAGGTTCGCGACTACTACAAGCAGCTGCTCACGCCCGAGGTGCGGGTGTCGATCTCGCACAGCCACGGCGTCGGCCCGGAGATGCGCAAGGTCGTGCGCCAGATGGGCTCCGACGGCTGGCTCGGGGTCGGCTGGCCGAAGGAGTGGGGCGGCCGCGGCTTCACCCCGGTGGAGCAGTTCATCTGGTTCGACGAATCGATGCGTGCCGGCGCGCCGGTGCCAATGCTCACGATCAACACGGTTGGGCCGACGATCATGAACCATGGCTCGGATGAGCAGAAGGAGTTCTTCCTCCCGAAGATCCTGAAGGGCGAGATCCACTTCTGCATCGGGTACTCCGAGCCCGGCGCGGGCACCGACCTCTTCGCGCTGCGCACGAAGGCCGAGCGGGACGGCGACGAGTACGTCATCAACGGGCAGAAGATGTGGACGAGCCTCGCGAGCGACGCCGACTACATCTGGCTCGCCGCACGCACCGACCCGAACGTGAAGAAGCACAAGGGCATCTCGATGTTCGTGCTCCCGATGGACACGCCGGGGATCAAGGTCCTCCCGATCCAGGTGATGGGGGAGTCCGACATCAACCAGACGTTCTTCGAGGATGTGCGCGTCCCCGCGTCGACCCGGGTCGGTGAGGAGAACCAGGGCGTCAGCCTGATCACGAACCAGCTCAACCACGAGCGCGTGACGCTGTGCTCGTCGGGCATCGTCGAGCGCGGCCTCAACGAGGTGCGAGGGTGGGCGCAGTCCACGACCCTCGACGACGGCACTCGCGTCATCGACCAGGAGTGGGTGCAGATCGCGCTCGCACGCGTCCACGCACGGCTCGAGTTCCTGCGGCTCATGAACTGGAAGATCGCGTGGGCGTCGACGACGGGCGCGCTGCAGCCGGCCGACGCGTCAGCGACGAAGGTGTTCGGCACCGAGTTCTACCTCGAGGCGTTCAAGTCGCTCATGGAGATCTTGGGCCAGTACGCGTACCTCACCGAGGACGCACCCGGCGCGGTGCTCGGCGCACGACTCGAGCAGTCGTACCGCGGCCTCATCATCCTCACGTTCGGCGGCGGCACGAACGAGGTCCAGCGCGAGCTCATCGGCGCGTTCGGCCTCGGCATGCCCCGGTCCCAGTAGTCACGATCTCAGTCCCAGTCAGACAAGACGGTCGGAGCGGCACCAATGGACTTCAGCTTCAGCGAAGAGCAGGAAGACCTCCAGGGTCTGGCACGCCAGATCCTCGAAGGTGAGCTCACCAACGAGCGCCTCAAGGAGGTCGAGGGCGGCGAGGACAACTTCGACCGCGAGCTGTGGGCGAAGCTGGCCGAGGCCGGTGTGCTCGGCATCGCGGTGCCCGAGGCCCACGGTGGCGGCGGGTACGGGTTCCTCGAGACCGCGCTCGTGCTCGAGCAGGTCGGTCGCACCGTCGCACCGGTCCCGTACTACGCGGCAGCGGTGCTCGGTGCGCTACCCATCGCCGAGTTCGGCTCCGATGCGCAGCAGGCCGCGCTGCTGCCGGCGATCGCCGCGGGTGACTCGATCGTCACCGCCGCACTGTTCGAGGCGGGTGCCGACCCGCTGACCCCGGTCACGACGGCCACGCCCGACGGTGACGGCTGGACGCTCGACGGCGTGAAGGACTGCGTGCCCGCAGGCCCGCTTGCCGACAAGGTGCTGGTCCCGGCGTCGACCGCCGACGGCAAGGTCGTCGTCGCGATCGTCGACACCTCGGCTGCGGGCGTCACGCGCGAACGCCAGCAGACCACGAACAACCACGCCGAGGCCCGCTTCACGTTCAATGGCGCGAAGGTGGCCGCTGGCGACGTGCTCGGTTCGGCCGACACCGGTGCTGCGATCCTGCTGTGGACGGTCGAGCGCGCCACGGCGGCGCTCGGCGCGATCGCGGTCGGTGTGTGCGAGGAAGCCGTGCGCATGACCGCCGATTACACCAAGACGCGTGAGCAGTTCGGACGCGCGATCGCGACGTTCCAGGCCGTGGGCCAGCGCGCCGCCGACGCGTACATCGACACCGAGGGCGTTCGCCTCACCACGTGGCAGGCCGTGTGGCGTCTCTCGGAGGGGCTGCCGGCGTCGACCGAGGTCGCGGTCGCGAAGTTCTGGGCCGCCGATGGCGGGCAGCGCGTCGTTCACGCCGCGCAGCACCTGCACGGCGGCATGGGCGTCGACAAGGACTACCCCTTGTTCCGCTACTTCCTCTGGGCGAAGTGGATCGAGCTCTCGCTCGGCGGCGCGACTCGTCAGCTCCTCGCGATCGGCAAGCACCTCGCGGAAGAGCCCGTTCCCGCCTGACCGCGTTCCTTCCTGCACGCCCATCCTCCTCACCGCCCGTGCCCGTGCCCGTGGATCCGGCGCCGGTCGTGGTCGAGCGCGACGGCCTGCGCATCGCCGCCCTCGATTGGGGCGGCGCCGGCGAGCCGCTCGTCCTCCTGCACCCGAACGGGTTCTGCGCGGGGCTGTTCGATCCGCTGGCGCGACGGCTGACGGACCGGTTCCGTCCGATTGCCGTCGACCTGCGGGGCCACGGCGGCACCGAAACACCGACCGAGGTGCCCGAAGGCTTCGCGTTCGACCGCATGGCCGCAGATGTCGGCGCGGTGCTCGATCGCCTCGATGTAGCGGAGTGCGTCGCGCTCGGTGAGTCGCTCGGTGGCGGCGTCGCGGCGATGCTGGATGCGCTGCGGCCCGGCTCGATCCGACGCCTCCTGCTGTGCGAGGCGATCGCGTTCGATCCCGCGGTGCACGCGGCCGACCGGCCGCGCGCCCCTGGTGGAGGCGATGCCGCGGATGGCCGCCGCAACTTCATGGCCGACTCGGCGCGTCGACGCCGGGCAGTGTGGTCGGATCGAGCGACGGTGCGCGCGTCCTACGGCTCGCGGCCACCACTCGATGCGCTCGCACCGGAGGCGCTGGCCGCCTACGTGCAGTGGGGCTTCGTCGACCGGCCCGACGGTCAGGTCGAGCTCGCCTGTGCACCCGAGACCGAAGCGACGATCTTCGAGGTCTCCGGCGGGGGACAGGGCGTGCTCGGCGCGTGGGAGCACCTGGGCCGCACGACGACCGAGGTCGTCGTCGTGCACGGGGACGCGTCGATGTTGCCGGCACCGTGGTTCCGGGCCCAGGCCGAACAGGTCGGGCGACCGCCCGTCGTGGTGGCCGGCGGACACTTCTTCGTGCAAGAGGACACCGCCCGCGCCGAGGATCTCGTGCGGACGTACCTCGGTGACGGGCACCTAGCCTGACGTCGTGGCTGCACCCGATCCGCGCATCGACCGTCTGCTCGCGTACGAGGAGATCCGCCAGCTCGTCGCCCGCTACGCCGTCGCGACCGACGCACGCGACCTCGATGGCCTCATCACGCTCTTCGTCGACGACGTGCAGATCGGGAGCGATCAACGGGGTCGAGCGGCGCTGCGCGCGTTCTTCGATCGGTCGCTGCGCGACGTCGGTATCACGATCTTGAACACCGGCACGCACGTCATCGATTTCATCGACGATGACCGGGCGCGCGGCGTCGTCTACTGCCGCGGTGAGGTGCAGGTCGGGAACCAGTGGGTCGTGCAGGCGATCCAGTACCGCGACGACTACGAGCGGCGCGGCGGCCACTGGTACTTCAGCCGGCGCCAGCACCTGCTCTGGTACGGGCGCGAGGTCGGGACGTCACCGCTGGGGCTCGCGGCGGCGAACTGGCCCGAGCACCACACCGGGACGGGTTCGCTCCCCGACGAGTGGCCGACATGGCGTGCGTTCTGGGAGACCTCCTCGGCCCCGCCGGCACCCGCGAACCCCTGACCAGTGACAGCGGTGGCGACGGCGACGCGCGCTAGTGCGCGGCGACCGTGACCGCCGTCGGCGGATCCGACCCGACCGGCGTGGGCGTCCTCGCGAGCTCGGGGAGCGGTCCGGGTCCGAGCCACCCGCGGAGGAACGTCGTGAGCTTGCGGCCGGCGACCTCGTTCACGACACGGATGAAGTCCTCGGTGGTCGCGGTCTTGCCCGCGTATCGCGTCGCGTAGGTCCGCAGGATCTCCGCGAACTTTGCGTCGCCCACCTCGAGCCGGAGCGCGTGCAGGGTGAGGCCGCCACGTTCGTAGGGCGCGGCGCCGAACATGCCGTCGATGCCGGGATCGTCGGCGGCGGTGGCGGACTGCTGGCCCACCCGCTGCATCGCGCGCTCGACCTCGGTCTCGAGCGGGATGATCCCCGCGTGGTCCTCCCAGAGCCATTCGGCATAGGTCGCGAAGCCCTCGTTCAGCCACGTCTCGCTCCACGTCGCGGGGCTCACCGAGTCGCCGAACCACTGGTGGGAGAGCTCGTGCGCCAGGATCGCGCTGGAGATCTGCGGGTCGCGGAACACGTCGGACGCGATCAGCGAGAAGGTCTGCGCCTCGAACGCGAGGCCGTGCGGTCCGCCGTCGGGAACCATGATCCCGTAGCTCGAGAACGGGTACTTGCCGAACCAGTCCTGCTCGAACTGCAACATGTCGGCCGTCTGGGCTGCCGCGGTCGCGGCACGATCCCCGACGGCGGGTGAGATCGCGTTCCGGATCGCGATGCCGTCGACGGGGGCTTCGTCGCGGAGATCGAGGTTCCCGATCGCGACCTGGGCGAGGTAGGTGGTCATGGGCGCGGTCTCGTCCCAGTTCCAGACCGTGCGGTCACCCTGCGGGGTCTTCGACACGAGCGTGCCGTTGGCCACCGCGGTGAGTGGGTTCGGCGCGTCGACGTGGAAGCTGAACGTCGCCTTGTCGGATGGGTGGTCGTTGGCCGGGTACCAGCGGCGCGCGCCGTCGGGTTCGCCGAGCGTCGCCGCCCCGTCGTTGGTGGTGAGCCAGCCGTTCTGCGCACCGATGCCCGGGATGTCGCCCGCCGTCGGGACGCCCGAGTACCGGACGCGCACGGTGAAGGGCTTGCCCTTCCCGACGGGCGAGGCCGGGCGGACACTCAGCTCCTCGTCGGTGCGCGTGAACTTCGCCGCGTGGCCGTCGACGTTCACCCCGGCAACGTCGAAGCCGATCAGGTCGAGGTTGAAGCGCGGGAGCCGTTCGGTCGCGTGCGCGTCGATCGTCGTGTTGCCGCGCAGCACCTTGGTGTCGGGGTCGTACGCGATCGACAGGTCGTAGTGGCCGACGTCGTACCCACGGTTCCCGAGGGCGGGATAGTAGGGATCGGGCGGGTCGAGCTGGCCCCGGTTGCCCTTGTCAGAAGGAGGCGACGGAGCCGTCGCCGTCGCGGCGGGTCGGGTTGTCGAGGCCGCGGCGACGCCGGCGGCCGGGGTGCTGATCGCGAGCACGGCCAACCCGATCGCCACCAGGCGCGGCAGGACGCGGGGGAGCGGGCGAGCCGGGGTCACGGAGTTGTCACGTCCCCGACGGCAGAAAGGTTCCCCGACCGGCCTTCCACCAGCCTCCTCGCCCGGCTTCTTGGCACGTTGACATGCGGTATGCGCGCACCAGCGTGCCAAGAACCCGAAAGGGGGACCACCAGGCAGGGACGGGTCACGCAACGATGCCGGCGGCCCGGAGGCGGGCGATGGCGTCGGCGTCGCGTCCGAGGGTACCGAGCAGCTCGTTGGTGTGCTGGCCCAGTGCCGGCGGCATCGCGGTGGGGCCCCCGGGCGTGCCGACGAAGTCGACGGGGGAGTTGATCATCGTCACGGTGCTGCCGTCTTCCGGCACCTCGACGAACGCGCCGCCGGCCCAGGCTTGCGGGTCGGTGAGGACCTCGTCGGTGTTCTGGACCGGCGCCCACCACACGTTCTCGCGGTCGAACGCCACGCCCCACTCTGCGCGCGTCTGCGTCGCGAACCGCTCGTCGAGCAGCGGGATGAGGACGGTGATGTTGTCGCGCCGCAGCGCCGCGGTCGCGAAGCGCTCGTCGTCGATCCACTCGGGTCGGTCGATCGCACGGCACACGTCGGGCCAGTGGCGGTCGCCATCGAGCCCGATGAGCCAGAACCAGCGCCCGTCGCCGTCCCGGTAGTCGTTGATCATCGGGTTCGCCATGGTTTCGTGCGTCGCCGTGCCGATCTGCACGCCGAAGCGCAGCGCAGTGTTGAGGTCGAAGCTGATCGTGTACATGCCGTGACGCAGCAGCGACGTGTGCACGAGCTGGCCGTCACCGGTGCGTGACCGGGCGACGAGCGCAGCGCTGATCCCACCCGCGAGCGTCATGCCCGCGTTGTGGTCGCCCTGCCCACCGCGCTGGAACGGCGGGTCGCCGCCCGGCGCCGTCAGCAGGTGGGCGATCCCGCTGCGCGCCCAGAACGCGCCGATGTCGTACGCGGCCCGATCGCGCTCGGGTCCCTCGAGCCCGAACCCGGTGATGATCCCGTACACGAGCCCGGGGTTGCGTGCCCGCACGGTGTCGGGGTCGAGGCCGAGGCGCTCGAGCGCGTCCTGGCGGATGTTGGTGACGAACACATCCGCGCTGTCGAGCAGCTCGTACGCGAGGTCGACGCCGCCGGGCTGGGCGAAGTCGATGACGATGCTCCGCTTCGAGCGGTTGTCCATCTCGAACGGCGGGTTGAACGGCACGTCGCCACCGAGCATCTTGGCGAACCCGCGGGCCGGGTCCCCCTCGGGGGGTTCGATCTTGACGACGTCGGCCCCCCAGTCGGCGAGGATCCCCCCGGCCGCCGGACCGGCGACCCAGACCCCGAGCTCGACGACGCGGATTCCTTCGAGGGGTCCCGTCATGCGGCGGAGTGTAGATCCCGGGTCCCGGACCGACCTCCCGAGGCGCGACCCGTACGATCGAGCATCGATCTGTTGACGGTGTGCACGGGCAACATCTGTCGGTCCCCGATGGCTGAGGTGCTGCTGCGCGCCCGGTTGGCCGACCGGGGCGTCGACGCGCGGGTGTCGTCGGCCGGCACACTGGCGTGGGGTGGGCCCGTGACCACCAACGCGTCCCTCGCCCTCGACGAGCTCGGCAACGAGCTCGGCATGCAGCTGCACCGGCACCTGAGCCGACAGCTCACCGCGGAGCTCATCGAACCCGCGGACCTCGTGGTGGGCATGACGCGCGACCACGTCTGGCGCGCCACTCGACTCTCGGCCGACGCGACCGACCGCTCGTTCCTCATCGGCGAGCTCGCGCGACTCGGGGCGCGCGTTGGCGCCCGCGGGTCGGACGAGTCAGTGCGCGACTGGGCGGCCCGCGTCGCCGCGGAGCGACCGAGCGGACCGATCGGGCGGGTCGGGGACGAGGTCGCCGACCCGGTGGGCGAGCCGATCCACGTCTACCGGGCGACCGCAGCCCGCCTCGACCGCGACGCCTGCGTCATCGCCGAGCTCCTCGTCCCCTGACTCCTGGCCGGAGCGGTCACACTTCCCTGATGGGGCGCCTGAGGGAGCGCCTGACGGGGCGTCAGGGAGTGGAACGTGTTCTCGTCGCGTGCGAGAGTGCTGCCCCATGGAGATCTCGGGCAAGGTCGCGATCGTGACGGGCGCCGGGTCGGGCATCGGCCGCGCCACCGCGCTGGCCCTGGCCCGGGCGGGTGCCACGGTCGTGGTGGCCGATGTCGACGACATCGGCGGGTCCGAGACGGTCGGCCTCGTGCACGATGCCGGTGGCACCGCGACGTACGTGCGCACCGACGTCACCGAACCGCGCTCGCTCGAGGCCCTGTTCGAGAGCGTCGAAGCCGAGCACGGCGGCATCGACATCCTGCACAACAACGCCGGCCTCGTGAGCGGTGAGCCGCTGTGGCCCGACATCACTCCCGAGACGTTGCTGCGCGTGATGAACGTGAACCTCGGCGGGGTCGTGCTCGGCACGCGCATGGTCATCCCCGCGATGCGGCGTCGCGGTGGGGGCGCGATCGTCAACACCGCGTCGATGGCTGCGCTGTTCCCGATGGCGGTCGACCCGATCTACTCGGCCACGAAGGCCGGCGTCACCATGTTCAGCCGCGCGTGCGCGCCACTCGCGGAGGAAGGCATCCGGGTGAACTCGGTGCTGCCCGGCCTCGTCGACACGCCGCTGCTCCCGAAGTCAGGCGACGGCGTGCGGTGGGCCGACTGGGCGATCCTGTCCAAGGAGCACATGGGGCTCCTCGATCCCGCCGACGTCGCGCAGGTGGTGCTCGATCTCATCCGCGACGACACCGCGGTCTCCGAGGAGCGCGTCGTCGGCACCCTGCCCACCGTTCCTGAGCAGCCCGTTCCCGAGCAGCCGTCGGAGCCCGGGTGACGGTCAACACCGAGACGCTCACCCCGAACCAGGCGGCGCGGCGCGGGCGCGTGCTCGACGCGGCGCTGGAGCTCGCGTCGGAGGGTGGGTACGACGCGGTGCAGATGCGCGACGTCGCGACCCGGGCCCAGGTCGCGCTCGGCACCATCTACCGCTACTTCTCCTCCAAGGACCACCTGCTCGCGGCCGGCCAGGTCGAGATGTGGCGGATCCAAGCCGCGGCGTTGGTCGAGCGCCCACCGGCCGGGGCGACTCCCGCGGACCGCGTCGTCGCGCTGCTCGGCCGGTCGATGCGCGGGGCGCTCTCGGAGCCGGAGCGAACGGCGGCCCTCATCACCGCTTCCGCGTCGCCGGACCCGGCGGTGCGCGACTGCCAGGCCGAGATGATGGCGATCATGGACGACGTGCTCATCGACGCCATGGCCGACGTCGAGGTCGAGCGCCGCGCCGCCGTGGCGGTCACGCTGCGTCAGGTGTGGTTCGCCTGGCTGCTCGGCTGGGTGAACGGCTGGAACGACGCCGAGACGGTGAACCGCCAGCTCGAGACCGCGACCCGACTCCTGCTCGACTGACAGGTTCCTGCCGGTTTGACCCCGCGAAGCGGAACCTGTTCTACTCCGACGGTGGCCGAGCAGCGCACCAGTACCCACAAGATCGAGTTCCCGTACACCCGGACCCTCGGGCCGGTGTACAGCGCCTTCCTGACCGGACTCCGTGACGCCAAGATCATCGGCATCACGAGCCGCGACGGCCGGGTGCTGTGCCCGCCGACCGAGTGGGACCCCGAGACGGGCGAGGGCCTCGAGCCCAGCTTCGTCGAGGTCGGCCCGGGTGGCACGGTCGAGACCTGGGCGTGGGTGAGCACCCCGACCCGCAAGCACCCCCTCGACCATCCGTTCGCCTTCGCGCTCGTGAAGCTCGATGGTGCCGACACCGCGATGGTCCACGCCGTCGACGCCGGCAGCATCGACGCGATGCACACCGGCATGCGCGTGACGGCCCGCTGGAAGCCCGAGCGGATCGGCTACATCACCGACCTCGACGCCTTCGTCCCCGAGGGAAGCGCATGAGCGAAGCCCAGGAAGAGGTCGTCGACCCGAACGCTCCGGTCGTCGGCATGGACTACTTCATGCAGCTCGAGTACCACGAGCTCATCTGCCCGGTGGTGCTGCGGTACTCGGCCGCGCTGCTCGAGGGCAAGCTCATCGGGCACCGCTGCCCGAAGTGTGGCCTCGTCTACGCGCCGCCGCGCGGCTACTGCCCGATCGATGTGATCGAGACCACCGACGCGAACGAAGTCGAGCTCGCGGATCACGGGGTCATCACCAACTACACGGTCGTCACCCCGGTCGCGTACTACGGCCAGGAGGAGACCGAGCCGTTCGCCAAGGTGTCGGTGCAGCTCGACGAGCCGGGCGGTTCGCTGAGCCTCCAGGACGTCATCGACCTCCCGGTCGGCGACGTGCACGTCGGGATCCGTGTCGCGGCGGTGTGGGTTCCCGAGGGCGAGCGCAACGTCGACGAGATCGGGAACCGCTCGTGGGGGAGTGCCGAGGGCTGCATCATCGGCTGGCGCCCGACGGGTGAGCCCGACGTCCCCGCCGATCAGCTCCCGGAGGCGGCGTTCTGATGGCCGCCCAGGACATCGCGATCATCGGGTACGCGCAGTCGCCCTCGTGGCGTCAGTCGAACCTCACCGAGCCGCAGTTCTTGTTCCCGGTCATCAGCGAGGCGATCGAGAAGGCCGGCATCGAGCGGCGCGAGCTCGGCTTCACCTGCGCCGGCTCGTGCGATTACCTCTCGGGGCAGACCTTCGCGTTCGTGATGAACCTCGAGGCCGTCGGCGCGTGGCCGCCGATCTCGGAGTCGCACGTCGAGATGGACGGCGCGTGGGCGCTGTACGAAGCGTGGGTCCGCCTGCAGCACGGTGACATCGACACTGCGCTCGTGTTCGGGTCGGGCAAGTCCTCGCCGGGTGCGCCCGCCGAGATCTACCCGCTCCAGATGGATCCGTACACGCTCACGCCACTCGGGGTCGACCCGGTCTCGCTCGCAGCGATGCAAGCGCGGGCGATGCTGGACGCAGGCAAGATCACCGAGCGCGAGATGGCGGAGATCGCCTCGCGCAGCCGCACGGCCGCGATCGGCAACCCCTACGCGCAGGTCACGAGCGATGCGGATGCCGACTCACTGCTGGCGGAGCCGTACTTCACGGCGCCACTGCGCAAGCACGACCTCCCGCCGATCTCCGACGGTGCGTCGGCGGTGATCCTCGCGACGGCCGACAAGGCCAAGGCCGTCTGCAAGAACCCGGTGTGGATCCGAGGCATCGACCACCGCATCGAGGTGCACCAGCCCGGCATGCGCGACCTCACGGTCTCGACCTCCACGAAGCTCGCAGGGGAGAAGGCCGGGGTCGGCAACGCCAAGGTGGATGTCGCCGAGCTGTCCGCGTCGTTCAGCCACCAGGAGAAGCTCCTCACCGAGGCGCTCGGGCTCGGCGCCGACGTCGAGATCAACCCCTCGGGTGGTGCGCTCGCCGCCAACCCGATGATGGCCGTCGGCCTGTCCCGGTTCGCCGAAGCCGCCCGCCAGGTCGCCGAGCACGGCAAGCACCGTGCCGTGGCGCACGCGACCTCGGGCCAGTGTTTGCAGCAGAACCTCGTCGCCGTGCTGGAAGGAGACTGAGCCCGTGTCCTCACAGCCCTGCGCCATCATCGGGATCGGCCAGACGAAGTACAAGAAGAAGCGCGACGACGTGTCGCTCCCCGGCCTCGTGCGCGAAGCCGCGCAGCGCGCGCTCGACGACGCCGGGCTCACCTGGACCGACATCGACGCGGTCGTGCTCGGCAAGGCGCCCGACCCGTTCGAGGGCGTCATGATGCCGGAGCTGAGCATGGCCGACGCGCTCGGCGGTGCCGGCAAGCCGGTGATGCGCGTGCACACCGCGGGCAGCGTCGGCGGCTCCACCGCGATCGTCGCGGCGCACCTCATCGAGATGGGGATCCACGACCGCGTCCTCACCGTCGCGTACGAGAAGCAGGCCGAGGGCAACGCACAGTGGGGTCTCGCCGGCGGTCGCTCCGGCGGCATGGGCGCGGGCGGCATCTTCGCCCCGTGGATGCGCAGCTACATCCAGCGCTCGGGTTCGCCCGAGGACATTGGCTGGAAGGTTGCGGTCAAAGACCGCCAGAACGCGCTGAAGAACCCGTACGCGCACCTGCAGCTCAAGGACATCTCGATCGAGAAGGTCAAGGAGTCCCCGATGCTGTGGGAGCCGGTGCACTTCCTCGAGTCGTGCCCCTCCTCCGATGGCGCGTGCGCGATGGTGCTCACCAACGAGGCGGGCGCCAAGAAGGCGCCGAAGCCGCCGGCGTGGGTGCTCGCCACCGCGATGCGCAGCGAGCTCGGGACGTTCCCCGGCCGCGACCCGGTCCGTCCCCAGGCCGGCGTCGAGTGCGCGCACGCGCTCTACGACGCAGCCGGGATCACGAATCCGCGCGAGCAGATCGACGTCGCCGAGATCTACGTGCCGTTCTCCTGGTACGAGCCGATGTGGCTCGAGGGCCACGACATCGCGGGGCCGGGTGAGGGTTGGAAGATGACCGACTCCGGTGCCACGCAGATCACCGGCGACTTCCCGGTGAACGCGTCGGGTGGTGTGCTGTCGTCGAACCCGATCGGGGCGTCGGGGATGATCCGCTTCGCAGAAGCCGCGCTCCAGGTGCGCGGCGAGGCGGGCGAGCACCAGGTCGAGGGTGCGACGGTGGGTCTCGGACACGCGTACGGCGGCGCCGCGCAGTACTTCGCGATGTGGATCGTCGGGTCGTCGCTCGACGCGGTCGCCGTCAAGCAGTGACCGCGACGGTCGAAGCTCCCGCGCCCGAGCTCGAGGCGTTCCGCGCCGAGGTCAAGGCGTGGCTCGAGGCGAACGCGAAGCGTCGGCGTCACGACACGAGTGAGTTCAAGGCGCGCGTCTCGGCGACGAGCCAGTCGCCCGAGAGCGAGCGCGAGCACCTCGACGTCTGCAAGGCGTGGCAGGCCAAGATCTTCGATGCCGGCTTCGCGGGGATCGCGGTGCCGACCGAGTACGGCGGACGCGGTGGTACCGCGACCGAGGCGCGTGTCTTTCAGCAGGAGGCCGCGCGCTACGAGGTCGACACCGGCGTGTTCTCCGTCGGGCTCGCGATGGTCGTGCCGACCTTGCTCGCCTACGGCACCGAGGAGCAGAAGCGCGAGCACCTGCCGCCGATGCTGCGCGGTGAGCGCGTCTGGTGCCAGCTCTTCAGCGAACCGGGCGCCGGCTCCGACCTCGCCGGCCTCACCACGAAGGCCGAGCGCGACGGCGACTCG
>JBBQFJ010000085.1:0-14621 GCA_038321755.1 Acidimicrobiia bacterium | reverse complement strand
CAGCGTCCATCAGTACGTCACGGCCGTCGCTCCGCCTAGGGCCGAACGGCTCCTAGTGTCCCAGGCTTCTGCCCCGGGCGGCCTGCAGGGCCGTCCCCAGTACGCTCCTCGCTCGTGACCCGCACCCCGGAACAGCTCGTCGCCGACCTCGCCGACCTCCTCCGTCCGCTGGAGCTCGACCTCGCGGAGGCGTGGTGGGTGTCGAACACCGACGCCTCGCCCGCCGCCGACGCACGCCGATCTGCAGCCGACCTCGCCCGGCGGGAAGCCCTCGCCGACGCCGACGTCTTCGCCGAGCTCCAGGCCGCGCGGGACACCGACGGGCTCGAGCCGCTGGTCCGACGCCAGCTCGACGTCTTGTTCGACCAGTACGCCCCGCAGCAGATCCCCGAAGCCCTGCGCCGCAAGCTCGTCGAGGGCGAGACGGCGGTGGAAGCGACCTTCAACACCTTCCGAGGGGAGCTCGACGGGGAACGCGTAGGTGACAACACGATCCTCGAGATCCTCCGCACCAGTGATGACTCTGAGCTCCGACGACGCGCGTGGGAGACGTCGAAGCAGATCGGCGCCGAGGTCGCCGAGCAGGTCCGCGAGCTCGCCCGACTCCGCAACGAGGCCGCGCGGGCCATCGGCTACCGCGACCACTTCGCGCTCGCGCTCGGTACCGGCGAGATGGACGAAGAGCGCCTCCTCGCCACGCTCGACGAGGTCGACCGCCACACCGCCGAACCCTTCGCCGAGTGGAAGGCCGGAGCCGACTCCACGCTCGCAGCACGCTTCGGCTGCTCCGTCGATGAGCTGCGGCCGTGGCACCTCGACGAGCCGTTCTTCCAGGATCCGCCCGCGAGCAGCGCGATAGACCTCGACGCGCTGTTCGCCGAGCGCGACCTCGAGGCACTCACGCTCCGGACGTACGACGGCCTCGGACTCGACGTCCGCCCGGTGCTCGAACACAGCGACCTCTACGGACGCGACGGCAAGAGCCAGCACGCCTTCTGCATCGACATGGATCGCACGGGGGACGTGCGTGTCCTCTGCAACGTCGAGCCCAACGAGCGCTGGGCCGACACGATGCTCCATGAGTTCGGCCACGGGATCTACGACCGCGAGGTCCGCGCCGACGTGCCGTGGCTCCTGCATGGAGCCGCTCACTCCCTGACCACCGAGGGCGTCGCCATGATGTTCGGGCGGCTCGTGCGCGACCCGGAGTGGCTCGCGACCGTCGTCGAGATCTCGTCGGAGGAGATCGACGCGCTCGCACCTCGCCTCAGCGAGGCCCGACGCGCCGCGCTCCTCGTCTTTGCCCGTTGGGTCCTCGTCGTCACGCACTTCGAGCAGCTGCTCTACGCGGACCCCGAGCGCGACCTCGACACGCTGTGGTGGGACCTCGTCGAGCGGTACCAGCTCGTTCGCCGCCCCGACGGCCGCAACGCACCCGACTGGGCCTCGAAGATCCACCTCGCGGTCGTGCCCGTCTACTACCAGAACTACCTGTACGGAGAGCTCGTCGCCTCACAGCTCGACGCGACCCTCCGCACGCGCGCGGGCGGCATCGTCGATCGCACCGAGGCCGGCCGGTTCCTCGTCGAGGAGTTCTTCGCACCGGGCGCGACACTCCGGTGGGACGAGCTGGTCGAGCAGGCCACCGGTGAGCCGCTCACGGCGGCACACCTGGCACGCCAGCTCGGCTGACGCCATGTGCGACACGTTGTGCGTGCTCGGGGCCGGGCACACGCTGTTCGCGAAGAACTCGGATCGTCCTCGCGACGAGGTGCAGGTCGTCGAGCTGCACCCGTCGCGTGCGCCGAGTGGCCACCTCGCCACGACGCACCTCGACATCACCGATGCCGGGGCTCATGCGGTCTTCGGCGCGCGACCAGCATGGGGATGGGGCTTCGAGCACGGGGTGAACGAGCACCGTGTCGCGATCGGGAACGAGCGCATCTTCACCATCGACGACCCGCGCGCCGCGCCTCCGGCACTCACCGGGATGGACCTCGTGCGTCTCGGTCTCGAGCGTGCGGCGACGGCGGATGAGGCGGTCGAGGTGATGACCACGCTGCTCGAGGAGCACGGGCAGGGTGGCAGGTGCGCCGAGCACGATGACGATCCCTACTGGTCATCGTTCCTCGTCGCGGACCCGCACGCGGCGTGGGTGCTCGAGACGAGCGGACGCCGTTGGGCCGCGCGCGCCGTCGACCAAGGTGCAGCCATCTCGAATCGCGTCACGATCGGGGCCGACTGGACCCGCGCCTCGGCCGACGTCTCGCCGGGTACAGACCTCAGCGCGTGGATCGATCCCGGCATCGACGTCGAGCGCGCCGACGTGCGCCTTGCCGCGACGCGTTCGTGCGTTGCCACCGGCGCTGCCACCCTCGCGCCGGAGGACCTGGCTGCCACCCTCCGTCACCATGGGCGCGGTCCGTGGGGTGCCCCGGGCAGCGATCCGACCGTGTTCGACCCCCCGCCCCAGGGCGCGCCCGAAGGCGCCGAGGGAGCCAGCGTCTGCTGGCACGTCCGCGGCGTGATGTCGACGACTGGCGCCATGGTCGCCGACCTCCCGCCGAATCGCGCCGAGCCAGATCGCGGCGAGCCGCTCCGCACCTGGGTCGCGCTCGGATCTCCCTGCGCGAGCGTGTTCGTGCCGGTGCACCCGTTCGCCGCATCCACCCCTGCGAGCACGATCGCCGAGCTGGCCCGACCCGAGAACTGGCGGCGCTTCGCGGCGCTGCGGGACCGGGCCGAGGCCGACGACGACGCGCTTGCCGGCATCCGGGCCGTGCTCGGCCCCCTCGAAGCCGAGCTGTGGCATGGAGCACCGAAGGATCCGTGGGCCCGTGTCGACCGGGCCCTGACCAGTCTGGGAGTCTGACCGCCATGGAGTTCAACCTCGCCGACCTGTGGGAGAAGATCGTCGACGCGGTGCCCGAGCGCGAGGCATTCGTCACCGTCGACCGTCGCATCACGTACGCGGAGGCCGACGAACGGGCGACTCGGCTCGCGCACGCACTGGCCGAGCACGGGGTCGGACCGGGCGACCACGTCGCGCTCTACCTCTACAACGGTGTCGAGTACCTCGAAGCGATGTTCGCGGCGTACAAGATCCGCGCCGTCCCCGTGAACGTGAACTACCGCTACGTCGAGGAAGAGCTCCGCTACCTGCTCGACGACAGCGACGCCAAGGCCGTCATCTTCCACCGGGAGTTCGCGCCCAAGCTCGCGGCCATCCGCAACGCACTCCCTGAGCTCACCACCTACGTGGCGGTCGAGGATGACTCGGCGGCCGCGCTCGCACCCCTCGGCGCACTCGAGTACGAGCAGACGCTCGCCGCCGCGTCGCCGGCACGGGACTTCGGGCCGCGCTCGGCCGACGACCACTACATCCTCTACACCGGCGGCACCACCGGCATGCCGAAGGGCGTCATGTGGCGCCACGAGGACATCTTCTTCGCGGCGCTCGGCGGCGGCGGCCTGGGGAACCCGATCACGAAGCCGGAGCAGCTCGGCGAGGACGATCGCCTCGCCGAGACCCGATGTCTCCCGGCGTGCCCGTTCATGCACGGCACCGCGCACTGGATGGCGATCTCGGTCCTGTACAACGGCGGCACCATCGTCATCGACACCGATCGCCACATGGATCCGACCCACATCTGGGAGCTGGTCGCGACGGAGCACGTCTCGTTCCTCGTGATCGTCGGCGACGCGATGGGACGCCCACTCGTCGAGGCGATCGAGCACCTCGACGCGAGCGTCGACGTCTCCGGCCTCGCGATCCTCCTCTCCGGAGGGGCCATCCTGTCGCCGTCGGTGAAGCGCGAGCTCGCGGCACGGTTGCCGAACACGATGGTCATCGACGGCATCGGCTCCTCCGAGACCGGCGGTCAGGGTCAGATGAGCGTGAGTGCGGACGGCGAGATCTCGTCGCAGCCCCGCTTCGCGATGACCGAGCAGAACACGGTCCTCGACGACGACCTCAAGCCGGCGGCGGTCGGCGTGGTCGGCAAGCTGGCCCGCCGCGGCTACATCCCGCTCGGCTACTACAAGGATCCCGAGAAGAGTGCGGCCACGTTCCCGGTCGTCGACGGTGAGCGCTGGTCGGTGCCGGGCGATCACGCCCGCATCGAGACCGACGGCACGATCACCGTCCTGGGGCGAGGCTCGGTGTCGATCAACACCGGCGGCGAGAAGGTCTACCCCGAAGAGGTCGAGGGCGCGCTCAAGGCGCACGATGCGGTGTTCGACGCAGTCGTCGTCGGCGTCCCGGATGCTCGATGGGGCGAACGAGTCGTCGCGGTCGTGCAGGCGCGCGACGGGTTCGAGCACCCGACGGTCGAGGAGCTCGTCGCGACCGCCCGGCGAACCATTGCCGGGTACAAGGCGCCGCGAGACGTCGTGTACGTCGACGAGATCGTGCGCTCCCCCTCGGGGAAGCCCGACTACCGGTGGGCGAAGACCGTCGCGAGCCAGCAGCTCCTCCCCCGCGACCCGAGCGCCATCCCGGCGCCCTGAGCCTGCCGGAACGGGTCGCGATCACCCCCGCGAGAGCGACCCCGGCTGGCGTGCCGCGTGGACGCGCGCGTGTACCACCGCGGCGTCGAGCTCCGTGAAGAGATGCTTCTGGTCCGCGAGCTCGTCGAGCGCACCAACAGCCCGCAACACCTTGAGGTGCTCGGGACGCGGACCCTTGAGCAGCACCGTGATGTTGCGACTCTCGAGCTCTCGGACGATCTCGCCGAGTGCCTGCGCTCCGGTGGCATCGAGCACCTGGAGGTTGGGGAGCCGGAGGATCACCACGCGGACATCGGTGATCGTGGTGAGCTCGTTGAGGAACCGCTGCGCCGCACCGAAGAAGAGAGCGCCATCCAACCGGTAGACCAGGATTCGGTCGTGGAGCAACGCCGACTCAGTCTCCGCGTCGACGATCTCGGCTGTTGGCAAGACCTCGGCCACGACGGTCGCGTTGCGCGCGACGTTGCGGAGCGCAAGCACCGCCGCGACCGCTACGCCGATCTCGACGGCGACGATCAGATCGAAGACGATGGTCGCTGACGCGGTGAGCACGAGGACCAATGCGTCGCCACGAGTAGATCGGAACACGGCTCGCACGTTCGCCAGCTCGACCATCCGCACGGCGGTCACCATCAACACGCCCGCAAGTGCCGCGAACGGGATCTTCGACACCAGCGCCCCACCGACGAACACGACCAGGATCAGCACCAGGGCGTGCACGATCGAGGCGACCCGGGTGCGCGCACCCGCGCGAGCGTTGACGGCGGTCCGCGCGATCGCGCCGGTCGCCGGCATCCCGCCGAACAGGGGAGACACCACGTTGGCCAGGCCCTGTCCGAACAGCTCACGGTCGGGATCGTGGGGCGCCGAGTCAGTCATCCCGTCCGCGACCTTGGCGGAGAGCAGGCTCTCGATCGCAGCGAGCGCGGCGACGGCGACGGCGGCACCGAAGAGGTCGGAGACTGCGGCGCCGGAGAGCGTCGGCAACGCGGGAAGCGGGAGCGAGCTCGGGAGCGCACCGATACGACCGACATCGAGCTGAGCGAGCTCGGCGACGGCTGTGGCCACAACGACCGCGAGCAACGACCCGGGGACCGAGCGATGGATCCGGGGTGCACCCACCATGATCACGGCGACGAGCGCGACGAGCCCGATGGCGGCGAGGTTGGCGGCACCGAATGCGTCGATGACCGCCTGTCCGGCGACGACGATGGTCTTGTCTCCGTCGGGCTTCGGCACTCCGAGCGCGGCCGGGACCTGCTGGAGGAAGATGATCACCGCGATCCCGACGGTGAACCCTTCGATGACCGGCCACGGGATGTACGCGAGGTAGCCGCCGACTCGGGCGAACGCCGCGAACAGGATGAGCGCGCCGGCCATCAGGCCGACGACGAAGACGGCATCGCGTCCGTACTGGGCGACGATCGGGACGAGGACCACCGTCATCGCGCCGGTCGGGCCCGAGACCTGCACGTTCGAGCCGCCGAAGATTCCCGCTACGAGACCCGCGACGATCGCGGTCACGAGGCCCGTCTCTGCTCCGAGACCCGTGGTGATCCCGAACGCCAAGGCGAGTGGAAGCGCGACCACGCCGACCGTGACGCCGGCCACGACATCGCCGCGCCATGAGGTCGCGAGCCCGGCATAGTCGGCTCGGCGCGGCAAGAGGCCCGTCACGCGACCGACACCGATCGCGATCCAGCGGCGCGGGTTCACCTCGACACGGCGGCGCGTAGGTCTTCGAGCAGGTCCTGCGTCTCCGCGAGCGAGTTGATGAGGACGCGCTTGGCCGCGGCGAGCAGCTTCACCAGCTCAGGGTCGCGGATCGCGTAGAACACCGACGAGCCCTGCTTTCGCGTGGTCACGAGCCCCGCGCTCCGCAACACGCCGAGCTGTTGCGACAGGTGCGGCGGCTCGATCCCGACGAGCGGCTGCATCTCGCCGACCGAGCGCTCACCCTCGGCGAGGAGCTCGAGCACGCGGATCCGCGCCGGATGCGCCAACGCCTTGAACAGCTCGGCCTTGATCTCCGAGATCGGGACGTTGAGCGCGACCGCTGCCGTCTTCCCCACCTCAGCTCCCCGGTCCCCGTCGGATCGTCCGTATCTGCGTAGTTTCGCAAGTCATGAAGTCATGGTATCGGTCGGGTTCGTCGCCAAACGAATCGCCGAGACGAATCGCAGAATCGAGCAGGCATGATGCGGTGGTGAACCGCCTCGCCGACGAGACCAGCCCGTATCTGCGCCAACACGCCGACAACCCCGTGGACTGGTACCCGTGGAGCGACGAGGCGTTCGCTGCGGCTCGCGAGCGTGACGTCCCGGTGCTCCTCTCGGTCGGGTACTCGTCATGCCACTGGTGCCACGTCATGGCCCACGAGAGCTTCGAGGACCCCGAGGTCGCGACAGTGATGAACCGTCTGTTCGTGAACGTGAAGGTCGATCGGGAGGAGCGTCCCGACGTCGACGCCATCTACATGCAGGCGGTACAGGCGATGACTGGGCAGGGCGGCTGGCCGATGACCGTGTTCCTCGCGCCCGACGCCCGGCCCTTCTACGGCGGCACCTACTTCCCCAGGACTGACGGCCACGGGAGGCCCGGATTCGTCCGGCTCCTCGAGGTGATCGACAACGCCTGGAACACCCAGCGCGCCGACCTCCTCGACCAGGCCGGCAAGCTCCGCGACGCGATCGAGCAGACGACCACGCTCGACGGTGGCGGCAGCGTCGACCCGACCTCCGAGATCCTCGATCGTGCGGTCGCGAGCGTGTCGTCCCAGTTCGACCCGCGCTTCGGCGCGCGCCCGAAGCCGCCGAAGTTCCCCCAGGCGATGACGCACGACTTCCTCCTGCGGTCGAGCCGACGCGACGCAGATCCGCACGTCATCGAGATGGTCACGGTCTCACTCGACGCAATGGCTGCCGGCGGCATGTACGACCAGCTCGGTGGCGGCTTCCACCGTTACTCGGTCGACGAGTACTGGCTGGTCCCCCACTTCGAGAAGATGCTCTACGACCAGGCGCTCCTCACCAACACCTACCTCCACGCCTTTCAGGTCACGGGCGAGCCGCGGTACCGGCGGATCGTCGAGGAGACGATCGACTACGTGCTACGCGATCTGCGGCACCCCGACGGCGGGTTCTTCTCCGCTGAGGACGCCGACTCCGAAGGAATCGAGGGGAAGTTCTACGTCTGGTCCCTCGACGAGATCCAGACGATCTGCGGTGACGACGCGCCGGAGGTGATCCGCTACTTCGGCGTGACCGAGCGCGGCAACTTCGTCGATCCGCACACGCAGTACACCGGGACGATCCTGCACGTCGTCGACCGCACCGAGCACCGACCCGACGCGGTCGCACGCGCGATCCCGAAGCTCCTCGCAGCGCGCGACTCTCGGGTGCGACCGGGGCTCGACGACAAGGTGCTCCTCGCGTGGAATGCACTCTTCGTGCACGCCCTCGCCCAGGCGGCAGCCGTGTTCCAGCGCGACGACTGGCTGGACGCGGCGCGCACGAACGCGCGATTCCTGCTCGGCGAGATGCGACGCGACGACGGGCGCTTCCTGCGGTCGTGGCAAGGAGGCCGGGCCGCGATCCCCGCATACGCCGAGGACCACTCGGCGCTGCTCGAAGCGCTGCTGACCCTCGCCGAGGTCGACGATGTGGCGTGGCTCGTCGACGCCCGCGACGTCGCCGACGCGCTGCTCGACCTGTTCGTCGACGATGACGGCGGCGGGTTCTTCACGACGGGGCGTGATGCCGAGGCACTCATCGTGCGCCCGAAGGACGTGCAGGACAACGCGACGCCGGCAGAGAACTCATTGGCCGCGAACGGTTTGCTCCGACTCGCGGCGCTCACCGGCGAAGCTCGCTACGAGGAGCCCGCGGCCCGTTGGGTCCGCTCGATGGCCCCCCTGCTCGGCGATCACCCCACCGCGTTCGCCTACCTGCTCGGGGCGCTCGAGCGCTGGCTCGTCCCGCCACTGGAGGTGGCGATCGTCGGCGAGACCGACGACCCGGGCACCGTTGCGCTCCGGGCCGAGCTGACGAAGCGGTTCCTCCCGAACGCGGTGCGACTCAGCGCGCCGCCGGGAACCGGCGCGGCGCTGTCACCGCTCCTGGCAGATCGTCCCCTGGTCGACGGGAAGCCGACCGCGTACGTGTGCGAGCACTACGCCTGTCGTCAGCCCGTCACCACCCCAGCGGCCCTCGCCGCGCAGCTCCCCTGAACGGGGTTACTTGGGGGGCTGGAGGCCGTCGGCGAGGTGCTCGGCCATGGCCCAGCCGTAGGCGATCATCGCCTCACCCTTCGCCGGGTCGACCACACCCACGAGCTCGGTCGCCGCCTTGCCGCCCAGCTTCACGTGGCGGGCGTCGAAGACCGGCTCGGTCCCCTTGCCCTTCTTCACGCGGAACGCACGGTCGTCGTATCGGGCGTCGCAGCCGAACCGACGAGCGAGGCGCCGACCCCAGGCCCGCTCCTCACCGTTCGGGTCGTACTTCGGACGGGGGCAGACGTCGACGAGGACGGTGAGCTGGGAGTAGGCCGCGGGATGCGCGACCCGACCGGCGACGAGGACATCCTCGTCGGGGAAGGAGATCGCCGCCCGGCGGTAGAGCTCGCCGACCAGCCCTTCGAGGGACGCCCGGGCGTTCTTGCTCTTCTTCACGGCACCGAGGCCCCAGAGGATGCACGGGGTCCCGCCGACTCGCTCGAGCGAGCCGAACAGGAAGCCTTGGAGCTCCTCGTCCTCGGTGCAGATCGTCACCAGCGGGAACTGTTCGACCGCCGTGTCGAGGTGCGAATCGGCCAACGGAAGGCCGACCGTCTGGACGAACTGGCCGAGCTCATCGAGCTCAGCCGGTTTGAGCGAGATTGAATCGCGAGATTCCACCGCCATGAGAAGACCATTGTTGCCGATCCGACCCACCCTCGGCCAGTCGACATCAGGAGCCTCATCCGGCTCCTACTCCACACGGATCCCGTCGAGTGCGGGGTCGGGCTCCGGCACCTCGGGGTCGAGATCCTGCAAGGTCTCCACGAGCAGGGTCGAGACCGCGACGTCCCGCACCCACTTGCGATCGGCCGGCACGATGAACCAGGGCGCGTGCTCGGTGGACGTCTCCGTGATCGCCTCTTCGTAGGCGACCTGGTAGTCGTCCCACTGCTTGCGCACGTCGAGATCCGCGGCCTTGAACTTCCAGACCTTCTTCGGGTCGTCGAGGCGGGCCTGGAGGCGCTCCCGCTGCTCGTCCTTCGAGAGGTGCAGGAAGACCTTCACGACCGTCGTGCCCTCGTCGGTGAGCATCCCCTCGAACTCACGGAGGTGGCGGTAGCGCAGCTTGCAGACGTCGTGCGAGACGGCCCCGAACATCCGTGCCGCGACCACGTCTTCGTAGTGCGAACGGTTGAAGACGCCGAGCCGCCCCCGGTCGGGGCAGACCTGGTGCACGCGCCACAGGTAGTCGTGCGCGAGCTCGCCGTCGCTCGGCGCCTTGAAGGTCGCGACCCGGCAGCCCTGCGGGTTCAGCCCCGACAGGACGCGTCGGATGGTGCCGTCCTTGCCCGAGGCATCCATCCCCTGCAGCACCAGCAGCACGGAGCGGGACGCCTCGGCCCACAGCTTCTCGTGCAAGTCGTCGAGCTCCGCGGCAAGACGCTCGAGCGCATCTCGCCCGGCATCCTTGCCATCGATGTCGAGCGTGTCGCGCGTGTCGCGGTCGGCGAGGTCCGGAGCCTTGCCGGGCGACACGCGCAGTCTGTCGACGAGATTGCTCATCAGTACCGAACCTCCGCACAGACGGCGTAGTGGTCGGACGGCAGCACGCCGTCCACTGCCTCGATGCCCTCGACCTCGGCGGCCAGGACCTCACCGCGTGCGCCGTCCTTGGGGTAGCCGACGAACACATAGTCGATCCGACGCGAGGGCTCCGGTGCGCTCGCCGTGAACGGGTTCAGGCGCGACCAGGTCCACCCCGGACCGGCGCTTCCCGCCGTGTGCCAAGCATCGAAGAACACGAGCTTCGGCGTCGGCACTGCGGCATGCCCGGTGAGCTGGCGGATCTCGGCTGCTTCGTGGTCGGCGTTGAAGTCACCGCACAGGATCGCCGGGAAGGTCCGCCCTTCGCTCGTGTCTCCGATGAACTGGCAGATCGACGCGACCTGCTGCTGGCGTACATGGCTCTGGTCGAGGCGTGAGTTCAGGTGCGCGTTGAACACCTGGAGCGGACCGCGCGGTCCGTCGATCTCCACGCGCATGACGGAACGCCACTCTTCGAGGCCGTCGCCCGCAGGCAGCGCGGCCGCGCGCGCTGCGGTGATCGGCCAGCGCGACAGAACGGCGTTGCCCATGCTCTCCTCCGCGAGATCGAGCCCGAGCCCCGCCGCGTACGCGTGGCTGTAGCCGAGCGCCTCGGCGATCGCTGCCGGCTGGGACTCGCCGCCCCGCGTCTCCCACGACTCCTGGAGGCAGATGACGTCGGCATCGACCCTCCGCAACGTCTCGACGATCGCGGGTTGCCGCGCTTCCCAGGGACCGAAGCGCCACCAGACGTTCCAGGTGAGCACACGCAGGCGCGTGTCGACCACCCGTGGCGGCTGCCACCCCGCGGTCACCGACTCGAACGTCACGGGCGGCACCTTACCGGCGCCGCCGCGGACCTCCCCGAGCATCGGTGACGGGTCGCGGCCTACGCTGCGCCGCGTGTCGCTCGATGTGAACCTGCTCGACGGGGACTTCTACGCCGGGGATCCGTACCCGACGTATCGGTCGCTGCGCGACGCGGCGCCGGTGTACTGGGATGCGGCGCAGCGCATCTGGGGGATCAGCCGCTACCACGACGTGGTCGACGTCGAGAAGCGCACCGTGCGCTACTCCTCGGCACACGGATCGAGGCCGCGGGTCCAGGCCGACTACTCGATGATCAACCACGATGATCCGCTCCACCAGAACCAACGCCGACTCGTCGCGCGACGGTTCACGCCGCGCTCGATCAAGCAGCACGAGGATCACGTCCGCGGGATCGTCACCGACCTCATCGACACGATCGCGCCGCGAGGCGCCGCCGATGTGGTGCAGGACCTCGCGGCCCCCCTCCCCGCGCGCGTCATCTGCGAGCTCCTCGGGTTCGACCGGTCCTTGGCCCCGAAGTGCCAGGAGTGGTCGGAGGTGACCATGCTCGAGGGCGGCCAATACGCCCTCGACGGAGGCGAGCGGACGACGAGCGACGCCACCATCACCGCGGTGCTCGAGTTCGCCACCGCGGCGCTCGAGCTGCTGGAGGTGCGCCGCCGCGAGCCCGCGGACGACCTGTTCTCGGTGTGGGCCCACTCGGAGGTCGAGTTCCCCGACGGGACCTCCCGTCCGCTCAACGACGACGAGATCGTCAACGAGGCGCTGCTGCTCCTCGACGGAGGGGCCGAGACGACGCGCACGGTGATCGGCACCATGTGCCTGGAGCTGATCCGCCATCCCGACCAGCGCGCCAAGCTCATCGCCGACCCCACGATCCTCGGCGCGACCGGCGTCGAGGAGTTCATCCGCTGGGTGACGCCGATCCTAAACATGCGGCGCACCGCCACCGAGGACCACGAGCTGCACGGCGAGACGATCCACACCGGCGACGAGATCCTGCTCATGTACTCGTCGGCGAATCGGGACGAACGCGTCTTCGACGACCCCGAAATGCTCGACGTGACCCGTGAGCACAACCACCACGTCGCGTTCGGGTTCGGCACGCACTTCTGTCTCGGTGCGTCGCTGGCTCGCCTCGAGATCCGCGTGATGTTCGAAGAGCTGCTGCAGCGACTCCCCGACCTGCGGCTCGCGCCCGGCGGGGAGCCGCGCCGACTCGGCTCGGCGTTCGCGGTCGGCTACGAGACGATCGCGGTGGAGTTCGACCCGAAGCCCGCCTGACCTCAGGCCGGCGCGTTCCAGACCTCGGCGGCCTTCGCCAGGAACCAGAGCGACGCCGCGATCAGCAGTCCGCCGATCAGCAGCACGATGAGCGCAGCCAAACCGCCCGGGATGCTCCAGGACGACTTGCTCTCGAGCGCGAGGCACGTGCCCCCTTGGCGACCGAAGAACGCGCCGAATGCTCGGAGGTCGATGACCTCGCAGTCGGCGCTGATCGCTCCGGTCGCGATCGACATCCCCGACCAGACCCAGAACGAACCCAGGACCAGCGCCCAGATCCCCACGACCGCGAGGGCGACGCCCCCAGGCTTCGAACGATGCACGATCAACTCCCCCCGAAGTGTGTGCTGAGCGGAGCCTGCCACCCCGCGGCGCTCCCGTCGAGGATCAGGCAGTGCTGGCGGCCGTGAGATGCACCGCGTCGGCCAGCAGCTCGTAGGAGCGGCGCCGCGCGGCGTGGTCGTGCACCATGGTCAGGACCATCACCTCGGCGACCTCGGTGATGCCGGCGAGCTCGTCGAGCCGTTCGGCGACCTGTTCGCCCGTGCCGATCCAGAACCGGTTGCGGTTGCCGCGCCGCAGCGCTTCCTCCGCGGTCGAGTACTCGTACGCCAGCGCTTCCTCGAGGGACGGCACCGGGAGCCCGGTGCGACCCTGTCCGATGCGTAGCCACACGAGGTCGACGGTCGCCGCCAGGATCTCGGCCTCCTCCACCGTCTCGGCACACACGGCGGCGACGCCGAGGATCGGTGTCGGCTCGGCCATGGCATCCGACGGCTGGAACCCAGCGCGATAGGCGCGAAGCGCCGCGATCGCCACTGCCGGGTTGATGTGGTGCGCGAACGCGAAGCCCATCCCCAGCTGGGCCGCAACCTGCGCGCCGTAGTCACTCGAGCCGAGCATCCAGAGCTCCGGGATGGATCCGTCGCGTGGCACCGCGGTCACGCCGTGGAACGGGTGCCCCTCGGGCGGTCCGTCGCCGAGGAACGCGAGGAGCTCGCCGAGCTGCGTCGGAAACGTGTCGCTCCGGAGCACCTCGGGTGATCGGCGGAGTGCGAGCGCGGTGCGTGCGTCGGTGCCCGGCGCACGTCCGAGCCCGAGATCGATGCGCCCGGGGTGCAAGGCCTCGAGCACCTTGAACGTCTCGGCGACGTGCAGGGCCGAGTGGTTCGGGAGCATGATGCCGCCCGACCCCACCCGGATCCGCTCGGTCTGCGTGGCGATGTGGGCGATCATCACCTCGGGACTCGAGCTCGCGATCCCTGCGGTGTTGTGGTGCTCCGCCAGCCAATAGCGCGTGTACCCGAGCCGGTCGGCGAGACGCGCGAGGTCGACGCTGTTGGCGAGGGCCTGCGCCGGCGTCGTACCCGAGGGGACGGGCGAGACGTCGAGGACCGAGAGACGCTTCACGTGCGCGGGCACATCACCTCCCACCGCGCGCTCGTCACGTGCATGCCCGGCCGCGGCATGCCCGGCTCAGCGCGGCATGCCAGTCAGGAGGACGAGGTGGGAGTCGAGGAGGTCGGGGTGAAGGTCGCCCGCATCCGCTTGATGCCGTGGATGAAGTTCGACTGGAGGAACTCGGGCTCGCCCGAGATCTCGAGGTCCGGGAGACGCGTCAACAGCTCGTCGAACATCACCGTGATCTCGCGGCGCGCCAGGTGCGCGCCGAGGCAGAAGTGTGGTCCCCCGCCGCCGAAGCCGAGGTGCTCGTTGGGAGCACGGCGCACGTCGAACGCGTACGGGTCGTCGAACACCCGGGGGTCGCGGTTCGCGGCGCTGTACCAGAGCGCGACCTTGTCGCCTTCCTTGATCGCCTGTCCGCCGATCTCGGCGTCGGTGGCCGCGCACGTGCGACGGAAGTGGATGACCGGCGTGGACCAGCGAATGACCTCTTCGACGGCGGTCGGCGCGATCCCGGCACGGTCGTCGAGCCAGAGCTTGCGCTGATCGGGGTTCTTCGTGAGCGCGAGCATCCCATGGCTGATGGCGTTGCGGGTCGTCTCGTTCCCTGCCACCACGAGCAGCACGAAGAACGAACCGAACTCCTCCGGGGTGAGGCTGAGCCCGTCGACCTTCTTCCTGGCCATCACGCGGTTGGGGGCTTCATTCCCCCCGCCCTCCTGCACCCCCACCCCGTCCGCCGGTTTGGCAGGCCGCGCGGCGCCGGGCTTGCCGCGGCCGGGCATGCACGTGA
>JBBQFJ010000084.1:0-14653 GCA_038321755.1 Acidimicrobiia bacterium | reverse complement strand
GGTGACCGGCGACAACCTCCGCAAGGGCGCCGCCCTCAACGCGGTGCAACTCGCCGAGCTCCTGCTCGACTGAGGGTGCGGTCGACTTCGAAGTTGGCCGAGCGCGGCACGGCCCGGCCGTGACGCCGGGCCGTCGTCGTGCTGGTCGGGCTGCCGGGATTTGAACCCGGGACCTCTTCGTCCCGAACGAAGCGCGCTGCCAAGCTGCGCCACAGCCCGTTCGAGCCGCTCACTGTAGTCGTCGGCTTCTGAAGATCCTCAGGTGGCGACGGGATCGCCGACGAGCCGCTTCACTGTGCGACGAAGCGTGCCGGGGTCGACGGGCTTCACCAGCTCGGCGTCCGCTGCGGCGCGCTTGGCCAGGAAGCGGTCGTGCTCGCGGTCGAGCAGGAGCAGCACCGGGACGCGGGGCAGGCGGTCGGCCGACTCCTCGAGGTGCAGGTCGATCGCCGTCGCGACGCCACCCTGGTTGGCGATCTGCATGTCGAGGATCACGAGATCGGGTGTGAACTGCTTGACCGCGTCGCGCACGTCCTGGCCCCGCGTGACCTCGATGACCTCTTGGTTCGGGCCGACGAGCGCCGAGCGCACCTGATCGCGCACCCAGGCTCCGTCGGCCGCAACGAGGATCTTCATCGGGGCCGACCCTACTTGGCGAAGCTCACGGTTGGTCCGCTCCACCGGTGGTGGTACCCGAGTCGCGTCCCAGGTGGTCGGCGACGGCGTCGAGGGCATCGAAGTCGACGATGTCGTGCGCGAGCGACGGGACGTACACGACAACCCCGGCGCCGATGTCCCGCCCTGCCCCCGCGAGCTGCGCTCGCTCCCGCGCGCCGAGCGCCGAGTAGTCGGCGAGGTTGTCGAGCCGCTCGGCGAGGCGGGCGGCCGCCTCGCGGCGCGGAGGTTCAGGAGCGACGCGCGCGAGCTCACGCATCTCGCCGGCCCGTGCGCGCATGGTGTCGACCTCGTCGGTGGTGGCGAAGGTCGGATGCACCCGGTTCACGACGAGCGCGGCGACGTCGAGGCTCGATTCGCGCAGACGGGACGCGAAGAAGGTCGCTTCGTCGACCGCGTCGCGTCGGGGTGAGGTGACGAGCACGAACGAGGTGTCCGGGGCCGCGAGGAGCGTGGTAACGCTCGCCGCGCGTTCTCGGAACCCCTGTTCCATGCCTTCGAACGCCCGGAAGAACGCGACGACATCATCGATCACCTCGGTTCCGACGACACGTCCGACGGTCCGGAAGAACGCCTGGACCGCGACGCCGGCGGCGCGCAGGTACGAACGTGTCGGCATCATGAGGAAGCGGAAGATCCGATTGTCGAGAAGTCGGGTGAGGCGCGCCGGCGCGTCGAGGAAGTCGAGGGCGTGGCGGGTGGGCGGCGTGTCGACGACGATGAGGTCGTAGCCGCCCTGTTCGTGGAGCTCGTAGAGCTTCTCCATCGCCATGTACTCCTGGGTGCCCGACAGTGCCCCGGAGATGTTGCGGTAGAAGCGATTGTCGAGGATGCGCCCGGCCTGATCGGCGCCGTTGGCGTAGCTGCGGACGAGCTCATCGAAGGTGGAGCGGGTGTCGAGCATCAGCGCCGAGAGCCGGCCTCCGGCCGCCGCGGTCCCGTTGGCGTCCCATCGGTCGCGCGGGATCTCGCGCGCGACGTTGCCGAGCTCTTCGAGGCCGAGCGTGTCCGCGAGCCGCTTGGCCGGGTCGATCGTGACCACGACCGCGTTGCGTCCCGCCCGAGCGGCCGCGAGGGCGAGCACCGCGGAGACCGTCGTCTTCCCGACGCCACCGGTGCCGCAGCACACGATGATGTGCTCCCCGGTGACGAGGGTGGGCAAGGAGTCGCTCATGCGGTGGGGATCGCCGCGACGGCGGCGGTGAGGGCGCCGGCGAGCTGGTCGATCTGCTCGGGTCCGATCTCGTCGAACAGGAACGGCAGGCGCAGCTGGGGGAGCGGGAGGCGCGCGGCGAGCACGTTGGCCTGTTCGAGCGCGAGCTGGTGTCGCTCCATCCGGAACCCGGCCGCGTCGTCGAGCTCGCGCAGGTCCTTGGCCGAAAGCTGCTCGCCGAGCGCGCTCGCGTCCTGCGCGGCCGTGTGTCCGGCGAGTGCCAGTGCGGCGGGCATCGCGTTCACGACGACGGGACCGAGCTGCACACCGACACGATCTTCCAGCGTGAACGCGGTGTCGACCAGCTCGTTCACGGGCGTCTCTTCGGGGAGCGTGACCATCATCACGCGGCAGCGGGCAGGATCGGAGAGCATCGCGATGACGTCCTCGGCCTGGGTGCGCACCGGTCCCATCCGGACGGCGTCGAGGAGCCCCCGGGGGGACATGAGGAACGAGATGGCGTGCCCCGCGGCCGGTGCGTCGATGAGGATCAGATCTGCCGCGCCGCCCTGCTCGAGCTGCTTCACCTTCCCGAGCACGAGGATGTCCTTCATCCCGGGCACCGCGGTCGCGACGACGTCGAGTGCGCCGGAGCGGACGAGGCGCTTCGAGATGCGGCGCAGACCGCGATCCTCCAGGTACTCGAGCAGCGCCCGATCCGGGGTGAGTGTTCGGGCCCGCACGCCGGGCCGGAGCTCGGCATCGGTGTACTCGAGGGGTGGTGCACCGAAACAGGACGAGAGGCCCGATTTGCCTTCGACCTCGACGATCAGCACGCTCGCGCCTGTGCGGGCAGCAGCCACGGCGAGCGCAGCGGTCGTGGTCGTCTTGCCGACACCGCCCTTGCCCGCGACGATCAGCACCCGAGAGGCGGCGCAGAAGCGCTCCATCTCCATGACCCGACTCTAAGCACACCGTCTTCCCTACTTCTGTTCGACCTACTTGTTCGAGAGGTCTCGTGCGCTTCCCCCTTCGTCGTCTGCGGCTGACCGCCGCCGCCGTGCTCGTTGCGTGCGCGGCCGCGACGCTCGTCGCCGCCGCGGCTGCCGGTGCCGAAGCGCGACCGGGCCGGCGCGGCATCCTCGTCGTCCAGGTGGAGGGGGCCATCGATCCGCCGAACGCAGAGCTCGTCCTCGACGCGCTCGATCGGGCGAACCACGACCGCCTGACCGCGGTCATCCTCCAGCTCGATTCCAAGGGCGTCGTCGGCACCCCGGTCGGTGCCCTGGTCCGCGCGATCGGTCGTTCGCGCGTGCCCGTCGTGGTCTGGGTCGGGCCATCGGGCGCAGAGGCGGCGAGTGGTGCGGCATTGTTGCTCGAGGCGGCGCACGTCGCGGTGGTCTCCCCGGGGTCCGACGTCGGCCCGGCGGATCCCGCGCGCCTCGACGACCCGGACCGTTCGACGGTCGCCGAGGTCCGTGCGGAGCTGGCTCGGTTGGCGGAGGAGCGCGGGCGCGATCCCGAAGGCGCGGCGAAGCTCGCGAGCCGCTCGTTCTCGGCGGAGGACGCGGCGCGCATCGGGGCGACGAACGGGGTGCGTCCGACCTTGGGCGAGACGATCGTCGCGCTCGACGGCAAGCAGCTGACGACCGCGGCAGGGAAGGTCGAGCTCTCGACGGCGAAGGTGATCGGCGAAGGTCGCGACCGTCGCCGCCAACCAAACCAAGAGGTCGTCTTCGACAGCCTGGGCATCGGCGGTCAGGTTCGGCACGCGCTCCTCGGCTCGTCCACCGCCTACTTCTTCCTGATCGTTGGTCTCGCCCTGATCATCTTCGAGTTCTTCGCGGCCAGCGTCGGCTTCGCGGCGGTCGTCGGCGCGGGTGCCGTGGTGGGTGCGGCCTACGGGTTCGCGAGCTTGCCCGTGCACTACTGGGCCCTCGGCCTGTTGGTGCTCGCGGCGTTCGGCTTCGCGATCGACGCGCAAGCGGGCGGGCTCGGCACCTGGACCGCGATCGCGACCGTGTCGCTCGTCGTGGGTTCGTTCTTCCTCTACGGCGGATCGTCGGCGTTGCACCCACCGTGGTGGTTGGTCTCGGTGGTGTGCCTCGGCGCGTGGGTGTTCTACGTCTTCGCGATCCCGCCGTTCCTGCGCGCTCGGTTCTCGACGCCGACGCTGGGACGCGAGGGGATGATCGGCGAGCTCGGCACCGCCGAGGTCGCCGTCGATCCCGATGGTGTGGTCACGGTCCGCGGCGCCCGGTGGCGAGCCCGGACGAACCGGGCCACGCCGGTCGAGAGCGGGGCGACGGTTCGAGTGGTGGCGGTCGAGGGAGTCGTGCTCGAGGTGGAGCCCGAGGAGGGCGGTGCCAAGGACTACCGCGACCGGGGCCGTCGCGGGGCCAAGGTGGAGGCCACCGACGAAGGCGACAGCTGACCTCTTGAGCCGCGCGGCCACGGCGGATAGGTTCCGCGGCGAAGCACGAGCGGACCGCAAGGGGGACGAGTGGCCGTTCGAACGGAAGAACGCACCGAACAGGTCTGGCAGCGGCAGGCGGCATGCCGTGGCCCCGAGTCGAGGCTCTTCTTCGCGCCTACGGTGCCGGAACCGCGCCCCGAGCGTGAGGCGCGCGAGCTGCGCGCCAAGGGGATCTGCGGTGAGTGCGCGGTGCGGGCCGAGTGCCTCGAGTACGCACTTCGGATCCGCGAGCCGCACGGCATCTGGGGTGGCCTGAACGAGGCGCAGCGCCGCGGTCTGCTCGAGCAGCCGATCGACTCCTGAAGCGGGCTTCTGCATCACGCCCGCCGCACCGGCGGGCGGTGGTCATGGGCTCCCGTACAATGAGGTGGTGGAGCCCCGCGACGCCGCAACGGTGATGCTGGTGCGGGATGCCCCCGAAACCCCCGCCACCCGGGACGACCCGCGCGGAGCGAGCTCGGTGGAGGTGTTCATGCTCCGCCGGAACCTTCGCTCGGCGTTCGTGGCGGGCGCGTACGTGTTCCCCGGTGGCGGCGTCGACGACGACGATCGCACGGCACCCATTCTCGGTCTCGTCGACGGGATCGACGAAGTGGCCGCCGGCGAAGCGTTGGGCGTCGCCGACGGAGCACTCGGCTTCTGGGTCGCCGCGATCCGCGAGTCGTTCGAGGAGGCCGGGGTGCTCCTCGCCCGCGACGCGACGAGCGGTGCCGCGGTCTCGCCCGATCTGGTCGCCGAGCTCGCACCGGCGCGGCCCGAGGTCGCGGCCGGCACCCGGTCGTTCGCCGGGCTCGTGCGTGACCACGGCCTGGTCCTCGATGCGGGGGTGCTCCGCGTGTTCGCGCACTGGATCACGCCGGAGCCGGCGCCGCGCCGGTACGACACCTGGTTCTTCGTCGCTCCCGCACCGACCGGCCACGCGTACGAGCACGACTTCGACGAGACGATCGCATCGGAGTGGGTGCGTCCCACCACCGCGCTCCAGCGCGCGCGTCGCGGGGAGCTCGAGCTCATCTACCCGACCTTCAAGAGCCTGCAGGCGATCGAACGGTTCTCCTGTGTGGAGGACCTCCTCGCGGCGGTGGACGCGACGTGGCGCGGTCCGCCGCCGGCGTTGCGCGTGATGAATCCCGGCCAGGGTTGGCAGCTCCGCCTGCCAGGCGACGACCGCGAGCTCGATCGGACCGCCGAGTCCGATGCGATCGAGCACTCGATCACGCATCGGGCGGATGCGGCCGCGAAGAGCGTGCGCTGATGCCCGATCTCACCCCGGGCGTCGCCAGTGCGCTCTCGCCGCTCGTGCGGCGGATCGTCGCTCCGAACCCCGGGCCCTTCACCGGCCCGGGGACCAACACCTACCTCGTCGGGATCGACGAGGTCGCGGTGATCGACCCGGGGCCGGACGACCGGGGCCATGTCGACGCGATCGTCGGCGCGTCGATGAAGGAGCGCGTGCGGTGGGTCGTGCTGACGCACACCCATCCCGACCACGCGCCGGCCACCGCTCGGCTAGTGAAGGCGACGGGCGCGGAGGTCGTCGCCTTCGCGAAGCGGGACAAGGACGACAGCGGGATCGTGCCCGACCGACTCGTCGGCGACGGCGACACCATCGAGGGCACCGAGTTCGGACTCGACGTGCTGCACACACCGGGACACGCGCCGAACCACCTCTGCTTCTACCTCGAGGAAGAGCGGATGCTCTTCACCGGCGACACGGTGCTCGAGGGAACGTGGTCGGTCGTGAACCCGGCTCGTGGCGGGGACATGGCCCAGTACTTCGCTTCCCTCGAGCGGCTGAGGAAGCTCCGGCTGCGCTGGCTGGCGCCGGGCCACGGTGATGCCCTCATCGAGCCCCGCGTTCGGATCGACGAGTACCTGAAGCACCGGAAGCGGCGCGAGCAGCAGATCCTGCAGCACCTCAAGAAGCACGAGCAGGCGAAGGTGAAGGAGATCGTCGGCGCGCTCTACGGCTCGCAGGACCTCCCCGAACCGCTGGTCGAAGCCGCGGGCTGGCAGGTCTACGCGCATCTGCTGAAGCTCAAGGCCGAGGGCAAGGTGGTCGGGACGACGGCGAAGGCGGTCTGGAAGCCGGCGTGAGCCACCCCCACCGAGTGAGGTCAGCACCCCTGCGGCACGCGTGGCATCACCCTGGGCCGGATCCCGTCGCAGTGCGACAACTTCGTGGACACGTTCGTCCACGAGGAGGATCCATGTTCAGGAAGTTCGGGGCGACACTGCTCGCGATGACCGCGTTCGGTGTCGGGGCAGCAACGCTGGTCGCAGGACCGGTCGCAGCCAAGAGCTCGGGCAACACGCTCGAGGTGCAGGCCGGCGAGTACGCGTACACGGTGAAGGGCGCACCGCACTCGGGCTGGGTGACGATCTCGTTCGACAACCTGGGCCAGGAGAGCCACATGCTGGCGATCGTGCAGGTGAAGTCGAGCGTCACGGCGAAGCAGGTGAAGGCCGCGGCCCTGTCGAACGATCAGGCCGCGTTCGACAAGCTGGCGCAGGGAGATTCGAACCGGAGCTTCGGGACCCCCGATCTGCTCGGTCCGGGACAGTCGACGGAGACGGTGTCCCAGCTTCCCGCGGGTCGGTACGCACTGATGTGCTTCATTCCAGCTCCGGATGGGTCGCCGCACATCGCCCATGGCATGGTCACGACCATCGACGTGAAGACGCCGAGCTCGAGCGCCAAGGCCCCCAAGGCCCGGGTCAACGTGACGCTCAGCGACACCGAGATCACGGTGCCGAGCGGTGATGCGCCGAAGCAGTTCACGGCGAAGGTGACCAACACCGGAACGACACCGCACTCGTTCACGCTCGTCAACATCGAGCCGGGGCAGACGATCGACACGGTGAAGGCGTACTTCGATGCGTTCTTCAACACCGGGCAGGCGTCGGGCCCGCCTCCGGGTGCGATCGTCGGTGGTGTCAGCGGTCTCGATCCGGGCAAGGTCGCGTACCTCGTCCAGAGCTTGAAGCCCGGCCACTACGCGTACATCAGCACCGGTGGCGACGCTCCCGATGACGACTACGCCAAGGGACTCCACGGCGAGTTCGACGTGCAGTAGCGAACCAACTCACGACGCAGCCACGACGCGATGCGAGGCCCGGGGTCGACGCCCCGGGCCTCGTCGCGTCAGGTCGTCCGGTCAGGTCGTCCGGTCAGGGCGTCCCGTCAGCTCTGGGCGGCGGCCTGTTCGACGAGCTCGAGCATGCGCGCGGTGCAGCCGGCCATCTCGATGGGGGGGAGCAGCTCGTCGACGACACGCGCCGCGAGCGCGTGGAACGCCGTACCGGCGGGATCACCCACAGCACGCAGCGCGACGGGCGTCCCGGTGTCTCCCCCGGTCGACACCGCGGGCTCGATCGGGATGCTGGCGACGAGCGGCGCGCCGATGTCGTCGGCGAGGGCTGCGCCGCCACCGGCGCCGAAGAGCGCGAAGTGCTCGCCGCTCGGCGCGATGAACTCGGTCATGTTCTCGACGACGCCCACGACCTTCATGTGCGAGCGCCGGGCCATGTCGGCGACGCGCACCGCGACCTTCTGGGCGGCCACGGCCGGGGTGGTGACGACGAGCATCTCGGCCTGGGGGAGCATCCGGGCGAGGGCCATCTGGATGTCGCCGGTCCCGGGCGGCATGTCGATCAGCAGGTAGTCGAGCTCACCCCACCGCACGTCGGTGAGGAACTGCTCGAGCGCCTTCGTGAGGATCAGCCCGCGCCACATCAGCGCGGTGCCCTCGTCGTCGACGAGGAAGCCCATCGAGACGACCTGGAGGACGCCGGCCGGCCCGGCAGGATCGAGCGCGTTGGGGACCTCGATCGGATGCGGGTGGATCTTGCCGTCGGCCCCGGAGAGTCGACCGTCGACGCCGAGCATGCGCGGGACGCTGAAGCCCCAGATGTCGGCGTCGAGCACTCCGACGCGCAGACCACGGGCCGCGAGCGCGGCGGCGAGGTTCACGGTTACCGACGACTTGCCGACCCCTCCCTTGCCGCTCGCCACCGCGAGCACGCGCGTGGTGGCCGAGACCTCGGTCGGGGCCGCGTCCTCGCGGGCCTGGAAGCGCGCTCGGCCCATCGCGGCCGCCTTCTGCTCGGCGTTCATCTCCGAGTACTCGACCTTGATGCCGGTCACGCCGCGGAGCCCTCGGACCTTCGACTCCACCTCCTGCTTGATCTGGTGGCGGAGCGGGCATCCCGAGGTGGTCAGTGCGACGCGGACCATCACCTGGCCGTCGGCACCGACCTCGATCTCGTCGACCATGCCGAGCTCGGTGATGCTGACGTTGAGCTCAGGATCGATCACGCCGCCGAGCACGCCACGCACGTCGTCGGGACTCGGCGGGGGGCCGGCCTCGGGGTCATGCACCGGCGCGCCGGGGTCGGACTCCTCCGGTGGGCTCACGCTGCCGCGGGAGACCTGGAGTGGCCCGTTGCCGGTGGGAGCAGGAGTCGGTCGGTCCATCGGGGGCCCGTCGTGGAGGTCGGGCCGGCTGGCGCCGGTCCCGGGAGTGCGGGTGTTCCTGGTGCGGGTGTTCCTGGTGCGGTGTTCCTGGTGCGGGTGTTCCTGGTGCGGGTGTTTCTGGTGCACTGCTGGGAAAAACAATAGCAACCTTGAAAATATGCCCGCCCGGGGCTACCGTCAACGGGCGATGGAGCTCCCGGTCCTCAAGGCCTTGGCCGACGACACCCGCTACGCGGTCTACCGCGAGCTCTCCACTTCGACGAGCGCGCTCTCGGCCCAGGACCTCGCCGATCGCCTCGGGGTGCACGCGAACACGGTGCGCCTCCACCTCGAGCGGCTCCGCGAGGTCGGGCTCATCGACGCCGAGGCCGTCCACCGGGGCACCGTGGGCCGACCCCAGCACCTGTACTTCCTCGCCGACGGCGCACCCGGCTTGGGCTTCGACCCGCCGGCGCACGCACTCCTCGCAGCCCTGTTGGGTGCCCTCGCAGAGCGGGTGGGGGCGAGCGCCGACGACGCCGCTGACACGGGACGGGCGTGGGGCATGGAGGCCGGTCGACGGACGCGTACGAGCAGCTGCGTCCGGGCCCTCGAGTCCGAGCTCCACGGCCTGGGCTTCGAGCCCGCGGCCGGCGCCGGTGACGGCACCTCCGAGGGCAGTGCACGCATCGAGTTCCTGCACTGTCCGTTCCGTGAGCTCGCCGAGGCGTATCCGGAGCTCGTCTGCAACCTGCATCGCGGCCTCTGCGAGGGAGTCGTCGATCAGGTCGGCGGGGGAAGGGTCGAGGAGTTCGCGACGTTGTACGACCCAGAGCCGTGTCATGTGACAGTGGCCGTCGGCACCCGTTCCTGAGATCATTGACCACCCCTGAACCACGGCCCCCAGCGGGCAGGAGGACGAATCGAAATGTCCATGTTCACCGTCACTGACGCCAGCCAGGTCTTCCAGATGACCGACGAGGCCGCGGAGAAGGTCAAGTCGCTGATCGCCGCGGAAGACGCGCCGGGCGAGCTCGCGCTCCGGGTCGCGGTGCGTCCCGGTGGCTGCTCCGGGTTCAGCTACGAGATGTTCTTCGACGGCGACATCGCCGAGGACGACAACCAGATCGAGCACGGCGGCGTGAAGGTCGTCATCGACCCGGCGAGCCAGGAGATGCTCAAGGGTGCCACGCTCGACTTCAAGGACGGGCTGCAGGGCGCGGGCTTCTCGATCAACAACCCGAACGCCGAGCGCAGCTGCGGCTGCGGTCAGTCGTTCTCGTAGCACCGACGCGCCGCCCGTCGCAGCGCGCGACGGCACGGCCGCGCGCAGCACCCCCTGTTGCGCGGCACATCGATGCGGTTACGCTCGCGCGCCGCAGTTGAAGGGAGCGACACACGATGTCATCGACCTGGCCACCCAATCCGCCGCTCGGTGGTGGACCGTCCACCCCACCGCCGACCCCGACCCCGTCGGCGCCTTCCTGGCAGCCGGCACCGCCGGCCGCGCCGGCGCCGGTCTTCACGCCGCCGGTTGCCCCGACCCCGGTCACGCCGGAACCGCCGAAGCCCGCGACCAAGGCCGTCAAGAAGCGTCCGGCCAAGAAGGCGACGAAGAAGAAGGCCGTCAAGAAGCGTCCGGCCAAGAAGGCGACGAAGAAGAAGTCCACGGCGCGCAAGCCGGCGCGCAAGGCGGCCACGAAGAAGAAGGCCGTGAAGCGCAAGGCAGCCAAGAAGACCGTGAAGCGTCGTCCCGCGAAGAAGAAGAAGGCCGTCAAGAAGCGCCCGGCGCGCAAGGCGGCCACGAAGAAGAAGGCCGTGAAGCGCAAGGCAGCCAAGAAGACCGTGAAACGTCGTCCCGCGAAGAAGAAGGTCGCGAAGAAGACGGCGAAGAAGACGGCGAAGCGGACGACCAAGAAGCGCCGTTAGCGCAGGCGCGATTCGTACGAGCTCGGACCCGTCGGCGAGTGGCCGGCGGGTCCGTTCGCGTCTCGGCTACGTCGCGACGAGCCGGTCGAGCGCGGTCCGCATCTCGTCACCGGCGAGCGCGCCGTCGAGCCGACCCACGATGGTCCCGCCACCGTCGACCGTGTACAGCCACGGCTCACTCTCGATCCCCCAGGCCTCGACGGTGGGTGCGAGGTCGGCGCCGGTGCTCGACGTGTAGATCTCGACGTGCACGAAGGTCACCCGGTCCTCGTACGGCCCCTTGATCTTGAGGAGCTCGTCGAGCACGGGGCCGCAGTACATCGACTGGCACAGCGCCGGGGTCGCGAACAGCACTGCGACCGGTCGACCGGTGCCGATGACGTTGCTCAGGGAGACCGTGTGCAGCGGGCACGGCGGGACGCGCGTGCAGATCGGCTTCACGCCGAGGGTGTCGGTTTTCGTCGGGGACGCGTCCCGAGGCGCCGCGGCGCCGACCGCGGGCGCTCCCGGCTGTGTGTTGACCTGGATCGCGAACGGCAGCTTCTTCCCGTCGATGATCGCGAGCGCGTTCCACGCGCCATCGGTCGGCAGCGGTGCCTCCGCGACGAACACACCTCGGCCCTTGGGCAATCCCGCCTTGTGGAGGGTCGTCGGGTAGACGGTCCCCTGCTTCGATCCGGGCGCCGCGAGCGCGAGCTGCACGCGTCCGGACGACGATGGCCTGCTGCCCTTGTAGATCGCGAACGCGATCCGTTGCGGGTCCGGAGAGACGTACAAGTCGCTCGAGAGCACGACGGGGCTGAGCGCTGTGTTCTTCGTCAGCCGAGCCGCACCGGCCGGGCCCGCCATCGCTGCCGCGACGGCGAGTCCGCCGGTGGCGGTGAGGAACGCGCGGCGAGTCATTGGTTCGGGGGGCATGCCCCTATCCTGCCAGCGCGTGCCACCGGATTCAGATCGGGTCAGCTTCGTGTGTGACGGCCGAGAGGTCGAAGTCGCACCGGCGACGGGTGAGTCGCTGCTCTCGGTGCTCCGAGAGCACCTGGGCATCATGTCGGTCAAGGACGGGTGTGCGCCGCAGGGCCAGTGCGGCTGCTGCACCGTGCTCGTCGATGGCGCCCCGCGGGTGGCGTGCGTCACCCCGGTCGAGCGGATCGCGGGACGGTCGATCACCACGGTCGACGGGCTCGATGCCGATCGACGAGACGCGCTGGCCGAAGCGTTCCTCGCTGCCGGGGGTTCGCAGTGCGGCTTCTGTACGCCGGGGATCGTCCTGCGGGCGGCGGCACTGCTCGAGCAGGGTCGGACGGCGCCGCTCGACACGGACCGGGCTCTCGCGGCCCACCTCTGTCGGTGCACCGGCTGGCGCACGGTGGAGGAGGCGATCGCGCTCGCCGCCGCGGGCCCGACGCCGGGACTCACGACGGGACCGACGCGTGACCGTGCGCGGGCCGAGGAGCGCGCGGCGCTCGAAGGGGGTGTGGAGCAGCGCGTCACGCCGGAGGTCCCGCTCGGCGCCGGGGGGTTCGCGGATGACACTGCACCGCGTGACGCGCTCGTGGCGGTGCCGTGTGCACCGTCATCCGCGGTGGAGTCGGTCGACGCCGCGGGGATCAGGTGGGTCGTGGGCGAGTCGGTCCACGGTGCACGCGCGGCCGCCGGGAAGATCCAGGGCCGCCGGACGACGGAAGCGCCGCGGGCACCGTTCCCGTTCCCGGTCGTGCCGCCGGGAGGCGTGGGGCTGACGACCGGGTGGGTCGAGCCGGCCTATCTCGAACCAGACGCCTCGTGGTGCGAGCCCGGCGGGGAGCCGGCGTCGACGCTCGCGAACGGCGGAGCCTTCGGGGGCAAGGCGGAGTCGATCGCGCCGCGGGCCGCGCGCGAGCTCGCGGACCACTTCGACCGGCCGGTTCGGACGCTCTTCTCCCGCGAGGACGTCGTGCGACTCGGACCGAAGCGGCCACCGATCGCGGCATCTGCGGTCCTCGTCGGCGGCGAGGTCCGGATCGAGGGCACCGTGCTGGGGGACATCGAACCGTTCACGCGCACCGTCACCTGGGGCTCCGACGTGCGGGAAGCCGCATCGTGGATCCGGGGCGCCGCGCCCGGTCCGATGACGAGTGGCGCGCTCCGCGCCGTCGGGCTCGCCGAGCGCGCGGTGCTGATCGAAGGTGCGATCGCGGAGGCTGCGATCGACCGGGCCTCGGTCGTGTCGGACGACCGTGCGGCGGCCGTGCTCCTCGACACGTGCGCACCGTCGTCCGGCGGCGCGTTCGCGGGCGCTCGCGTCGTGATCGATCCCGCGAGCGGTCAGGTGGAACGCGTCGAGGTGCGCATCGCGGCCGGTGAACCCCTCGATGAGATCGTGCTTCGGTCCTACTGCGTGGGTGCCGCCCACATGGCGCTGGGCTGGGTGCTCACCGAGGGACTCACCGTCGATGCGGTCACCGGCGACGTGCTCGACCTCACGATCCGCTCGTTCGGCGTGATCCGAGCCAAGGACACGCCGCCGATCTCCGTCACGATCGTCGAGGACGCCGGACCGCCACGCCCACGGGGATCCGACGCGGTGTTCGCCGCGGTCGCGGCCGCCACCTGGAACGCGATCACCGTCGCCGAAGGCGCGCGTCCCGAGGCCTTCCCGGCCCTCGAGACGCGCGCCGCGCGGCGCATGCGTCGCTGATCGCTACGAAGCCGTCGACGCCTCGGTCGTCCGGAACAACATCACGCTGAGGAGGATCAGCCACAGCGCCCAGGTAAGAAACGCAACGAAGCCGATCACGAAGATCGTGTCGTTCTCCGTCGCGACGGCTGCGGAGCCGACGAGCCAGAGCAGGGCCACGAGCAAGCCGAACCATCCGAGCCACGGTGCGAGGAACTTCGTCCGTAGGATGACCAGCGACGTGGCTTCCGTCAACACGAGGACCGCGAAGCCCAGGAACCCGAAGAGCACCGTGGACAACCGGAACGTGCCCGCGGACTCGAGCGGGTGCAGCGCCCCGTAGGCCCCGATCCCGTTCGCCGCCCCGTTGATCGCGATCGCCACGATGCCGCCCATGGCTGCGGTGCCGGCGAGTCGGCCGCTCCCACCTTCCGCGACTCTGAGGCGGGTCCAGAGCTCGCCGAGGAACACCAGGAAGAGAATGATCCCGAGGCCGGCCAAGTACGCGGCGATTCGGAGGCTGTCCTGGTTGTCCTTCGTGAAGCTGATGATCTTGGCGTCGGACGCCGAGACCTTCGGCGGGGAACCCGCCAGGAACGCCCCGATCACGGCCACCACCACGAACGCCACGCCACTGAGCGCGGCCCACTTGTCGAGCTTGGTGCTGTTCATGTACCCCCCCGTGCTTCTGCCCGCCGGGTGAGATCACCCGAACCGGCGTGACTCTCGCGCAGTTCAGCGGCGTGCGCTCGTGCCGGGACACCAGTGCTCGGACGGGTCGCGCTATCGTCCGCGCATGACCGGAGCGATCATCTTCGTCGTGGTGATGGTGCTCGTCGTCCCCATCGGCGTGATGGTCGGCGGCGCGGCGTGGAGCGCGGTGTTCGGGTTCTTCGCGGTGTCGGATGCGAACCGGCGCGCCGAGGGCACGCCGTACGCGGTCGACGAGGCGAGCGACTAGCGCAGCCGGGTCTGCCCGAAGCGATACCCGACCGACCGCACGGTCTGGATCAGGCTCGCGTGCTCTTCCCCGAGCTTGGCGCGCAGCCGCCGCACGTGGACGTCGACCGTCCGTGCGCCGCCGTAGTACTCGTAACCCCACACTCGCGAGAGCAGCTGCTCGCGCGTGAACGCTTTCCCGGGATGGGTGGCGAAGAACTTCAGGAGCTCGTACTCCTTGATGGTGTGGTCGTGTGGCCGTTTGTCGCGCGCGGCCTGGTACGTCTCGTGGTTCAGCATTTGCTCGCCGTACTCTACGATCTGGGGACGCGCCCCGCGACCAGTCCGCCAGAACAGGTGACGCAG
>JBBQFJ010000083.1:0-14655 GCA_038321755.1 Acidimicrobiia bacterium | reverse complement strand
TACGAGAGGACCGGGACGGACGCAGCTCTAGTGTGCCAGTTGTCCTGCCAAGGGCACGGCTGGTTGGCTACCTGCGGAATGGATAAGCGCTGAAAGCATCTAAGCGCGAAGCCGGCCTCAAGATGAGATCTCCCATCGGGTTAACCGAGTAAGGCCCCTGGTAGACCACCAGGTTGATAGGCCGGAGGTGTACGCACGGTGACGTGTTCAGCCGACCGGTACTAATCGGCCGAGGGCTTGGGATCTTCTTGTTCTGGTGCTCGTGCTCGCTCTGGAGTCCTCGACGGATGACGTCGTTGACATTCTGATAGCTCTGCAAACATAGAGAACCAAAAGTCTGAAGAACACAGAGTCTTGGAAACACAAGATGTTCCGGTGGCCATAGCGGCGGGGAAACACCCGTTCCCATTCCGAACACGGTAGTGAAGACCGCCAGCGCCGATGGTACTTGGGGGTAGACTCCCTGGGAGAGTAGGTCGTCGCCGGACTTTCTCATGACGAAGCGCCTCTGCGCTCCTCGTTGCACTCATAGAAGTGCTTCGGGTGAGTCGCACGAGGCGCTTCGTCGCGTCCGGTGCACGTAACCTCCGTCCATGACCGACCGCCCGAAGCCCAGCACCTCCCGAGGGGGCCCCAGCACCTCCCGAGGGGGCAAGGGTTCGGGCAGGGGCTCAGGGAGCGGTTCAGGCGGGCGGTCGGGCAAGCCGCGCCCGGGCCGCGCCGCAGATGCCCGACCCGAGCGTCCGGCCCGGGATCGGGCGAACGAAGGTGGGTTCGGACCGCACGGTGCCCCGACGGTGCCGGACCGGGTCAAGCGGGCCGACGACCCGGATCGCGAGCGTGCCCCCGCGCCGCTCCGCGTCCGCGGGAAGCACGTCGCTCCCGATGACCGCCCGTCCGGTCGCCAGACCGGTCGGAAGCCGGCGTCCCGGAGTCAGGGCGCGCCGCCGCGGGAGACCAGACGCCGCAAGGGTCGACCTCCGGCAGACGTCGAGACGGAGGTGCTGCGCCTCGGTGGCCGGCGTGGGCCGTACCTCTTGCGCGAGGTCATGGCTGCCGCGGATGCCTACGCGGGCCAGCGCGATCGGGAGGCGTTACGGCACCTGCGGCCAGTGCGGGACGCGCTGCCCGATGCGTCGAGCGTTCGCGAGCTGACGGGGCTCGCTCAGTACCGGATCGGGAACTACCGGGCCGCGGCAGTCGAGCTCGAGGCGTTCGTGGAGCTCACCGACTCGGTCGAGCAGCACCCCGTGCTCATGGACTGCTACCGGGCGCAACGCCGCTGGCGACGGGTCGACGAGCTGTGGGAGGAGCTCGCGGCCGCGTCTCCGTCCGCCGAGCTCATGACGGAGGGCCGCATCGTGGCGGCCGGGGCGCTCGCTGATCGACGACTCCTCACCGAAGCCATCGCCTTGCTCGACAAGAAGGCCGGTGCCGTGCGCAAGCCACAGCCGTACCACCTGCGCCTCTGGTACGCGCTCGCCGACCTCGAGGAGCGCGCGGGTAACAACGCCCGGGCCCGGGCCCTCTTCGACCGCATCTACGACGACGATCGTGACTTCGCCGACGTCGCCAGCCGGAGGAAGGGCCTCCGGTAGCTGTCACAGGTGGATCGTAGAGTCGCGATCGTTCCCACCAGCCTTCCCCACGAGCCTCCCCCGACTCGAACGCTGGAGCCCGATGCGCTCCAGCGCTTCTTCGGAGGTTCATCCATGGCTCCAGCCCAGTCGTCCGGCAGGCAGTCGTCCGGCAGGCAGTCGTCCGGAAGGCAGTCGTCCGGTAGCGACCCGTCCGGCGTAGCGATCGGGGTGAACCTCGTCGTGCTGCGCGGTGTCGCGTCCAACACCTCGGAGCTGCGGACGCTCCCGTCAGGCCAGCGGCTCGCGACCTTCTCGGTGCGGGTCCCGGGATCCGAGGGCAAAGCCACCTCGGTACCGGTCGCGATCTGGGACCCGCCGGCGTGGCTCGAGGGCCTCGAGGCCGACGACGCCGTCGTGGTGGTGGGGACGCTGCGGCGTCGGTTCTTTCGCGACGCGCGGGGGATCACCGCTTCCCGGGTCGAGGTCGAGGCATCGACGGTCGGTCGCGGGGGTGAACGTCGTCGTCGCGAGGCGGCCGCGCAGCGGGCCACGCGCGCCCTCGCCGATCTCGTGTGAGCGGTCTCGAACGCCCGATCCGCCACGAACCCCCGGGCACGAAGTGGCGCGAGTCGGAACCTATGATGGGCAACGGTGCGGGTGCAGGCAACACCGCCGCGCCACGCCGAAGCCCCTGCATCGAACTGCGGAGTCGAAACCCTTGAGTGAGGACGCGTGACCGCCGAGAGCCCGACGTTGAAGCCCGAGCAGCTTGATGACGTCGTGATCCGGTTCGCCGGAGACTCCGGTGACGGCATGCAGCTGACCGGTGACCGGTTCACCGACGTGAGCGCGGCATTCGGGAACGACCTCGCGACGCAGCCGAACTACCCGGCCGAGATCCGGGCGCCGGCCGGCACGATCGCCGGCGTCTCGTCCTTCCAGGTGCACATCTCCGACCACGAGATCCTCACGCCCGGTGACATGCCCGGGGTGCTCGTCGCGATGAACCCAGCTGCGTTGAAGGCGAACATCGGGGAGCTCTCTCCGGGCGGCACGCTCATCGTCAACGCCGACACCTTCGAGGAGCGCAACCTCGAGAAGGCGGGCTACACCGCGAACCCGCTCGAGGACGGTTCGCTCGCGGCCTACAAGGTCGTGCAGGTCCCGATGACCTCGATGACGCTCGAGGCCACGAAGGAGCTCGGCGTCAAGCCGCGCGACGCGGAGCGCTCGAAGAACTTCTTCGCGCTCGGACTCATCTCCTGGATGTACACGCGGCCGATCGATCCCACCAGCGCGTGGATCGACGCCAAGTACGCCAACCGCGAGATGGTGCGAGCGGCGAACCTCGCCGCGTTCAAGGCGGGCTACAACTTCGGCGAGACTGCGGAGCTCTTCGACCACCCCTACGCGGTCGCACCGGCGCGCCTCGCTCCAGGTCACTACCGGAACATCACCGGGAACCTCGCAACGTCGTACGGGCTGCTCGCGGCGTCGCAGGCGAGTCGGCTCCCGATCGCGTACGCGTCGTACCCGATCACGCCGGCGTCCGACATCTTGCACGAGCTGTCGCGCCACAAGAACTTCGGTGTGCGCACGCTCCAGGCCGAGGACGAGATCGCGGCGATCGGCGTCGCGATCGGCGCGGCGTTCGCCGGGCACCTCGGCATCACCGCTACGAGCGGCCCGGGCGTCGACCTGAAGTCCGAGGCGATGGGTCTCGCGGTGAGCCTCGAGCTCCCCCTGCTGATCGTCGACGTGCAGCGTGGCGGACCGTCCACGGGCCTGCCGACCAAGACCGAGCAGGCCGACCTCATGCTGGCGATGTACGGCCGCCACGGTGAGGCGCCGTTGCCGATCGTCGCAGCGCGCTCGCCAAGCCATTGCTTCGACGCAGCCTTCGAAGCCGTTCGGCTCGCGGTGAAGTACCGGACGCCGGTCATCCTCCTCACCGACGGCTACCTCGCCAACGGTGCGGAGCCGTGGCTGCTCCCCGACATCGACGCGCTGGCCGACATCTCGGTGCCGTTCGCGAGCGGACCGAACCACACCGCGGCCGACGGCTCCGAGGAGTTCTGGCCGTACCTCCGAGACCCCGAGACGCTGGCGCGCCCGTGGGCGATCCCCGGCACCGTCGGCCTCGAGCACCGCATCGGCGGCATCGAGAAGCAGGACGGCACCGGGAACATCAACTACGAGCCGGAGAACCACGAGCGGATGACCGAGCTGCGCGCCGCGAAGATCGCCGGCATCGCGAAGGACATCCCGCTCGTCGAGGTCGACGACCCCGATGGCGCGGAGCTCCTCGTGCTCGGGTGGGGGAGCACCTGGGGTGTCGCGCAGCAGGCGGTGCGCCAGGCGCGCGACAAGGGGCATCGCGTGGCGCACGCGCACTTGGTGCACCTGAACCCGTTCCCCGCCAACCTGGGCGAGGTCCTGTCCCGGTACGACCGGGTGCTCGTGCCCGAGATGAACCTCGGACAGCTCTCTCGGCTCGTCCGGGCAGAGTTCCTGGTCGACGCACGGAGCCTGACCAAGGTGCAAGGGCTGCCGTTCCGCGCGTCCGAGGTCGAGGCTGCGATCGAGGAGATGGTGAAGTGAGCGACGCCCCTTCGTCCGGCGAGGTCACGCTGACCCGCAAGGACTACCAGACCGACCAGGAAGTCCGTTGGTGCCCGGGGTGTGGTGACTACTCGATCCTTGCCGCGGTGCAGCTGCTGTTCGCGGAGCTCGGACTCAAGCGCGAGAACCAGGTCTTCGTCTCCGGCATCGGGTGCGCGGCTCGCTTCCCGTACTACATGGACGTGTACGGACTGCACAGCATCCACGGCCGCGCGCCGGCGATCGCTACCGGTGTGGCGTTGGCGCGGCCCGACCTCGACGTCTGGGTGGTGAGCGGCGACGGCGACGCACTGTCGATCGGCGGCAACCACCTCATCCACTCGCTGCGTCGCAACGTCAACTTGAACATCCTGATGTTCAACAACCAGATCTACGGCCTCACGAAGGGTCAGTACTCGCCGACGAGCGAGGTGGGCAAGGTCACCAAGTCGTCGCCGTTCGGCTCCCTGGACACGCCGTTCAACCCGATCTCGATGGCCCTCGGGGCGGAGGCATCGTTCGTCGCCCGGACGCACGACCTCGACCGCAAGCACATGATGGACGTCATGCGGCGCGCGCACGAGCACCGCGGGGCGGCGTTCGTCGAGGTGTACCAGAACTGCAACGTCTTCAACGACGGTGCGTTCGGTGAGATCACGGCGAAGGACGCTCGCGCCGAGATGCTGATCAACCTCCAGCACGGTGAGCCCATCCGCTTCGGCAACGACGGCCAGCGGGGCGTCGTGCTCAACGAGTTCGGTGAGTGTGTGATCCGTGAGGTCGCCGACGTCGGCGAAGACCGCCTCGTGGTGCACGACGAGCACCGTCCGGACCCGGCGCTGGCGTTCGCGCTCTCACGGGTGGCGAGCGGTCCCACCATGCCGACCCCGATCGGGATCTTCCGGGATGTCGAGCGGGCGAGCTACGAGGTCGAGGTGCAGCGCCAGCTCGCTGCCGCGTCGGAGCGCCAGGGGCCCGGCGATCTCGCCGCGCTGCTCTCGTCCGGCGCGACCTGGGACGTCAACTAGCTCAGCGGCCGCCCTGTTGCTCGGGGTTCAGTCGGCGAGGCCGCGGAACACCATCCCGGTGCGCGGCTTCGGGGCGAAGAACGTCGTCTTCTCGGGCATGCGGATGCCGGCTGCTGCCGCGATGCGGATCTCCTCGACGCTCACGCCGCGCAGCAGCACCGCGGCATCTGCACCGCCTGCACGCACCACCGCGGCGACCGTCGCCGCGTCGTCGCGGTAGGCGAGGGTCGCGTCGCCCAACGCCGGACGGACCGCAGCGTCGAAGCGCGCCGCGTCGACGCCGTGGAGCGCCGCAGGCTCGGACGCGAGGGCGGTCGCGAGCGCCGCTTCGTCAGGGACGAGGAGCGCGAGCCCTTCGGTGTCGACCAGTCCGAGCGCGGCGCGAGCGCTCATAGAGGCGACGAGCGCCGTCACGCCTTCGGGCGTGTTGGGGCCGGCGTCCTCCACCGACCACGTGGTCGCGAGTGCGTCGCGGAGGGCTCTGGCCTGCTCGGCGAGACCGCCCCGAACGAGGCGATGGATCGGATGGACATCGAGCTGCTCGTCGGCGAGCTCGACGACCAGCGTCATGATCGCGTCGACGCCTGGAGTCCCCGGCGCTTCGTCGCGGTAGTTGCACGCGGTCTCGAAGCGGTGGTGACCGTCGGCGAGCACGGCGGGTGCCGCCCCGACGAGCGACCGGATCTCGGCGATCCGCTCGGGGTGCTGGATCACCCCGAACTCGTGTCGGGTGTCGCTCGCGTCGATCGCCACGTTGGGGCACTCGACGTCGACCAGGAGCTCCGTCAGTCCACCTGCGACCGACAGGGCCCAGATCGGGTCGAGGTTCGCGCGCGTGGCCCGCAGGAGCGCGAGGCGGTCGCTCCGGGCCTTCGGGAGCGTCCGCTCGTGCGGGAGGATGTCGCCCGCGCCGGGGCGCTCGGGGAGGCCCAGTGCACCGATCACCCCGATGGTGTGGTGCTCGCCGCCCTCGGGGCGGGTGGCGGTCATCCGGTACACGGTGAGGGTCGGCTCGTCGTCGAGGACCAGGATCCCGGCCGTGCGCCACGCGGCGAGCGCGGCGGCCGCGGCCGCGTACGCGTCCATCCCGTCGCCCGCTCGCGGCAGGATCAGTCGCACCGCGTTGTGCGGGTCGGCTGCTTCGAGCCTCGACCGCTCGTCCTCCTCGATCACGTCGTAGGGCGGCGCGGTGAGGGCGCTGAGCTCTGCCGCGTTCGAGTAGCGCAGGCCGCGGAACGGGGCGAGGTCGGGCACGGAGCAATCGCTTTCGTCGGGAGCGGCCGATCATCGCATACGGTCTTTGCGTGGATCGGGGACCCCAGGACGCGCCCGATGCACCCGGTGCGTACGACGCGTTCCAGGAGGGGAGCCGTCTCCTCGCCTCCGGTGATGCTCACGCCGCGTCGATCGCCCTCGAGCGGGCGCGCGACCTCGAGCCCGATCAGGGCTCCATCAGGGAGACGCTCGGACGGGCGTACTTCCGGACGGCTCGGTACGCGCTCGCGCGTGACGAGTTCGCCCTCACGATCGAGCTCGACCCGGTGAACGACTACGCGCACTTCGGTCTCGGGCTGGCGCTCGCCCGACTCGGTGACCTGCCTGCCGCACGGCGGCACCTGAAGCTCGCCGTCGTCATGCGCCCACTCGACGACTACCGCGCCGCATTGGCCGAGATCGGCGAGGACGACCCGATCGGGGCGGGCTCGGGTGTGGCTCCCGCGGACGGACTGTCGAGTGACGAGGCGTGAGCGACGGTCCGATCGTCTGCTGTGATCTCGACGGCGTGATCTGGCGAGGCGAGCTGCCGATCCCTGGTGCCGCGGAGGGGATCGCCACGCTCCGGGCCGCGGGTCTGCGGGTGGCGTTCCTCTCGAACAACTCGAGTCAGGTGCTCGCGGATGTGGTCGCAAAGCTGGAACGGAGCGGGGTCCCGGCCGAGGCGTCCGACGTGTTCACGAGCGCACGGGCCGCGGTTGACCTCCTGACCAGCCAGGTCCCACCGGGATCGCGCGTCCTCGTGTGCGCGGGGCCCGGCGTCGTCGAGGCGCTCACGAACAACGGGTTCGTCCCGGTGCGCGACGAGCCCGCTGCCGCGGTCGTGGTCGGTTTCCACCAGGACTTCGACTTCGCCGGGCTGACCCGTGCGGCCGACGCCGTCCGCGGCGGCGCCCGCTTCATCGCGACGAACCTCGACGCGACGTATCCCATCCCAGACGGTCTGGTCCCGGGCGCGGGTGCGATCGTCGCGGCCGTCGCGACTGCGAGTGGCCGCGCCCCCGAGGTTGCGGGCAAGCCGTCGGCGCCGACCGTGACGATGGTCGAGCGCGAGCTCGGCGATCACGGCGTGGTCATCGGCGATCGCCCGTCGACGGACGGCGCTCTGGCCGATGCGCTCGGTTGGCCCTTCGCACTCGTGCTGTCCGGCGTGACGGCCGCGGTCGCGCCCCCCGGGGGCGAGGCGATCCCGACGCCGCCGCCTCCGTATGTCGCCGAGCACCTGGGTGTCCTCGCCCCCACGTTGGTCACGGCGCTCGTCCCAGGTCCCACCGCAGGTCCCACCGCAGGTCCCACCGCAAGTCGCTCCGCGTAACCTTGCCAGTGCTTGCCCGAGGAGCCCGCAGGAGCCCGTCCGTGATCACCAGCGCTCGATCCGTGAGAAGGACCAGGTAGGCGCGTGCGCCGACGACTCGACGCGGAGCTGGTTCGCCGCGGTCTCTGCGACAGCCGGGCTCGGGCCGTGGAGGCCGTCACTGCGGGCCGCGTCCTGGTGGGTGGCGCGCCGGCCTCGACCCCGGCCCGACATGTCGGGGACGACGAGGCGATCAGCGTCGTCGGTCCGCCACCGCCCTACGTGTCACGTGGTGGCGAGAAGCTCGCGGCCGCGCTCGATGTGTTCCCGGTCGCGGTGTCTGGGCGTCGCGCGCTCGACGCCGGTGCTTCGACCGGTGGCTTCACGGACTGCCTGCTGCAGCGAGGCGCGCGGGAGGTCGTGGCCGTCGACGTGGGGCGGGGCCAGCTGGCCTGGGGGCTCCAGACCGACCCTCGGGTCCGCGCGATGGATCGGTTGAACGTGCGCAACCTCGTCCCGGAGGACCTCGGCGGTGCGGTGCCGCTCGCGGTTGCCGACCTCTCCTTCATCTCGCTCCTGACCGTTGCACCCGCGCTCGCCAGATGCACGACTCCTGACGCGGATCTCATCCTGTTGGTGAAGCCGCAGTTCGAGGCCGGGAGAGCGCGTGTCGGAAAGGGCGGAGTGGTCCGCGATCCCGACGTGCACCGTGAGGTGTTGGCGAGCGTCGCCGCCGGCCTGACCGCGCTCGAGCTTCCGGTGGTCGGCGCGATCGTTTCACCGATCACGGGTGCGGACGGCAACCGCGAGTTCCTCGTGCACGTCGCGCGAGCCGCACTTGCGATCGAGATCGACACGTTGCTCGCAGGAACGGCGACATGAGCGCCAGCGGCACCCACGCGAAACCGGAGCGCCTGCGCGTCGTCGGGATGGTCCCGCACTCCGACCGACCCCTCGCGGCCGAGCTCGCACGAGCTGCCGCTGATCGGTTCGTGCGGGAGGGGATCGAGGTTCGCGTCCCGACGCCGGATGCCACGATCGCCGGGCTCGACGAGTTCGCGGTGGAGCCGGCCGCGTTCGGCGACGGTCTCGACCTCGCTCTCTCGCTCGGTGGCGACGGCACGATGCTGCGCACGGTCGATCTCGTCTACGAAGCCGGCGCGGCCGTCCTGGGCATCAACGTCGGTCAGCTCGGGTACCTCGCGGAGGTCGAACCGGCCGACATCGACGCGGCGATCGAGCGACTGATCGCGGGTGCCTACGAGGTCGAGGAGCGCATGGTGCTCCAGGTCGAGGTGACCTCCGGAGAAGCTGCTGGTGGTCGCTGGTGGGCGCTGAACGAAGCGGTGATCGAAAAGGAGCAGCCGGGACGTCTCGTCCGCCTCGACGTCGCGATCAACCGGACGTTCTTCACCACCTACGCCGCCGACGGGGTGATCGTCGCCACGCCGACAGGCTCGACGGCGTACTCGTTCTCGGCGCGGGGTCCGATCGTCTCCCCTCGGCACCGCTGCCTGCTCCTGACGCCGGTCTCACCGCACATGCTGTTCGACCGGTCGCTGGTGCTCGACGCCGATGAGGAGCTCGGCTTCACCGTCACCGACGGTCGCTGCGTCGTGTTGACGCTCGACGGTCGGGAGCTCGGCCGACTCGTCCCCGGCGATGAGGTCTCGTGCACGGCGGGCCCGAAGCCGGCTCGCATCGTGACGTTCGGCCCGCGCGACTTCCATCAGATCCTGAAGGCCAAGTTCGGGCTGGCGGACCGTTAGCGATGCTGCGCGAGCTGCACGTCACCGACCTCGGAATCGTCGAGGATCTCACCGTCCTCGTCGGGCCCGGTCTGACCGCGATCACCGGCGAGACGGGAGCGGGCAAGACGCTGCTCGTCGAGGCGGTGGACCTCCTCCTGGGCGGTCGCGCGGACGCCACCCTGGTCCGCCGCGGCGCGAGCGAGGCGCGGGTGGAAGGGCGCTTCGAGGACGCCAACGGCGACGAGGTCGTCCTCGTCCGCGTCCTGCCGAACGACGGTCGCAGTCGAGCGTATGTCGACGGCCGCCTGGCCACGGTCGCCGAGCTCGCCGCTGTGGGATCGAGGCTCGTCGACCTCCACGGGCAGCACGCACATCAGTCGCTCCTTGCACCTGCGGTGCAGCGCGCCGCGCTCGATCGCTTCGCCGGCGCGGAGGCGCTGGACGCGCTCGCCGCGCTCCGCTCGGCGCGTGCCGAGGCTCGAGACCTTCGCGAGGAGCTGGCCGCACTCGGCGGGGATGCGCGGGCGCGCGTGCGGGAGATCGACCTCCTCCGCTTCCAGATCTCCGAGATCGAGGACGCGGCGATCGAGGACGCGGGCGAAGACATCGCACTCGAGGCGGAAGAGGCGCTCCTCGCCGACGCGGTCGCGCATCGAGACGCGCTGCGCGACGCGTTCGAGGCGATCGAGAGCGGAGGGCTCGACGCGGTGGGCGTCGCTGTGACCGCGCTCGCGCATCGTCGCCCGTTCCTCGCCCTCGAGGATCGGCTCCGTGCGGTGCAGGCCGAGCTCGCCGATCTCGAACGCGAGCTCCGCCTCGCCAGTGAAGGGATCGCCGAAGACCCAGCGCGAGTCGAGGAGGTGCGCGCTCGACGTCGTCTGCTCCGCGAGCTGGTCCGGAAGTACGGGGAGACGCTCAGCGAGGTCCTCGAGTTCGCCACCGAGTCTCGTCGTCGCCTGACGGAGCTCGAGGGTTACGACGCGCGCGCGGCCGAGATCGAGGCGTCGATCGCCGAGATGGACGTGCGCGCCGAATCGGCCTCCGGTGCGCTGTCGGACGCTCGTCGGGGTGCAGCCCCGGCCCTCGCGGTCGCGGTGACGGGACACTTCGCCGAGCTCGCGATGCCCGCAGCGACGCTCGAGGTCCAGGTCGAGCACGGCCCCGCGACCGACGATGGTGCCGACGAGGTGTCGTATCTGCTGGCGGCGAACCCTGGAGAGCCGGCCCGCCCGGTGGCGAAGGCCGCCTCCGGTGGCGAGCTCGCGCGTGCGATGCTGGCGCTGCGTCTGGTGCTCACCGAGGCCCCACCCACGCTGGTGTTCGACGAGGTCGATGCCGGCATCGGTGGGGAGGCGGGCACTGCGGTGGGGAGGCTCCTCGCGGATCTCGGTCGGCGTCATCAGGTCTTGTGCGTGACGCATCTCGCGCAGGTCGCGGCGCACGCGGATGCCCAGCTGGTCGTCGAAAAGCGAGAAGAGGGGGGACGGACGGTGGCGAGTGCGACATCGGTCGACGGTGCGAGTCGTCTGTCCGAGCTGGCTCGGATGCTCGGGGGCGTCGACTCCGAGACCGCACGACAGCACGCGGCCGAGCTCCTCGACCACGCGGCGGCGCGCTCGAACGATCCGAGCCGGGTGAGCGGCTGATGGGTCTGCTGCAACGACGGCGTCCGCCAACGAGTCCGACCGAGCTCGTCGGCGTCGCCCGAGTGGGGCGTCGCACGAAGGATCTCGTGAAGCGGCTCGAGCCCGGCGAGATCGCGATCATCGACCACGAGGACCTCGACCGCGTCGCGGCCGACGGCCTCGTCGAGTCCGGGGTCGCCGCAGTGGTGAACGCCGCCGCGTCGGTCTCGGGCCGGTATCCCAACCAGGGTCCGATCCGTGTGGTCACAGCAGGCATCGTCCTCGTCGACCGCGCCGGTGCCGATGTCCTCGACCGCGTCCGCGACGGGGAGACCATCCGGATCGTCGGCGGTGAGATCTTCCGCGGCGACGAGCTGGTCGCGACCGGACTCGTCCCGGACGGCGCCGAGATCGAGGCCGCGATGGAGGACGCCCGGGCGACCATCGGCGCCGAGCTCGAACAGTTCGCGGTGAACACGCTCGAGTACGTCCGGCGCGAGGCGAAACCGATGTTCGAGCCGATCGAGGTCCCGCCCCTCGTCACGCAGTTCCGCGGCCGTCACGCCCTCGTCGTCGTTCGCGGGCACGACTACAAGGACGACCTCAAGGCGCTCCGTCCGTACATCCGCCAATACCGCCCGGTGCTCATCGGCGTCGACGGAGGTGCGGACGCGCTGCTCGAGAACGGCTTCAAGCCCGACGTCATCATCGGCGACTTCGACTCGGTCACCGAGCACGCACTGCACGTCGCACCCGACCTGGTCCACCACGTCCACCCGGACGGGCGAGCGCCGGGGCGAGAAGCACTCATGGAGTGGGGCGTCCCGTACCACGAGTTCGTCGTCGAGGGCACGAGCGAGGACGTCGCCATGCTCCTAGCGTGGGAGATGGGCTCGACGCTGATCGTCGCCGTGGGGACCCACGCGACCATGGTCGAGTTCCTCGACAAGGGCCGCAGCGGGATGGCATCGACCTTCCTCACCCGCCTGCGACTGGGCCCGATGCTCGTGGACGCGAAGGGCGTCAGCCGCCTCTACGAGGGCAGGGTGCGCCGTCTCGACTGGGTGCTCCTCGTAGGCTCGGCGATCGTGGTGATGATCATCGTGGCTGTCGTGTCCGAACCCATCCGTACGCTCCTCGACGGGTTTCGGCTGACGTTGCGCGACCTGTGGTTCTCGATCACCGGGTGAGTCGCGCCGCATGATCAACTTCCGCTTCCATCTCGTGTCCCTCGTCGCGGTCTTCCTGGCGCTCGCGATCGGTGTGGTGATGGGGTACGGCATCCTCGGGCAGCCGACCGTGTCGGGCCTCCAGAACCGGATCGACAGCGTGGAGGCGAACGCCGAGGCTCGTCGCGTGGAGAACGAGCAGCTGCAGGCGGACCTCGATCGCTCGAACGACGCCATCAACCAGAGCGCGCCGTTCTCGGTGACCGATCGTCTGCTGAGCGTGCCGGCCGTCGTGGTCGCCGTCCGCGAGGTCGACGACGAGTCGGTGCAACGGATCGTCACGCTCGCACGGCAGGCCGGCGCAACCGCTCCAGGCATCGTCTGGCTGGAGGGCAAGCTCGCGCTGCAGTCGAAGGATGACGTCAAGGCGCTCGCTACCGTGCTCGGTCTGCCCGCGGCGACGAAGCGCGCCACGCTCCGCGCCGGCGCCTGGGGCATCATCACGACCGCGCTCGCGCCCGTGCCGAGCGCGACGGCAGAGGACTCGTTCACGGCCCTCGCCCAGGCCGGGTTCGTCGCCCTCGAGGGTGTCAACGGCGACGCGCCGACGGTCGCCGCGCTCAGCAGCACGGGCACGCGGGTGGTGCTCGCGGTGGGGACGAGCGGGGGAGTCGCCGCCCGTCTCCTGGTCGCGAGCTTCTCGTCGATCGCCCTCGACGCTCGTGTCCCACTCGTCGTGGGTGAGGTCTTCGGCGAAGGCAAGGCCGAGCGGGGTGACGCGCTGTCTCCGATCCTCGAAGACGACCGCCTCGCGAGCCGGGTCACGACCGTCGACGATCTCGAGTGGACCGAGGGATCCGTCGCGGCGGTGCTCGGACTCTCCGACCTCGGTCGCGGCGTCGTCGGCCACTACGGCTTCGGGAACGGCGCGGACCGATTGCTGCCGGAGTGGTCCCAGCCGTGACCGAGGCCGCAGCCGGCGAGGCTTCGGTCACCCGCGCCGCTGCCGGGATGGGTGTCGCGACGGCAGCCTCCCGAACCATCGGATTCGCGCGCATCCTGATCATCGCGGCGGTCCTGGGGACCACGTACCTGGGGAACGCCTACCAGTCGTCGAACGCGGTCTCGAACGTCCTCTTCGAGCTCCTCGCCGCCGGCGCGCTCTCCGCCGTCCTCGTGCCGACCTTCGTCGAGCACCTCGACCGCGGGGACCAGGAGGAGACCGAGCGCCTCGCCGGTCGGATCCTCGGCATCGCGCTGATCGCGATGGGCATCGTCTCGGTCGTCGGCATCCTGGCCGCCCCGGCGATCGCCGACGTGCTGACGACCGGCGTCTCCAACCCGCACATCGCGCAGCAGCAGCGAGAGCTCTCGACGTTCCTGCTGCGCTTCGTCGTCCCACAGGTGCTGCTGTACGCGATCGGGGCCGTCGCGGTCGCCGTGCTGTACGCGAAGCGTCGACTCGCGGTGACGGCGATGGCTCCGATCGGGCTGACGGTCGTCGTGGTGATCGCGATGATCCTGTTCCGCGTGGTTGCCGGGCCGGACCCCGGGCTCGATCTCACGCTCGGTGAGCGGCTGATCCTCGCCCTGGGCGCCACGCTCGGTGTGGTGGCGTTCGTCGCGATCCCCACGGTCGCGTTGTGGCGGACCGGGTTTCGCCTCGTCCCGCGGCTCGGGCGACGCGATCCCGAGGTCGGCCGCGTGCTCCGACTCTCGGGTTGGGCAGTCTTCCAACACTCGATGATCGGTCTCCTCCTGCTCGCGTCGATCGTCGTCGGGAACGCGGTCGAGGGTGGAACGGTGGCGTTCCAGGTGGCGACCGTCTTCTTCCTGGCGCCGTACGCCGTCCTCGCTCAGCCGGTGCACACGGCGATCCTTCCGGATCTGGCGCGTCAGGCCGGCGACGTCGATCAGTTCAACCGCTCGCTGCGCTGGGCCCTCGACTCGATGGCGGTGCTCGTCATCCCGGTGTCAGCCGCGCTCGTCGTGCTCGCGAAGCCCATCATGCAGGTCGCCGCGTTCGGCCAGGCGACGAAGGCCGACGGTGTCGGCCTCCTCACGGTCGCGCTGGCCTCGCTCGCGGTGGGGCTCTACACGTACTGCGCGTTCTTGCTGTTCGCCCGCGCGTACTACGCCTTCGGCAACAGTCGCACTCCGGCAGTCGTCGCCCTCGGGTCCGCGGCCGTGGGTATCGCGGTCATGGTGGTGGGCGGAGCGTTCACCTCCGGTCGTGAGACGGTCGCGTTCCTCGGGTTCGGCAACTCGATCGCCTACGCCGTCGGAGCAGTCGTGCTGTGGCTCGGGCTTGCCCGCCGGACCGGCGAGCTGA
>JBBQFJ010000082.1:0-14771 GCA_038321755.1 Acidimicrobiia bacterium | reverse complement strand
CGCAGTTGACACCGCCACCGCCGCCCGAGATCGAGACGTTGCCACGGATCCCGGTGCTGTGGATGATGACCGCGGCGGCCCCCGTCGCGACGATGTTCCCGTAGACGCGGTCGTTGGTGGTCACGTCGCACCCGATTGCCGGCGAGCAACCCAGACCGAGGATCGCTCCCTCGCCGACCTTGATGCCGCCGGCGACGGTGATGACGGCGGGCGTGATGGCGTTCAGCACACCCCCGGGCGCCACGGTGAGTCCCGACTTCACGTGCACGGTGCCCGAGTCGGGCAGCGAGCACACACCCGTGATCGTCAGGTGGTCGTAGTTGCCGGTGGCGAGCGTTCCACCGGCGCAGGTTCCGGGATTGATCGCTGCGCCCGCGATCCCCGACGTTCCCATGACCATGGCGCAACAAGCGGCAAAGGCCGCGATCGTGTAACGAGCTCTCATATAGGTCGCCCCCAAAGTTGTTCCGCAGTGCCCACCTGGCGGCAGTCTTGCACCACGCTCCGCGTCGGTCTATGTCGGCCGCGAGTCGGCGAGCGCGTCGTTCCCCGAAGGCTTCCGGCGGGTCAGTCCGCGTACGGCCGCAACCAGCCCGTTGGGCATGTACGCGATGCCGACCGTCGTCGCGATGCGTGCGAGGTTCGCCGACTCCGGGTACACGAGATAGATCGGCTCCCAACGGGGCGCGAACTTCGCTTTGAACCGGAACAGGTTCTTCGCTTCGTACACCGCGCCGCCGTGCTCGTAGAGCCAACGCAGCGCGTCGCGCAGTCGGGAGTCTTCTTCTTCGGTCCCGCCGAGCGCGTTGGTGCCACGTTCGACGCACGCCAGCGGGATCGCGTTGAGACTCGCCTCCTTGAGGCCGCGGTCGCGGAACGACTCGAGGGAGCGCAGGATCAGCAGCTCCATCGTGCCGACGGGGCTGTCGGGACGGCGGCGAACGAGGTCGAGGATCATCCCCTTGCCGTCGAGGTAGGGGAGCCAGGTCGTGAACGCGACGACGCGCCCGCCGACCGTCGCGATCCACGTCTCGCACAGGTCGAAGTTCGCGAGGTCGAGCCGTCCGAGCGTGAACCCGAGCTCGGGACCGTGCTTGAGCTTGAGCCAGGCGTCGCTGATGTCGCGGATCTGGCCGTCGACGGTGGAGGTGCGGTGTTCGGCCGTGTACTGCACCACCGTGACGTCGTCGCGCTCGGCGCGGTGTGTGTTCTGGCGCAGCTTCGCCCGTTCCTTCCCCGCGGTCGCGAAGCCCTGCAGGTCGACGACCGCCTCTTCACCGATTGCGACCGACTCGAAACCGAACCGGTGCGCGGTCTCTGCGGTCGCGCGCGACGCGGCGAGGAGCACTGGAGTCCAGCCGTTGCGCTCGCAGCTCGTCACGAAGTCGGCGAGGGCCTGCTGCTCGGTGCCCGGTTCGCCGACGGGATCGCCGACGCCGATCGCGACGCCCGAGATCTCGCGGTAGCCGAGCAGCGCCTTGCCGTCGGCCAGCTCGAGCGCCTCGTTCTCGGGAAGCCCGGCGAGGGCGGCCATGCCGGTGCGACCCCAGCGATTCAGGAACCGCGCGCGCGCGCGCGTGTCGGAGTGGTGCACGAGGCGCGCGACGACCGGTTGGAGCATCAGCGTCGCGACCATCAGCAGCGACACGGCACCGAAGGCCTGCAGCGACCGGACGAACGCGCGTGCGAGCGCAGTGTCGCCGTCGGGCGCGGTGGTGAGAAAGAACGCGCTGCGCACGATCGTGTCGATCCGCGACGTGACATCGCGGTTCGGGAGCTGCTCCGCGAGCTCCGACCAGCCGACGAGCCCGTAGAGGAGCAAGCCACCCAAGAACCACGGCACCGCGAGCAACGCGCGCGCGGTGAGCGGACGCGCGCGCGCCACGAACGTGTCGCGAATGGTCCAGAGATAGACAGGCGGGACGAGCGCGAGACCGGCTGCAATCGGGTCGAGGTTGCCGGCGAGGTGCAGGAGCGCCGACGCGATGGTGAGGAAGAGCGCGCCTACCCACGCCCGTCGGTACCCGCGCGCCAGGCCGCGCGCGAGGAGGAGCAGCAGGAGCCCGGCCACGAGCAGCAGGGCGCGGCCGCCTTCGCTCAGTCCGAGCGGGAAGTTGCGCTCGAGGATCGCGAGGTGGTGGCGGGTCCGGGGCACCACGGCACCGACGATGTCGGCGAACGCAACGACCGCGATCGCGATCACGGCCCAGCGCCGGCGCCGCCGCCGTTGTTCCATTCCGAGCAACGCGTTGTCGGCCCGGGGAATCGCTCGTGGTGAGAGCAGACCGGGCCGGCCGCGCAGGCGCTCGACGAGGTTGCGCCCTTCGTTCTGACGTGCCACGGACACCACTGTGCCCGCTCGGCGGGCCGGGTCATGCACCACGGCACTCTCAGAAAAGCATTGATGTTTGCGTCGGACGTGCCGATGGGCGAGACTATGGACCTCATGTCTTCCCTGATCCACACCATTCTCGTAGTAGTTACCTAGCGCACGGCCCCCGCTTCACGCGCCCGTGCGCTCTTCCGACCCCTCGCCAGTGCGAGGGGTCTCTTGTTGCCCCGATTCGAATTGCAGGAGCCAACGATGAAACTGACCGGTGCCCAGGCCCTCATCAAGAGCCTCGAGATGGCTGAGGTGGAGGTCATGTTCGGCCTCCCGGGCGGCGCCATTCTTCCGGTGTACGACCCGCTCATCGACTCGTCGATCCGCCACATCCTCGTGCGCCACGAGCAGGGTGCCGGGCACATGGCGTCGGGCTACGCGCACGCGACCGGCCGCCCGGGAGTGGCGATGGTGACGAGCGGTCCCGGTGCCACCAACATCGTCACCGCCTTGTGCGACGCGTACATGGACTCGATCCCGATGGTCGTGATCTCGGGCCAGGTTCCCTACGCGGTGATCGGCACCGACGCGTTCCAGGAGTGCGACACGGTCGGCATCACGATGCCGGTGACGAAGCACAACTGGCTCGTGACCGACGCCAACGACATCCCGCGGATCGTGCGCGAGGCCTTTCACGTCGCCACGACGGGTCGACCGGGTCCCGTGCTCGTCGACCTGCCCAAGGACATTGCCAACGACTCGATGGACTGGTACTGGCCCGAGACGATCGACCTGCCCGGGTACAAGCCGAACCTCAAGGGACACGCGAAGCAGATCAAGGACGCGGTCCGGCTCATGGGCGAGTCGCACCGTCCCGTGATCTACGCGGGCGGCGGGATCCTCAAGGCCCGTGCCGCCGAGGCGCTGCGCGAGCTCGCGGAGCTGACCGGCTTCCCCGTGGTGACGACGCTCATGGCGCGTGGCTCGTTCCCCGACGACCACCCGCTCTGCCTCGGCATGCCCGGGATGCACGGGAACTACACCGCGGTCACCGCGATGCAGCGGTCGGATCTGCTGATCGCGCTGGGTTCGCGGTTCGACGACCGCGTCACCGGCAAGCTCGAGGGCTTCGCGCCGGATGCGAAGGTGATCCACGTCGACATCGATCCCGCCGAGCTCGGCAAGGTGCGTCGACCGGACGTCCCGATCGTGGGCGACTGCAAGTACGTGATCGAAGAGATGGTGAAGGCCGCCAAGGCCGATCGTGGCAAGACGACGCCCTCGGAGCAGCGCGCGGGCGGTCGCTGGCCGTCGCTCGACGAATGGCAGCTGCAGCTGCGCACGTGGCAGGACGACTTCCCACTGTCGTACGAGCAGATCGAGGACGGTCCGCTCAAGCCGCAGTTCTGCATCGACATGCTGCGCGACAACACGCCCGACGACACGATCGTCGCCTCGGGTGTGGGGCAGCACCAGATGTGGACCGCGCAGCGATGGAAGTTCAACCACCCGTACACCTGGGTGAACTCCGGCGGGCTCGGCACGATGGGCTTCGCGGTGCCGGCGGCGATCGGCGCCAAGGTGGGCAAGCCGGAGCGCCTGGTCTGGGCCGTCGACGGTGACGGTTGCTTCCAGATGACTGCCCAAGAGCTGGTGACGGCGAGCGCGGAGCGGATCCCGGTGAAGATCGCGATCCTCAACAACGCGTACCTCGGAATGGTGCGTCAGTGGCAGGAGCTCTTCTACGAGGAGCGCTACAGCGAGGTGTACCTCTCGCCCGACCTGCCCGACTACGTGAAGTGGGCCGAGGCGATGGGATGCGTGGGCTTCCGGGTCGACACGCCCGAAGACGTCGTGCCCACCATCGAGAAGGCGAACGCGATCGACGACCGTCCCGTCGTGATCGACTTCCGCACCGACTATCGCGAGAAGGTGTACCCGATGGTGCCGCCCGGTGCGACCAACGACGAGGTCATCCTCGATCCGGCGCACGACACCCGAGGAGGTCGATAGTCATGGCGATGAACCCTGACGGCACCACCGTGCAGCATCACATCCTCGCAGTGCTCGTCGAGAACAAGTTCGGCGTGCTCACGCGCGTCGCCGGGCTGTTCGCCCGGCGCGGCTTCAACATCGTCTCGCTCGCCGTGAGCCCGACCGAGGACGAGCGGTTCAGCCGGATGACGATCGTGGTCGACGCCGACTCCGCGCCGCTCGAGCAGGTCACCAAGCAGCTCAACAAGCTGATCCCGGTGATCAAGATCGTCGAGCTGTCGTCCGAGCAGGCGGTCGAGCGCGAGCTCATGCTGCTCACCGTGAAGGCGACCGCCGAGGCGCGCTCGCAGATCACCGAGCTCGCATCGATCTTCGAGGCTCGGATCGAGGACGTCGGCTACGACTCCATCACGATCATGGTGGCGGGCCGGCCCGACAAGCTCGACGCGATGACCGACCTGCTCACACCGTTCGGCATCCTCGAGCTGCAGCGCACCGGCCGGATCGCCCTGCCCAAGCTCACGCGTCGCCCGGCCCGACTCCGGGCTGTGAAGACGCGCACCGGCTGACCTACCGTCTTCTGCCTGCCCGTCAGGCTCGACCCAGCAGTTTCGAGAGGACTCCACATGCCCGCCACGATCTACTACGACGCTGACGCCGACCCCGGCCTGCTCGACGGCCGCAAGGTCGCCGTCCTCGGCTACGGCTCGCAGGGCCATGCCCACGCCCTGAACCTCAAGGAGTCGGGCGTCGACGTGCGGGTCGGTCTGCGCGAGGGGTCGAGCTCGTGGAGCAAGGCCGAGGAGGCCGGGCTGCGTGTGCTCACGACGGCCGAGGCCTGCAAGGAAGCCGATGTGATCATGGTGCTCCTCCCGGACACGGAGCAGGCGCGGGTCTACGCGCAGGACATCGAGCCCAACCTGGAGGAGCGCGACTCCCTCGCGTTCGCGCACGGCTTCAACATCCACTTCGGACAGATCACGCCGCCGAAGGGCGTCGACGTCTGGATGATTGCGCCCAAGGGTCCGGGTCACCTCGTGCGCCGCACCTTCGAAGAAGGCGGCGGCGTCCCTGCGCTCGTCGCAGTGTCGGCCGACGAGACGGGCAAGGCCAAGGGCACGGCGCTCGCGTACGCGAAGGCTGTCGGTGCGACGCGTGCCGGCGTGCTCGACACGACGTTCGAGGAAGAGACCGAGACCGACCTCTTCGGCGAGCAGACCGTCCTCTGCGGCGGTGTGGTCGAGCTGATCAAGGCCGGCTTCGACACGCTCGTCGATGCCGGGTACCAGCCCGAGTCCGCGTACTTCGAGACGCTGCACGAGGTGAAGCTGATCGTCGACCTCATCTACGAGGGTGGCATCACCAACATGCGCTACTCGATCTCGGACACCGCTGAGTACGGCGACATGACCCGGGGCCCGCGCATCATCACCGAGGAGACGCGCGCGGAGATGCGGCGCATCCTGGAGGAGATCCAGAGCGGCAAGTTCGCCCAGGAGTGGATCCTGGAGAACCAGGCCGGTCGACCGGTGTTCAACGCGCTGCGTCGGCAGGCGGCCGAGCACCCGATCGAAGAGGTCGGCGACCGCCTGCGCTCGATGATGCCGTGGATCGGTGCCGGCAAGGCCCGTCCCCAAGATGTCTCGGGCGGCTGATGTCTCGGGCGGCTGACGTCTCGAACTGCGGGTTCTTGGCACGCTGAGCGGCGCGTGACGCCGGTGAACGTGCCAAGAACCCGGAACGCATAGCCTCGGCGGCGTGCACGATGTTCTCGTCGTCTTCGGGGCCGCGGTCGCGGGGTATCTGATCGGGACGTTCCCGACCGCGGTGCTCGTGACCCGGATCGTGACCCGCGGCAAGGTCGACATCCGTCAGGTGGGGAGCGGCAACCCCGGCGGCCTCAACACCATGCAGGTCGTCGGCAAGGGCTGGGGTGCGGCGGTGATGATCATCGACGCCGCGAAGGGTTTCCTCGCCGGACTCGTCGGCTGGGCGATCGGGGGGCCCGACGGGGCCTACGCCGCCGCGACCGCGAGCATCGCCGGACACATCTTCCCGGTGTGGAGCGGGTTCCGAGGCGGCAAGGGTGTCGCGACCTCTGCCGGAGCGGTCGGCATCGTCTTCCCCGCGTTCTTCCCGATCGACGCGATCACTGCGGCGCTCGGCGCGCTCCGGTCCAAGAACGCGGAGCGCGCCATCCAGGTCACGTGCGTGGTCTGGATCGTCGCGTCGTTCACCTGGTGGCTCGCGGACTGGCCGAACTTCTGGGGGCCCGCCCCCACGGTCGCGCTCCCGATCTCGCAGACGATCGGTGCGTTGCTGATCCTCGGCAAGTTCTACGAGGCGCGCCGACGCGTCGAGGTTCCGCGCGTCACCTAGCGCTGCTGCTCCTGCTGGAGCAGATCGCGGATCTCGAGGAGCACGTCCTTCTCGGTGAGCGTCGGCTCCGGGTCTTCCTTCCGACGCAGCGCGTTGAAGGACTTGATCACGAGGAACAAGGCGAACGCGATGATCAAGAAGTTCAGGATCGCCGTGAGGAAGCGCCCATAGAACACGACGCCGTCACCGATGTCGAACGTGAGCGCGTCGAAGTTGGGCTTGCCGAAGATCGCACCAATGATCGCGTTCAGCACGTCGTTGACGAAGCTGTTCACGACAGCAGTGAACGCGATGCCGATGACGATGCCAACGGCTAGGTCGAGGACGCTGCCTCGGCTGATGAACTCCTTGAACTCCTTGACGAACCCGGACACGAAGGACCTCCTGATGGTGAGGGACCCGTGCGTTCTACCCCGGGAACGCTGAGAAGAAGAAGCCCCAGCTGGTCGGGCGTCGTCGGTGATGCGTCGTTGGTGCGTCGTTGGTGGAACCGCTCGTGGCCGCCGCGCCGGCATTCGTGACGCTCTGAGCTGTCCCCGTCGGCACCGGGTCTGCTCGAGGATCGGCAGCAGGCGACCGCCGGGTCCCGAGCTCGTCGATGCCGAGCTGCACCTGGTGTCGATCAGGGGAGGTCCCGCAGGATCGTCTCGGCCCACGCGACGTCGGGGCGTGGCGCCCGCCGGTCGGCGAGGTCGTCGGGGACGTCGATCTCCATGCGCACGAGCGCACCACCCAACGCCTTGCCGAGGTTGTCACTCCGCAGCGTGCGAGGTCCGCCGCCGCCGAGCGCGCCCCGGAGGACGAAGTTGAGCGCCGACACGTTCGGCGCTTCGTAGCGGACGACCTCGCCCGTGACGAAGTCCCCGAAGTGGGCCTTGACCCGTCCCGCTGTCACCTCGCGGACGATCACGTCATAGACCGCCTCGTCGTCGGCGAACAGCGCGATGTTCGAGATGTCGCCCTTGTCGCCCGACCGGTACCCGCAGAGCTCGTGGAGCCGCAGCCGCTTCATGTCGTCTCGATCGCGACGACGACCTGCGGATCGATCAGCGACTTCTCCACCAAGGTCGGCCAGATCCCGAGGAGCTCTGTCGGCCGTGCGGCGCCGCGCCCCATGCCCGTGAGCCCGGCTGGGGGAGCGCTGAGCGTGAGCGGCACCATCTCGCGTCCGACGAGCCCGGCGGTGAGCTGATCCGCGCACCGCCAGGCAACTCGCGCGACGACCTCAGCCGGCTCCGCATCGCTCGGCGGCACGGTCGGGCCTCCGAGTGCGTCGACTCCCCAGAGCTCGACCGACCACTCGCTGACGGCGAACCCCCGATCCTCGACCCGCTTCGCAAAGATCGCGGCCGCAGCGGTCGCCTTCTCACGTGCCTCCGGCCACGAGAACGCCACACGCGCTTCGCTCGCCCAGCCGACGTGGTGCGCGAAGAGCGCCTTGTACGTCTCAGTGGCGGGGGCGCCACGAACGCCAGTGATCCGCACGCGGTCGTCACCCTCGTCGTGGAACGTCGCGCTCGTGAAGTCGGCGACGACGTCGGGGGAGAGGTAGCGCGCCGGATCGTGCACCTCGTAGAGGAGCTGATGGCGCACGGTGTCGAAGCTGACGCGGCCACCCGAGGCGGCGGGCTTCGTGATCACCGCGGTGCCGTCCGCGTCGACCTCTGCGATGGGGTAGGGCAGATCCCACGGATGCGGAACCGTCCACCAGTCACGGCTCAGGTTGCCGCCCGCGGTCTGCCCGGAGCACTCCAGGAGGTGCCCGACGAGCGTGCCGGCGGCGAGGCGATCCCAGTCGTCCCACGCCCAACCGTGCTCGTGCACCAGGGGTGCGAGGAAGAGCGCGGCGTCGGCGCAGCGTCCGGTGATCACGATGTCGGCACCCTGCGCGAGCGCGTCGGCGATGGGTCGCGCGCCGAGGTACGCAGCCGCGAACAGTGAGGGTTGCGGCATCTCGGCAAACGGTGCACCCGAGTCGAGGTGCGCGAGTGCACTCTGCGTCGCGAGCTCATCGATCCGGGGCATGAGGTCGTCACCGAGCACGGTCGCGACCTTCAGCCCGTGGAGTCCGAGCTCGTGCGCGGTCGCGATCGCAGCTCGGGCGGCGCCGGCGGGGTTGATGCCGCCGGCGTTGGTGATGACCTTCGTGCGCCCGGCGGCGACGTGGGGAAGCGCGGCGGCGAGGTACGCCGGCAGGTCCTTGGTGTAGCCGCGCGTCTCGTCCTTCTGGCGGTCCTTCTGGAGGATCGCGAGCGTCAGCTCGGCGAGCGCCTCGAGGCAGAGGTAGTCGATCCCGTCGGCGAGGAGGCCGGCCACCGACTCGGGGGTGTCCCCGTAGAAGCCCTGGCCACCGGCGATCCGGACTGTCATGCGTGCCCGATCATGCGTGGACGCCGGGGACCCGATCGCGCCACGGGCTCGATGCCTCCAGCTGCGCGGCGAGCGCGAGGAGGAGGTCGTCGCGGCCGGAGCCGGCGACGAGGTGCACCCCGATGGGCAGACCGTCGTCGCTCTCGTGCAGCGGGAGCGAGATCGCGGGCTGGCCCGTCATGTTCATCGTCGGCGTGTACGGGGTGTACGGCCCGGCGCGCAACAGCCCCGCGAACGGCTCGCCGGGCGGCGGCGTGAACGTGCCGAGAGGCGCCGGCGGCTCGGCGAGGGTCGGCGTGAGGAGGAGGTCGAAGCCGCCACCTCCGTCGGCCGACGCGGTCCACCACTGGGCCATCGCGCGGGCCCAGACCTGCATGGCGCTCACTGCGGCGAGGTAGCTCGTCGCGAGGACGTCACGGCCGGCCGAGGCCATGACCCAGGTCGCGGGTTCGACGTCGTCCTCGGTGAGCGTGCGTCCCAGCGCGTTGCCCCAGGTGCTGACCTTCGCGGCCGCGTCGACGCCCCAGAGGGTCGCGAACCACGCGGCACGGTCGGGATCGTCGTAGGCCGCGGGATGCGCCGGCTCGACGCGATGTCCGAGCGACTCCAGCAGCTTCGCCGCATGTTCGACGGCGGTGACGCACTCCGGGTGGACGGGACTGGCGTCGCCGGGCGCGCGCGTCATGAGCCCGATGCGGAGCGGGCCAGGTGCGCGAGCGGTCAGCGAGCGGAAGGTCGCCGATGGCACGGGCGCCACGACCGGGTCGCCCGGCTCTGCACCCGCGGCGACGTCGAGGAGCGCAGCGGCGTCGCGCACCGAGCGCGTGACCGCGAACTGCACCGAGAGGAAGCTGCTGAGCTCGCCGCGCCCCGGACCGACGGAGACCCGTCCGCGCGAGGTCTTCAACCCGACGAGCCCGCAGGCGCTCGCGGGGATGCGGATGGAGCCACCGCCGTCGGACGCGTGCGCGAACGGGACGAGGCCGGCCGCGACGGCCGCCGCGGACCCGCCGCTCGATCCGCCGGGGGAGCGCGTGAGATCCCAGGGATTGTGCGTGGCCCCCCACGCGAGCGGTTCGGTCGTCGGGACGAGTCCGAGCTCTGGGCTGTTCGTGCGTCCGAGGTTCACGAGACCGGCGCCGCGGAACCGCTCGGCCAGGTACGACGTCTCGGTGGCGAGGAAGCCGGCGTCCTTGGCCGCGCGCATGCCGTCGGTCTGCGGTTCCCCCGCAGTCGGGCACGCCAGATCCTTCGTGAGGAACGGGACGCCGCGGAACGGACCGTCGGGCAGGGCGCTGCTCGCGGCCTCGGTGCGCGCGGCCTCGAAGCGACGCAGGACGACGGCGTTCAGCTGGGGGTCGAGCGCCTCGATGCGCGCGATCGCCGCGTCGACGAGCTCGAGCGGGGTGACGTCGCCGCGCGACACGAGCTCCGCTTGCGCGGTCGCGTCGAGCGCGGCGAGTGGGTCGCGGCGTGCGGGGGACGGCACGCGGGCTCAGGCGAAGACGGGCGGGCGCCGGTCGGCCCAGGGGCGGGCCGCTTCGAGCTGCGCCGCGACGCGCAGGAGCAGGTCCTCGCGCCCGTGGTCGGCGACGAGCTGCACGCCGATCGGCAGGTTCCGGGAGGCTTCCCAGTAGAGCGGCACCGACATCGCGGGCTGCCCGGTGACGTTGAACGGCGCGGTGTACGCGGCGAAGGGTGTGGAGCGCGCCAGCGCACGCATGGGTTCCTCGGCGGTCGCGACGATGTCGCCGATCTCGGGCGGTGGCTCGGCGAGCGTCGGCGTGAGCAGCAGGTCGAACTCGCCACCACCGCCGACACCGGGTGCCGGGGTGAACCACGACGCCACGCGCCGGGTCCACGCGTGCGCGGCGTTCACGGCTTCGAGGTACTGGTACGACGTGTAGGCCTGCCCCATCTCGTAGTACGCCCACGTGAGCGGCTCGACGTCGTCGGGGCCGATCTCGCGTCCGGCCATCCGTGCGAGCTCGTGCACCTCCCCGACGACGCTCGTCGTCATCACGACGAGGAAGAGGCCGAGCAGCTCGGTCTCGTCGAGCGCGGGCGGGGCCGCGACCTCGACGTGGTGGCCGAGCGACTCGAGGAGGCGGGCCGCATCCTCGGCCGCCGCGACGCAGTCGGCGTCGGTCTCGGCCATCGCCGCCGGAGCGTTGGTGCGGATCCCGATTCGCAGCACACCGGGGTCGACGCCCACCTCACCGAGGAACGGTGTTGCCGGCGGCGCCGCCGAGTACGGGTCGCCCGACATCGCACCTTGGAGCGCGTCGAGCACCGCCGCAGAGTCGCGGACCGAGTGCGTGAGGACGTGGCGCTGGACGAGCCCGGCCCACGCCTCGCCGATGTCCGGACCGAGCGACATACGACCACGCGTGGGCTTCAGGCCGAAGAGGCCGCACTCGCTCGCGGGGATGCGGATCGAGCCCCCACCGTCGCCGGCGTGCGCGATCGGCACCATGCCCGAGGCGACCGCGGCGGCCGAGCCGCCGCTCGAGCCGCCGGTGCTGTGCGCGGTGTTCCAGGGGTTGCGGGTGGGTCCGTACGACTCGGGCTCGGTGGTCGTGACCAGGCCGAACTCGGGGGTGTTGGTCTTCCCGACCGGGATGAAGCCCGCGGCGCGGAGCTTCGCGAAGAGGTACGTGTCGTGATCGGCGACGTAGCCCAGCTCTTTCAGGAGCTTGTTGCCGAGGTGCAGGGGATCGCCGGCCGAGCTGCCGTCGAGATCCTTGAGGACGATCGGCACGCCGTGGAACGGTGCGTCCGAGCTCGCCTCGGCCGCCGCCGCCGTCGCGCGGGCCTTCTCGAAGAGGGGGTGGATGACCGCGTTGATCTGGTCGTTCATTTTCTCGATGCGGTTGATCGCGGCATCGACGAGCTCGAGCGGCGTGGCCGTGCCGTTCCGGACCAGCTCGGCGTGCGCGGTGGCGTCCAGGGTCGCAAGGTCATCGGGCATGCGCACGACGCTATCCCTCGTTGCCGCCCGGGTCACCCGGCCGCCTTCACCCGGCTGCCTTCACCCGGCTGCCTCACCAAGTCCGCCCTTCACCAGGCTCGCAGGTCGACCGGCCAGGTCTCCACGATGGTGGTGCCCTGCGCGACGTGCATCCGCTCGTGGTAGGCGATCGTCGGGTCGATGTGGGCCGGCCAGATCCGCACCCGGTCGCCGATGCGTGCGAGCGGTGCGCCCGCGGCGGCGCCGAAGACCGAGTGCTCGTCGGCGCAGTACCAGATGGTGGTGTCGGCGCCCTCGAAGGTCGTGATCGTCGGGTTGCCGTGATCCATCCCGAGCGCCTTCAGCCCGGCGTCGGCGACCGCAAAGCCGTCACGCGGGTTCACGCTGATCACGGTGGCGACGACGCACAGTGCGAGCCGGAACGGGATGTCGAGCGCGCCGTACGCGGTATCCATCAGCGCGTACGAGCCGGCCTGGATCTCGGTGCCCAGCGTGTTGCAGTCGAACGTGCCGGTGCCCCCTGCCGAGATGATGTCGCCGCCGACTGCCTCGTGGGCGATCGCGAGCAACGCCATGCTCTCGCCGCACTGACGTTCGCGTTCGGCGCGATCTTCGAGCCCGACGACGTGACCCTCGTATCCCATGACGCCGCGCACCTGCAACCCACGGGCCCGGGCGACGTCGGCGAGGCGACCCGCGTCTTCGGGCTGGCACCCGCATCGGGGCATGCCGACGTTCACGTCGATCAAGCACTCGCCGAGTCCGGCGTCGGCTGCGGCGTCGATCGTCTCATCGGAGTCGACGGCGATCGTCACGCGCGCATCGAGGTGCGCGAGCGTCTCGAGGTGATCAGGGTCGATGACCTGGTTCGCGAGGAGGAGGTCGTCGCCGAGTCCGGCGTCGGCCATCCCGACGAGCTCGCGCGGGGTGGCGCACGTGAACCCGACGTGGCCGACGGCGCGCTGGCGCGCCGCGATCGCAGTCGTCTTGTGGGCCTTCACGTGCGGTCGACAGCGCGATGCCGGAAGTGCCGCAGCCATCGTGGCGAGGTTGTGGTCGAACGCCTCGGCGTCGACGACCAGCACCGGCGTGGCGATCGTCTCGATGTCACTGCCGATGCACGCATCGCTCCCAGCCATGCGTGGGAGCATGGCATCCATGGCCACACCCGCGGAGGCTCGACCGCCCACCACGCACGATTGGCACACCGAGGACCTCCCGCCGACCCCGCAGCGCGACTACCTCATCCCCGTCGGGCGGTGGCTGGAGGCTCCGGAGGCAGTTCGCACCCTCGGCGACGATCTGGGGATCGAGCTCGTCGCGTACAAGCGACGTATCGGTGAGTGGCTGCTCTGGCGGGCCGGGCCGGCGACCGGCGCAGACGCTCGGTACGCGGCCGTCGACTCGCGAGACCTCGCGAGGGTCTACACGTTTCGCCTCTTCCCCGACGGCCACGGCGAGGGTGTCGGGCCCGATGGCGTGACCCACGCGCGCTTTCGGCTCTGGAAGGAAGCCCTCCGCGACTCGTGATCCCTATTGCGGCGCGGTCGCTCAGCCGTCCGACTCAGTACGGGGAGGGCGCAGCTCGCGGCGGAGGATCTTGCCACCAGCGGTCCGGGGGATGCTCTCGACGAGCACGACTTCGCGGGGGAGGTGTGCTGCAGGGAGCTGCTCGCGCGCGAACGAGCGCACGCCGGCGAGTTCGGGGACAGCACGGAGGTCGCGGGGCACCACGTACGCGACCACGCGCTCGCCCCACTCGTCATCGGGAGCGCCGGCCACGGCGACGTCGGCGATGTCGGGATGCTGGGCGAGCACGTCTTCGACCGCAGTCGGGCTCACGTTCACCCCGCCACTGATGACGAGGTCGCGTCGCCGATCGATGATCCGAACGGAGCGGTCGGGTGCGCGCACCCCGACGTCGCCGGTGCGCAGCCACCCGTCGGGTGTGAACGCCGTCATCGTCTCGTCGGGTCGGAAGCGATAGCCGCGCATGACCATCGGCCCGCGGACGAGCACCTCGTCGTCATCCGTGAGCAGCACGTCGGCACCCGGGATGGGCACGCCGTCGAGGAGGATCCCGCCCCACGTCTCCGAGAGGCCGTACGAGTCGACCACGACGGCACCGGCCGCGTGCGCGCGCGCACGGAGAGCCAGTGGGAGCGGCGCGCCCCCGGTGACGATCCGTCGGAAGGAGTCGAGTGGCGCGCCGATCTCGAGGAGCCGATGCAGCATGGTGGGCACCAACGAGACGAGCGTCGTCGCTTCGGTGGCCGGTGAGGATGCAACGGCGTCGAGCTCGAACGTCGGGTGCACGACGACGGCTGCCCCACTCACGCGAGCGCGCGCCATGATCGCGAGTCCCGCGACGTGATGCAGCGGGAGGCACAGCAGCCACCGATCGCGGCCCGGCGTCCCGAACGCGGCCGCGAACCCCTCGCCCATGACCTGGAGCCCGGTGACGGTGAGCTCGACGCCCTTCGGCTCCGCGGTGGTCCCCGAGGTCGTGACCACGGCCGCGGTCCCGGCCGGTGCGCCGACGCCACCCGGGAGGTCATGGCGCCCGGTCCCGTCGACGAGGTGCGTCGGACGGACGAGCTCGAGGATCCGGTCGCGGGCCCTGAAATTTCCACCGGTAAATACATTCCAGTAGTTCTTAAGGCCCATAGATGCATTCCATTCAAAACCATGTCCAAGATTATCCCCTCCAAAATTCCAGATTGAGAATACATC
>JBBQFJ010000081.1:0-14958 GCA_038321755.1 Acidimicrobiia bacterium | reverse complement strand
GTCGGCCAGCCCCGCGACGTAGAGCAGCGGGATGAAGTGCTCGGACGTCGGCACCGCGGCGCGGAAGTCGTCGTGGTGCTGGAGATCGAGAACGCCGGCCGGTGCAGCCGTCAGGTGCGCGCGGGCGGCATCGTCGAAGCGCTCCGCCCAGTCGAATGCACCCTCGGGCTGGCCCCAGTCGAGACGACCCAGGTTGTGCACGACGTTGCCGCTCCCGACGATCAGGACGCCGCTCGCTCGGAGCGCGGCGAGCTGCGCGCCGAGCGCGAAGTGGTACTCGAACGGCTCCTGTGCGTTGATCGAGAGCTGCACCACCGGGATGTCCGCCGCCGGGAACGCGTGGACGAGCACCGACCAGGTGCCGTGGTCGATGCCCCAGCTGTCGTGGTCGAGACCGACCCAGGTCGGTCGGACGAGCTCGGCGACCTCTTCGGCGAAGGCAGGATCACCGGGCGCGTCGTACTCCACTGCGAACAGCTCGTCCGGGAACCCGTAGAAGTCGTGGATCGTCCTCGGTCGGGCCATCGCGGTGACTGCCGTCGCGTTGATGTACCAGTGCGCCGACACGACCAGGAGGGCGCGTGGCCGGGACACCGACGCACCGAAGGCCTGCCACGCTTCCGTGAACCGGTTGCGCTCCAGCGCGTTCATCGGGCTCCCGTGCCCGAAGAACACCGCCGGCATCGTCGGCGAATCCGTTACGGGCGGGGTGTCCACGGCCGAAGTCTCGCACGGGCCCAGGCTCAGGTCCGCGACCCGCGCGCCGCGCTCGTACGCTGGCAGTCGTCCACGCCCTGGGCACGCCGATGCCCATCGTGATCGGCCTGAGACCGCGTCGCCGACGCGGCGGTGATCATCCGCACGAGGATCGCCACCCGGGCGAGCACCAGGAACGGGAGCACGGTCTCGACGAAGCCCAGCGTGGTCACGCCGTGGAAGTGGCCGTAGACCACCACGTAGATACCGACGTCGACGGCACAGAACGCGAGCCACAGGCGCCGGCTGAGGGGCAGCAGCACGAAGAACGCCACCAGCCACACGTCGTAGGTCGGTGAGTACACCTTGTTGGCCAACAGGAAGATCGCGACTCCCGCGGCTGCGATCCCGACCGGCGCCAGGTCGCGACGAACGGTCACGACGCTCAGCCAGACCAGGCCGCCAACGAGCGCCACGAACGAGACTGCGTTCGCGAGATGAGCCGCGGATGGTCCGACGGTGGAGATCCCGACCAGTCGAGACGTCCAGAACCACGCGCTGCCCCACGTCGGATCCCGTCGTCCCTGGAACGCCACCGGCCACCACCAGCCGGCCCGGTTCCCGAGCGCGAATGGCGCGTTGAGCGCGATGAAGGTGACGGCGCCCGCGACTGCAAGGCGCCGGGCACCGCGCCGATCACCGTGAGCCCACCGCTGCGCGATCAACGGTGGCAGGAGGAAGATCGGGAAGAGCTTGATCGCGGCGCCGATCGCCAACGCGATGCCGGCGGCACGATCCCGATGCCGCTCGAACGCCAGCACGCCGACGAGCAGCGCGGCGATGGCGAAGATGTCCCAGTTCTGGAACGCGAACAGGAGAACGGGAGTCCCGACCGCCCACCGCCAGGCTCGCGCGCCACATCGCCGCTCGAGCACCACCGTGATCGCGACACAGAGCCCGACCGAGACGAGTGCCGTGAGGACCAGCACGCCAAATGGACTCGGCGCGATCACGGCGGCGAGATAGAGGAGGACGCCGGCACCGACCGGGTACTCGATGACCCGTTGCAGGTACGGCAGCGCGCCGGGGCCGACGCCGCGGTGCAGGAACACCCGTGGCAGGTCACTCAGACTCGAACGCCCACCCTGACCGTAGAAGGCGAGCTGCAAGGCGAACCCCACGGCGAGCGCGAGCAGGCTCGCACTCACCATCCGGGTCGGGAACGGGCGCCGGGCGTTCGGGTCGAGCACCTCCACCACGCGCGCGTCGGTAGATCCAGCGGTCGTCACGGCTTCGCGCCTCTCGCTCAGGAAGCCGAGCGTACGAATCGCCGGCCCGAGCCCGGCTCCCCGGAAGGTCAACTGCCGGCAAATTCGCAACGACCAGAGTTGATTCTGCGCCTCGGGTCCTGGTCGCGGCCGGGACCTGATCACCCCGGGATCTGCGAGTCCGGGCTTCAGACTGCGATCGGTGCAGCCGGCTTCCCCGCGTCCGGATCGGGCATCGGCGGGAGCGTGGCGGAGGTGAGCACCCGATCACGCCCGGCACTCTTGGCCGCGAGCAGGGCTGCATCCGCACGCGCCACCGTGTCGTCGATGCCCTCGGGGTCTTCCCACGCGGCAAGCCCGATGCTCACCGTGAACGGCGGCACCGTCGCTCCCGCGACCGCGATCGCGAGTCGCTCACGAACGCGGTTGGCCACGATCCGCGCGTCCACGAGCGTGCACTCCGGGAGGAGGATCACGAACTCCTCGCCGCCGTACCGGGCGGCGATGTCGGCCGGACGGATGCTGTCACGCAGCACCCGAGCGAAGAGGCGAAGGGCCCGGTCGCCGATCTCGTGACCGTGCTTGTCGTTCAGGTCCTTGAAGTGGTCCAGATCGGCGAACGCCACCACGAACGCTTCACCCGCCTTGCGGATCGGGCCCGACTGGTCCTCGAGGCTCCGACGGTTGAGCAACCCGGTGAGCGGGTCGACGCGCGCCTGCGTCTCGGTCCGGGCCAAGACCCGGAGGAAGCCGATGCGGTCGCCGGCCTTCCGAGCGACGAGCTCGAGCTCGATGACCTTCTCCGGCGGCAGTGGCGCCTGATCAGGTGCCGTGGTGTGGATCATCCCACTGTTGGTCCCCGCGATGCTGATGGGGACGCACACGGCGGATCGGGGCCCGCCGTCGCGACTCGCGAGGTAGGGGCACGCGTCGAGCCGCTCGCTGCTCGGGAAGACCCGGGTCTGACCGCTGCTCGCGGCGGGACACTCCCCCGGCGACGACACCGCACAGGCCGGGAGACCGTCGGCGTCGGTGGAGACCACCTGGCGGAAGTGGGCATATGAGGAGTCGGCGATGAGGACCTCGGCCGGCTCGACGGGACCGACGCGAGCCAAGGCCTTGCGAATGACCCCGTACGTCGTCTCTTCGGTCGGTTCCATCTCGAGCCCGCGTTGGAGCTGGTTCTCGAGGTCGGAACGGTCCTGCTCGACCCGCCGCTCCTCGTCCTGCTGGTCGGACTCGCGCTCGGCCCGGAACGCGCCGCGGAGGAGGACGAGTGCGATCAGCAAGCCCAGGACGAGCACGATTGCGAACGCGAGGAGCGTCCACGTGCGCACCGACGCCAGGGAATCCTGCGCGTGGTTCAGGTCGTTGGCTCGTCGCGCGTTGTAGAACTGCTTGTCGATCGCGCGGATCGCCGTGCGGGTCTGGACGGACGCGTCGTGCACGAGCGTCAGCGCCGCTGCGTACGCGACGCGGTCGGGAGCATCGACGAGCCCGTAGGCGACCGCACCGGCGGACGTCCCGACCCGCACCGACCGTGCGTAGCGTCGTTGGAGCCGCCGCTCGGCCGGCGATCCGAACGCCTGCTTGCGGTACCTGCTCCACGCGGAGCTCGCCCGGTTCCCGGCGGACTGTGCGTTCGTGATCGAGACCGCGCGCTGCTCGGCCGGGCCGCTCAGCGCCGTGAGGAACGACGTGTCAGAGAGCGCGTGCTGATCGGCTGCCTCGTTGAGCGCCACGCTCGCCGGCAGGACCCGTTCGTAGAGCAGCGCGACGTCGCGCTCGGGCGCACGGTTCCCCAGCACCGAGACGCCGACCAGGAGCCCGCCGCAAGCGACGGCCACGACGCTCAGGATCATGACCCGACGTGACGGTCTCATGGTCGGTCGCGCCGTCCGTGCCGGGTTTCTCGGCATCAGAGAGGTCGTCCGGACCTCGTCGTTCCGAGCAGAAGTTCCTGATCGCCATGCTACCTGTGGCACGCACCCCGGCCAGCCCGTCGATCCAGCCCCGTTGATCGAGCCCGTCGATCCAGCAGGGCTACCGAACGGTCAGGGTGTTGTACATCCCTTGCTGGAAGTGACTGGTGACCGTGCCGTCGGCGTTCTTCTCGTCGATGTTGCAGAACACCACGTACGTGCCCGGCGTGAGCTTGAACGACTTGACGACCGTCTTCCCCGGCTTCGTCTCCGAGACCTCTCCGATGGCGTCTGCGGGCGGGAGGGCTTCCTCGTCCACGTCACCGACTGCCCGCTCGCCGCCGGCCGCGGTCACCTTCGGGAGCGCTTCGGCGCTTGCTCCGCGCACGAGGATCATCTCGTGGTCGACGGTGCCAACGTTCTTGACGGTGAACTGCACCGAGCCGCTCTTGACCTCGGTCGCAGTCGGCAGGACTTTGTACTCCTGCAGGTCGACGCCGAGCGTGCTGCCGAGCAGGCCACCCGCGGCAACCTTCTTCACGTCGGACTTCGCTTCGTTGCTCCGCGACCACGCCTGCGCAGCCACGATGAGTGCGGCCATGGAGAGCAGCACAGCCACGAACGTGAACATCACAGTCGCGACGCCGAATCCGTTGCGGTCCTCGCGTGTTCCACTCACGAACAACTCCTCTTCAGTGCCGGGCGCTCAGGAGAGCGATGACCACAGTCTGTCCGCTCGCGCGACGCTGCGCTCGGTGCTGCCAAGACTTCGAGACTCAGGTGACCTCGACCGCCGGCGCCGCGAACTGCGCGTTGTAGAGGCGAGTGTACGGGCCGTCGCGCGCGAGCAGCTCTTCGTGCGATCCCTGTTCGACGATCTGGCCCGACTCCATGACGAGGATCGTGTCGGCGTCGCGGATGGTCGACAGCCGATGCGCGATCACGAAGCTCGTGCGGTTGGATCGGAGTGCGGCCATCGCGTGTTGGATCAGGACCTCGGTGCGGGTGTCGACGGAGCTGGTGGCCTCGTCGAGGATCAGGATGGTGGGGTCGGCCAGGAATGCTCGGGCGATCGTCAGGAGCTGCTTCTAGCCCGCGCTCACCGTGCCACCCTCGTCGTCGATCACGGTGTCGTATCCCTGGGGCAGGGAGTGCACGAATCGGTCCACGTAGGTGGAGCGCGCTGCCGCGTAGATCTCTTCGTCGGTCGCGTCGAGGTTTCCGTAGGCGATGTTCTCGCGGAGCGTGCCCCCGAAGAGCCAAGTGTCCTGGAGCACCATCCCCAAGTTCGATCGCAGGTCGCGACGACGCAGCTTGGTGATGTCGTTGCCATCGAGGGTGATCACGCCACGATCGACGTCGTAGAAGCGCATGATGAGGTTCACCAACGTCGTCTTGCCGGCGCCGGTCGGTCCGACGATCGCGATCGTCTGCCCGGGCTCCGCCACGAGCGACAGATCCTCGATGAGGGGGTTCAGCGGGTCGTACGAGAACCACACGTGCTCGAACTCGACCCGACCCTTGTGCTCGACGTCCTCGAGCGGGATCGCGTCCTCTTCCAGCTCCTCCGGTGCATCGAGGAGCTCGAAGACGCGCTCGGCCGACGCGATGCCCGACTGCATCACGTTGATCATCGACGCGAGCTGCGTCATCGGTTGGGTGAACTGGCGGGAGTACTGGATGAACGCCTGGATGTCTCCGATGCTCATCTGACCGGATGCGACGCGCAACCCCCCGATCAGCGCGATGAGGACGTAGTTCAGGTTGCCGAGGAACATCATCAGCGGCTGGATCGTGCCGGAGATGAACTGCGCCGCGTAGCTCGCCTCGAACAGCTCGTCGTTCTTCTCGTTGAACCACTGCTCGACGTCGTGTTGACGCCCGAACACCTTCACCAGCGTGTGCCCGGTGAACGCTTCCTCGACCTGCGAGTTCAAGGACCCCGTGTGACGCCACTGGTCGGAGAACTTCGTCTTCGACCGCTTGGTGATCACCTTGATCAGGAAGATCGATACCGGGATCGTGACCAGCACCACGAGCGCGAGCAACGGCGAGATGGTGAACATCATGATGGCGATGCCGATGATGGTCAGCGTCGAGGTGAGCAGCTGGCTCAGCGTCTGTTGGAGAGCCTGCGCAAGGTTGTCGATGTCGTTGGTGACCCGGCTCAGCATGTCGCCGCGCGGGCGCCCGTCGACGTAGCCGAGCGGCATCCGGTTGAGCTTGTCCTCGACATCGGCACGCAGCCGGTACATCGCCCGCTGGACCACGCCCGCGAGCAGGTAAGCCTGGGAGTAGGCGAGCCCAGCGGCCACGAGATAGATCCCGAGCACGAGGAGCAAGATCCGAGCGAGCTCGTCGAAGTCGATGCCCTTGCCGGAGGTGACGCCGTCGACGATGACGTTGGTCGCGCTCCCGAGCACTCGCGGCGCGATCACGACGAGGGCGACGCTCGTGAAGGCCAGGAGCAGCACGACCACGACGTTCCGGCGATCCGGCCGCAGCCGCGCGGCCAGGCGTCGGGTCGACGTCTTGAAGTCCTTCGAGCGATCGAGCGGCAGCCCTGCCGCGCCCCACCGCGCGTTCATCCCGGCGCGGGCCTCTTCGGGGGCTCGCGCGGCGGCGTCCTCGAGCTCGACGAACTCGGACTCCTCGCTCACGCCACCTCCTCCTCGGTGAGCTGCGACGCGACGATCTCGGCGTAGGTCGGACACGTCGCGAGGAGCTCGCGGTGCGTCCCGAGACCGAGCTGGCGGCCATCCTCGATCACCAGGATCTGATCGGCGTTGATGATCGTCGAGACCCGCTGCGCCACGATGACCGTCACGGCATCGGCGACCACCGGGACGAGCGCGGCGCGCAACCGCGCGTCGGTCGCGAGGTCGAGCGCGGAGAAGGAGTCGTCGAAGAGGTAGATGCCCGGTCGACGGACGATCGCCCGGGCGATCGCCTGGCGCTGGCGCTGCCCGCCCGACACGTTGGTGCCACCCTGGCTGATCCGTGCGTCCAGCCCACGTGGCATCGCCGAGACGAACCCCTTCGCCTGTGCGATCTCGAGTGCCTCCCAGAGCTCCTCGTCGGTGGCGTCGGGGTTCGCGTATCGCAGGTTGCTCGCCACGGTGCCGGAGAACAGGTACGGCTTCTGGGGCACCAGGCCGATGCGGCTCCAGAGCAGGTCGGGCTCGATCTCGCGCACGTCGACCCCGTCGACGATCACCGCGCCGCCGGTCGCGTCGAACAGGCGCGGTACGAGGTTGAGCAGCGTGGTCTTGCCCGCACCGGTGCTGCCGATGATCGCGGTGGTCTGCCCCGCCTTGGCGGTGAAGGAGATGTCGCAGAGGACGGGGAAGTCAGCACCCGGGTAGGCGAACTCGACGTCGCGCAGCTCCAATGACGGAACCGCCGCGAGCCGGGTGACCGGCGCGGACGGCGCGACGACAGAAGTCTCGGCGTCGAGCACGCCCTTGATCCGCTCCGCGCTCACGGCGGCACGCGGCGCGAGCACCGCCACGAAGGTCGCCATCATCACGGACATGAGGATCTGGATCAGGTAGCTGAGGAACGCGATCATGGCGCCGACCTGCATGTCGCCGGCGCCGATCCGCTTGCCGCCGAACCAGATCGCCGCGACGCTCGTGATGTTCACGACCAGCATCACCGTGGGGAACATGAAGGCCATGAGCCGGCCCGCCCGCAACGAGGTCATGGTGAGTGCGTCGTTGCCCTCGGCGAACCGATCGGCCTCGTCGGGCTCGCGCACGAACGCCCGGACCACCCGGATCCCGGTGATCTGCTCTCGCAGGATCTCGTTGATCCGGTCGAGCCGCGTCTGCATCACCTGGAACTGCGGGACCATCCTGCTGATGACGGTGCCGACGGCGAGCAGCAGCACCGGGATGGCGATCAGGAGGAGCAACGACAGCGCGGCGTCTTCGCGCACGGCGAGGATCACGCCACCGATGATCGTGAACGGCGCGGCGATGAGCAGCGTGCACGACATCAGCACCAGGATCTGGACCTGGGTCACGTCGTTGGTGATGCGCGTGATCAGCGAGGGGGCGCCATAGCTGGCAACGTCCTGCGCCGAGAAGTCGGTGACGCGATGGAAGAGGGCCTTGCGCACGTCACGGCCGAACGCCATCGCGACCCGAGCGCCGAAGTAGACCGCGGTGATCGCGAAGGCAACCTGCACGAAGGTGATCACGAGCATCAGACCACCGGTGCGCCAGATGTAGTCGGTGTCGCCGGCGATGACGCCCTGGTCGATGATGTTGGCGTTCAGCGCCGGCAGGAACAGGGTGCACATCACCTGGACGAACGTGAGCCCGACGACGATGGTCAGCGGCCGTCGGTATGGACCGAGGAACGTGCGGAGCAGCGCGATCAGCACGTCACTCCCCTCCCCCGAGATCATGCGCATCCGCGCGCCGAACACCGTCGAGGAAGAGCGAGACGATCTCGGCGGGAGTCAGCGGCTCGTCGAGGATCAGTGCGGGGTGCGTGCCGGCGATCGTCAGGCCGCGGAGCAGGTGGGCAGCTTCGAGCGGGTCGCGGCGAAGCTGCGCGCGATCGGCTTCGAACAGCGCGGCGAGTGCGGTGAGGTCGGGCGCGTGGTCGCGCTGGGTCATAGACGGGGAGCTCATCGAGAACTCCATCATCCCGACCGCGGTGCGGAGCTGGAGGAGGTCGGCGAAGCGCCGACGAAGGATCTCGACGGCCGCGATGAGCCGCGGCTCGAGCGGGAGGTTCGAGTCGATGGCCGCGAGCGCGGCGTCGACGGATGCCGTGTCGAGCGCCGACTCGACGACCGCTTCGATGAGGCTCACCTTGTCGGGGAAGACGCGGAAGATCGTGCCTTCGGCGATGTCGGCGGCTTCGGCGATCTGGCGAGTCGTCACGGCGCACCCGTGCGCCAAGAGGAGTGGGAACGCTGCGGCCACGATCTCGGCCCGCCGCTCGGACGGCGGCAGCGCCGTGGCCCGCACCCGGGCCGTGGCCACTCCGCCGGCAGCCAGGCGTTCGGGGCGCTTCGTCATGCTGCGACCTTAGATGAGTGAGTACTCACTCATCTAGTCGAAAGCCTGCTCCTCTGCCTCGATCGGTCGTTCCGTAGGCTCCCCGCATGGACTTCGCCGCCAGTGCCGAGGACGACGCGTTCCGAGCGGTCGTGCGGCAGTTCGCCGGCGAGCAGGTCGCACCCCACGCCGCCGCGCGCGACCAGAGCGGCGAGTTCCCCATCGAGACGGTGCAGCAGATGGGCGAGCTCGGACTGTTCGGCCTCCTGGTGCCCGAGGAGCTCGGTGGTGCGGGCGCGAGCTTCAGCACGTTCTGCATCGCCGTGGAAGAGCTCGCCGCCGTCGACTCGTCCGTCGCCATCACGCTCTCGGCCGCCGTCGGACTCGGGATCGGACCGATCCTCGCGTTCGGTTCCGACGAGCAGCGCCGAGCGTGGCTGCCCGACATGGCCGCGGGGCGAGCGCTCGGAGCCTTCGGGCTCACGGAAGCCGAAGCCGGATCCGACGCCGCCTCCACGAGGACCCGCGCGGTCCGTGACGGCGACGAGTGGATCATCGATGGCGCGAAGGAGTTCATCACCAACTCCGGCACACCCCTCACGAACGTCATCACGGTGACGGCACGCACCGAGGAAGGCGTCAGCGCGTTCCTGGTGCCCGCTGACACACAGGGACTCCACGTCGACCCCGCCTACAAGAAGATGGGGTGGCGCGCGTCGGACACGCACGCGCTGCGACTCGACGGCTGCCGCGTCCCGAACACGAACCTGCTCGGCACTCCTGGGAAGGGCTTCCAGCAGTTCCTCGCCATCCTCGATGGTGGCCGGGTCGCGATCGCGGCGCTCGCAGTCGGCCTCGCTCGTGCGTGCCTCGACGTCTGCGTGGAGTACGCGAACGAGCGGCATGCTTTCGGCGGACCGATCGCCCGGTTCCAGGGGGTGAGCTTCCAGATCGCCGACCTCGCCGTCGCGCTCGAGAGCGCCCGCCTCCTCACGTACCACGCGGCATGGCGCAAGGACCAGGGCCTCCCGTTCCGACAGGCGGCGGCCATCGCGAAGCTCCAGGCCACGGAGGCCGCGGTCGACGCCGGCCGAACGGCGACCCAGATCTTCGGCGGATCGGGCTTCCTCGAGGAGACCGCAGCGAACCGCTACTACCGCGACTCGAAGATCCTGGAGATCGGCGAGGGTACGAGCGAGATCCAGCGGTTGGTGATCGCGCGCGGCCTCGGCCTCCGGTCGGACGCCTGACGTCGGCGACGACGGGCGGTGGGCACCTACTTCGGCGCGAAGTGCTGCCCGCCGTCGAGCCGGATGCACGAACCGTTGAGCATCGGCGTCTCGACGATCGCGACCGCGAGGCGGCCGTACTCCTCCGGCCGCCCCATGCGCTTCGGGAACGCCGCGTCCTTGGTGAGCGCGCTCGCGAAGTCGTCGGGGATCCCTTCGGTGATTCCGGTGCTGAAGAGGCTCGGAGCAATCGCCATGACGCGGATGCCGAGCGTCCCGAGGTCACGCGCCATGGTCAACGCCATGCCCGCGATGCCCGCCTTCGCCGCGGTGTAGGCGACCTGACCGATCTGCCCTTCGAACGCCGCGATCGACGCCGTGTCGATGATCACGCCGCGCTCGCCGTCCTCGGGCTCGTTGGTCGACATGTGCGATGCCTGTAGCCGGTTGAGGTTGAAGGTCGCGACCAGGTTGAGGTCGATGACCTGTCGGAACGCATCCAGCGGGTGCGGGCCCTCCTTGGTGAGCGTGCGCATCGCCGTGCCTCCGCCCGCGGTGTTCACTGCGATGTGGAGCCCGCCGAGCTCCCTGACGGCGGCCGCGAGCGCGACCTCGGCCCCCTCGAAGTCGGTGACGTCGACCGGGTGGAACGAGCCGCCCAGCCCTTCGGCCACCTCGGCGCCCGTCGACGTCGCGAGGTCGAGGATCGCGATCGACGCGCCCTGCTCGTGCAGCATCTCGGCCGCCGCGCGTGCCATCCCGGAGGCACCCCCGACGACGACCGCCTTCTTCCCCTCGATCTCCACGCGCTTGGGTCTCCTCGGTCAGCGGCGACCCGACCGTCCGGGTCCTGCAGTGTTTGTAGCCGGTCGTGCGAGCTCACTCGGCCTCAGCGGCCCGAGCGTGTGCGCTAGGAATGACCATGACCACGGAACCACAGGTTCGAGAAGAGATCATCGCGACCGTCCGCAAGTTCGTCGCGCGCGAGGTCATCCCGGTCGCCAGCGAGCTCGAGCATGCCGACGAGTACCCGACCGCGATCGTCGAAGCGATGAAGGACCTCGGCCTGTTCGGCATCACGGTCCCCGAGGAGTTCGGCGGGCTCGGTCTCGATCTCCTCACCTACATCGGCATCATCGAGGAGCTCTCCTACGGTTGGATGTCGCTCTCCGGCGTGGTCAACACGCACACCATCTGCGCAACGTTGATCAGCAGCTTCGGCACCGAGGAGCAGAAGCGACGACTGCTCCCGTCGATGGCAACCGGCGAGCGTCGCGGCGCACTGTCGTTGTCAGAGCCCGATGCCGGGAGCGACACGAGCAACATCTCCTGCCGCGCGACCCGTGACGGTGACGAATGGGTGGTCAACGGCACCAAGGCGTGGGTGACGAACGGCGAGAAGGCCAGCGTCGTGGCCCTCGCGGCTCGAACCGAGGCCGGCGTGTCGGCATTCGTCGTGGAGAAGGATCCCGGCCTGCACTCCGGCGGCATCTCGATCTCGAAGAACGTCAGCAAGCTCGGGTACAAGGGCGTCGAGACGGTGGAGATGTCTTACATCGAGCACCGCATGCCCGGCGACGCGCTGCTCGGCGACGATGGTCGGGGCCTCCCCCAGATCCTGAGCGTGCTCGAGGTCGGACGCATCAACATCGCCGCGCGGGCGGTCGGCGTCGCGCGTGCCGCGTTCGAAGCGGCGCTCGCATACGCGCAGGAGCGCGTGACCATGGGCAAGCCGATCGCGCAGCACCAGGCGATCCAGCTGAAGCTCGCTGACATGGCGACCAAGCTCGAAGCGGCGCGACTGCTCACGGTTTCCGCCGCGCAGCGGAAGCAGGCCGGCCTCCGGTGCGACGTCGAGGCGGGCATGGCCAAGCTGTTCGCGAGCGAGACGGCGCTCGAGCTCGCGACCGAGTCGATGCGGATCCATGGCGGGGTCGGATACACGACCGAGCTCCCGGTGGAGCGCTACTTCCGAGACGCGCCGCTGATGATCATCGGCGAAGGCACGAACGAGATTCAGCGCATCGTGATCGCCCGCGGCCTGCTCGCGCGCGCCAAGGACGCAGGGCGGCGGCAGTGACCAAGCAACCGAAGGTGAGCGGCGTGTCGCGGTTCGTCTGGATCCTGCTCGTGATCGCGGCGCTCGCGCTGGTCGGTCGGGTCGCCTACGTGCTCGCGATCACCCAGCACGACGACCACTTCTACGACTCGACCGCCTACCTCCTGGTGTCGGAATCGGTCGTGGACGGCGACGGCCTCGAGTTCCTCGGCCAGCCCTACGCCGGGCAGCCACCCATGACCGTCTTCGCGATCACACCAGCGACTGCGATCTTCGGGCTCGACATGCCGGCGGCGATCCCCCAGCGGTTGACGATGGCGATCCTCGGCGCGCTCGGCGTCGTCGTGATCGGCCTGCTCGGGCGGGCGGTCGCCGGCGACCGGGTCGGACTGCTCACCGCGGCGATCGCGGCCATCTATCCGAACCTCTGGATCTCGAACGGGATCGTGATGGCCGACACCCTCGCGGTCCTCAGCGTCGCGCTCGCGCTCCTCTTCACGTATCGGCTGTTGCGCGCCCCGGGTTGGGGCAATGCGGCTGCGCTGGGTCTCATCTGTGGGCTCTGCGTCCTCACGCGCGGAGAGCTCACGCTCTTCATCCCCATGCTGGCCGCGCCCGCCGTCCTGCTCGCAAAGGGCGCCACCTGGCGCTCCCGATTCGCCTGGGGTGCGATCGTGATCGCCGTCTTCACGGTGACCGTCGCGCCGTGGATCATCAGGAACATGACGACGTTCGCCGAGCCGACGTACCTCGCAACCGACGACGGTGGCACGCTGCTCGGCGCCAATTGCGACCGAAGCTATGGCGGCGAGGGGATCGGACTCTGGAACACGGAGTGCACGATCGCCGTCGAGGAATCGAAGGATCCCGCCGTCATGGCGACGCGCCAGCGCGACGCGGCGCTCGACTACATCGGCGATCACCTCGACCGCGCGCCGCTCGTCGCAGCCGTGCGAGTCGCCCGCGTGTGGGAGCTGTACCGGCCGCTCCAAGGCGCACGGCTCGGCGAGCGCGAGGGTCGGACGATCGAGGTCGGGTGGGCGGGGCTCGTGATGTACTACGTGCTCCTGCCGTTCGCGGTCGCCGGCGTGATCGTGCTCCACCGTCGACGCACGACATGGTGGCCCCTCGCGATTCCCTTCGCGATCGTCACCCTCACCGTCGCCTTTCTCGCGTACGGGTACGTGCGGTTCCGGGCGCCGGCGGAGGTCTCCCTCGTGGTCCTCGCCGCTGTCTCGGCTGATGCGCTCTTCCGCTGGACGCGCCAGCGGCGCGCCGCGCCGGCTCAGGTCGACGAGGGAAGCCCGGTCGGCACGTAGCAACGAGAACACGAACCGAGCTGGCCGGTCTGCGGTTGGTGGCGGCGATGAGCGCCGCTGTGTGCCGTGCGGACTGATCCCTCAGATCAGCGGGGTTTCGAGTCGCCGTCCGGGACGAGGACGAGCGCCGATCGCAACAATGCGAGCGCTGACCAGCGCGTCAGCTCGGCGGCTTCGACGCGAGACAGCCCGGCGACGTCGGTCAGCCACACGAGCGCCTCGATACCGATCGCGCTGCGGATCGCAAGCACGAGCATTCGCAGATCCGACTCCGACAGCTGCGCGCGACATGGTGCAAGCGCCTCCTCGATCCGGTACGCCGTCGTGCGCGAGATCCCTGCTGCCTCGGCCGTCTGCTCGACCGTGGGTGTCACCCCGCGCGCCAAGAGCTCACCGGCTGCGGCGACCAAGGCGCCACGGGTCCTGTGCTTCTGCTGCGTGCGCCCCGACATCTCGTACGCCGTTGACATCACCATGATGGTATCTTAATCTCATCATGGGATTGACGTCCCATATACTTCCCGTCGGGAAGTCTCGTCGAGAGGCGCACCAAGCGAGAGGCGCATCGAGACGGCCCCAGACGCGGCATCCGCGGAAACGAGAGCGCTCCGATGAACACAGCCAGTCCGATCATCCGTGCCGGCGGCGAGGGCGAGCGGCGCTGGTTCGCCGGCGGCGGAACCCACACCTGGAAGGCCACCGCCGAGGAGACCGGGGGCGCCTTCTTCGTGTTCGAGGACCGCATGTCCGACGGCAAGATGACCCCGCTCCACAGTCACCCGGACGCGGACGAGCTGCTCTACGTCCTCGAAGGTGAGATCCAGGTGCGCATCGGCGAGCTCGAGGAGACGATCGGCACCGGTGCCGTCACGATGGCGCCGCGAGGAGTTCCGCACGCGTTCGTAGTGAGGTCCGAGGTCGCCCGACTCCTCACGTTCCAGACCCCGGGCGGCAGCGAGCCGTTCTACGTGGGCGCCAGCGACCCGGCCACCGCCGCGATCGAAGGTCCCGTCGACTTCGCTCGGGTCCAGGAGTGGGCGCAGCGCACCGGCGCCGTCGACATCCTCGGACCACCTCCGTTCGCGCCGAGGGAGCGGCATTGACACGAGCAGGCACGAGCGGGCAGAACAACGCGGTCTTGACGACGCCGCCGACGTGATCGAATCCACCGACCTCCAGACGCAGGTCCCGGCGTGTTGGCGAACACGATGGGCGATCCTCCGATCTCCGTGCGCGCACGGACGACTTCACACGGGTTCGATACGTACCGTGCCCTGCAGACCGGCACCACCACCTTGTCGTCCGAGCAGGAGAATCGATGCGCGCTCCCAGCAGGTCCGTGTTCGTTGCGGCGGTGCTCGTCACCGCGGCGCTCGTCGCCGGAGCGGTGCCCGCCGCGGCTCGTGAGTCGGCCACCGGCCCGGCCACGGCCAAGACGGGGGCGACCACC